>JAKACZ010000041.1 GCA_021820965.1 Bacillota bacterium | reverse complement strand
GGCTAAACGCGTAGGTTCTGCGGACGACGCGGGCACTTTTGCTCCCGGCGATTGACTTGACTGGCCCCTGAACCGTCGTCACGCCACCGGGTTGAGCCGATTAGTGACCCGTCATGCGTCAGCACTGAATCCGCAGTCTCTTACTTGACGTAACGCTAAATTCCTACAACCTCATAGCCAGCTTCCACCCAATCAACCAACACTTCGCCGGCAGGTTTTAAATCCACCCCAACGGCAGAAATCGCCTTCTCGTCCAGCCCCATGTTCTGCACATTGGCGGGACACGCCCCCACAATTAACCCCGCTTCGCGCAATTCGGCCAACGCGCTCACCACGTTCGGAGACTCCGAAACCGCAAGGGCAACGCCCGGGCCAAACAAATAGACCTTAACGTCCTGTTTTCGTACCGTTTTCAAACGGTGCGCCAAGCGCAGGCCTGCCAACGCCTTAGACTCCAATTCTGGGCCAGCGGTTATCCAAAACGCAATTTTTGCCAATGTTCAACCCTCCGTCGATTTTGGTATCCGCAGGTGAGGCAAAGATTTATCTAGGACCGCTCACACGAATACATGCGATGGGTCTGCACACCCATCCCAATTTTACCGCATTTCTCGGCACCCTATCATACCGGCAAGGAGCCAACTGAACCTTGCTCCCTTAGAGTACGTATTTACCGAGGCTGCGCGGCGGAACGCAAAACCCTCTGAACGGGTCCCGGAACTTCCACAGCTTATCTCGCCAGAAATCTCCCGGGATTTAGCCCGACTCCACCTTATCCCTCTTTGAGAGGCCCGAACGGCAGTACGCGCTCCGCTCGCTCGCAAAATTGCCGTAAGGCCCCTGGTGCAGTCCCTCCCAGCTGCAGGGAAATGGCCCGGTCTACCACCCTCAACATGCGTTTGGTCATCAAAAAACACACCTCACGGTGTGATAAAAATGGCGGTCCCGAGGGGATTCGAACCCCTGATCTCCGCGCTGACAACGCGGCGGCTTAGGCCTCTAACCGACGGGACCGTATAGGTTATTATAGCAAGTACCGGGCTGCGACACAAGACCGATTGGCTAAGAATCTCTTCACCAGGAGTGGTGACGATTGGCCTGAGCCGTCTACACGCCACGAGAATAACTCCAGTCTGTCGAGGCCTAATCCGTCACGGTCGTCGAAGGACATCATCGTGATGCCCACACACGCCAAACACAATGTGGTCTGGGGCCAACTGACACGTCAGCCGCAAGTCACGCGACGCCCGTACTTCCCAGATATCTAGTCGTCCTTGAATCTTCTTGGTCCGTAGACTCGGATGATCCCGGTCCGATTGCACCTGATCGACCGCCTCCAAGATGGCTTGCTGCTCTTCGCGTCGAAGCCGCTCATAGGCACGAATAAAACGCCGTGTAAATTCGACCGTCATTCATCGGCATCCGTTTCCACTGCGCGCCGTAAAGTTTCGGACGCCCGCTCTCCCGGCCGACTATGAACCACGCGCCCCGAGGCAAGGTCCTCCTCGGCCGCCCGTTCGGCCTGTTGCCATTCGGGCGTCCAAAACCACTCCTGCTCGGGGTCTATAGCCACCATCTTACGAGGCCGCAGCACAATCCCGCGGTCATCCTCGCTGATCTCCACGTCGATGTAATCACCCTCCACTAAGTGCAGGCGTTCACGCACGGCTTTGGGTAAGGTGATTTGGCCGTGCCGTGTCAACTTAGTCAGCACACGCACCCCTCCTCTTGTGCCTCATTAATCATGATTTCCTAAATTATATGGTGCACCGGGCCAGTTGTCACGAGGTGCCGTGTTCTGCCTGAAATAGAGGTCACTGCACAACCTTGCCCACGAAGCTCCCATCCGCCACATATGCCCGCGCTACCTCCTTCGCAGTCTTCTGGGGCCTCGGGTGGGACTACTTGCCAATCCAGGGCATTACCTTAATTGCCGCCAGTGAGTTGACTGGTGGTCCCGAGCCATGCCCGTGGGGCTCAAAATATCGGTCCTGAGATGTTATCGCACGTGGTCTGTGAATTGGCGGATCGACTCGCTACCTCTTGCACCTCTCGGTACGTCTTATTTTCTTATTGGGGCGGTACTTCGCCGCGAACGGCCCCTCACAGGCATGACAAAGTCACTAGTACACGATGGCGTTAATGCGTAACCACTGAAAGAAACACACCGTCACTGGAACAGCCGGTGCGGCTTCCCTTATGCCAGGGGCTCTTTCTCAAATTGTCGGATGGCTATACCCGGAAAAAGTTCTGAGAGATGGAAGGCCACTCCATCCGTTTTCTCTATACCCCCAAGCACTGTGCCTGGTTAAACCAGATCGAGTGCTGGTTGAGTATCCCGTGTCCTAAATAAACGGGCCAGTTTTGCTTCGCATGTCGCACTCTTTGGCTAAGCCCTTCCGGGACGTTTGATGGTAAATTACTGAAAGTTTGATCGCGTAGGTGGTGCGGGATTAACGCCATTGTGTACTAGCAGGAGCCGCCGGCCTTGGTCATTAACCTCGCGCTTCCTCCTGGTGACGCCGGCAGGTTCTGCCGAGGGCCCTGGAAGTTAGTCTCCGTATGGCTTTCGGGACTTTGCACGGCCATGCCCAAATGCTGCGTTCTCCCTCGTGGTGACGCCAGCCCCAAACGACCTCCGAATGCATGTGATAAAAAACCCTGCAAGCATTGCAGGGCTTCAAATTTAAGTGGTGCCGCAGGGCGGAATCGAACCGCCGACACGAGGATTTTCAGATCTAAGGTATTCACTCTATGATATCCCCGGTGTCCATGGAATCCCCTATTGATGCGGGTTTCAGGGATCCTCGGTGTCCACGGAGTTGCTCCCGTACCCTCATTTCCAGACGCTCCTGGTGACGCCGTGGTGACGGGCGCCGTTGTAAGGCATCATACGACCGCATTCCTCCGGTACCGTCTAAATTCACTATTGCGGTTCACCCGTACAAGGGGCAGAATGTGACCATGAGGTGACCACGAATGAAGGTCGTGGGTGTACGCGATTTTCGAGATCACGCTACCCGTTACTTAGCGGGCACCGAGCCAGTTGCGGTCAGCAATCGCGGTAACGTCGTGGGCTTTTACATCCCGCTCCAGCGAGACCATCAACAGACCCAACGTGCCTTGAAGCAGCTTGGAGTCAAAGTTCAGCAACTGCTTTCGGAGACCGGAATGACGGAAGACGAGCTCGCCCAACTGTTCCGGTTACGAGGGTCTGTCGACTGACAGGGTTTGCTATTGCCGAGAGGCTGTGTCGTAAACATTCAAACCCGGTGGTCCGTCGTGATAACGGCGGGGCCCTAGCCTAGCTAAGGTAGCGGTTGTATGGAACCGAGGACGAGAAGTTGAGAGACTTGGAACTCTTAGTCGCATGAGAGGAGGGACAACATGGCTAGGGTGCCCGTCAGGTCGGCTATTCTTCAATGGGCGATCGACCGGGCTGGACAGGACCGTACGACGATTACCGAGCGGTTTCCCAAGCTTCCAGAGTGGGAACAAGGCACAGCCATGCCCACCCTCCGCCAATTGGAGGACTTTGCAAAGACTACCCACACTCCGTTAGGCTTCTTGTTTTTGGATAAACCTCCCGAAGATCGCCTGCCCATTCCGTTTTTCCGCACCGTAACCGGACCAACACCGAACCGTCCAAGCGCTGACCTGATCGAGACGGTTCAAATGATGGAAATCCGGCAGGGTTGGGTCCGGGACTATTGGATTGAGGAGGACCGAGAGCCGCTCGGTTACGTCAGGACGCTGGACACTGGGACCCCCACCCCAATGGTTGTGGCCGCAATGCGCCAACTGCTGAGTCTTTCCCCTGGGTGGGCAGCATCTGAAAGCGATGTCACAGCCGCCCGACGGGTCCTTTGCCGCGCGTTGGAACGTGTCGGCGTAATGGTGGTCGTCAACGGAGTGGTTGGTAACAACACCCATCGTGTCTTGGACCCCAACGAGTTCCGAGGCTTTGTGCTAGTGGATGACGTCGCCCCCTTAGTTTTTGTAAACGGGGCTGACGCACTGGCTGCTCAGATATTCACGCTCGCGCATGAGGCGGTGCATCTCCTATTCGGGCAGAGTGGCGTCTTTGATTTGCGAGAGTTGAGGCCGGCGGACGATCTCGTAGAACGCGCTTGTAACCAGGCTGCAGCCGAGTTTTTAGTGCCGCAAGATGACCTGCGCCATATCTGGGTGCAGACCGAACCCGACCACCGCCTATCGACCTTGGCGCGCCGCTATAAGGCCAGCCGGATCGTCATAGCCCGGCGTGCCCTGGAGTTAGGACTGTGGGATCACGAAGCGTTCCTGCAATTTTACCGGACCTATGAGCAGAACCGATCCGGACGTTCGCGCCAGGCGACCGGAGGGGACTTCTATCGAAGCCAAAATCTAAGGATCGGGCGACTGTTTGCTGACGCGGTTTCTCGGGCGACGAGTGAGGGGCAACTTTCTTACCTTGAGGCCTTTCGAATGACGGGACTTTACGGAGAAGCCTTCCACAAAGTAATGGATTCCTTGAGCCGGGGTCGTTAACGTCATGGGGTATGTGTTGGATACCAACGTTTTGATCGAATCGAAGAATCGTTACTATGCCTTTGATATTGCACCTAAGTTCTGGACGAGCCTCGTCCAGCACGGTATGGGTGGCACGGTCCACAGCATCGATCGGGTCAAAGACGAGCTGCTGCGAGGTCACGACGATTTGGCTGTATGGGTGAAGGATACCGCCGCCCATCTCTTCGTCAGCACGGATGATAATCAGGTGATCGCGGCGTATCGCGACATCATGCAGTGGGTTCAGTCTGCAGCCTACCTTGAAGAGGCCAAGACCGTGTTCGCCGGCACTGCGGATGGTTGGGTGATTGCCTACGCTAAGGCTTCCGGGAGAACGGTGGTTAGCCACGAAACGCGGGCCGATCCTGCGAGCAGGAGGCGGGTTAAGATCCCGGACGTGTGTGACGCTTTTAGCATTCCTTACATTGGGCTGTTTCAAATGCTTCGCGACTTAGGCATTGTGTTCTCCTAACCTTGATTTAGTGGGCAACTTAGACCTGACGGATATCGCGTCCGTCATCCGATAGAGATCGACTACGGCTCGGCGTTCTTTGTGTTGTCCTTCTTACCAGGAATAAAGACGGCCTCCAACCACAACCGATCGTCAAGGGGTGGATTGTCGGGGTCGTCGAGATCGGCACTGCTAAACGGATCGACCACGGCCACCAGTAGAAACGCCACACTCACTAAGTGATTGGCCGCCAATTCGTCGATATACCTCTTCGGCCGGACTCGCCTGCATGTCGCCTCGCTCAAAAACCTCTAGCCGCACTTCAGTCTCAGCACCCCATACGGCATCGATAGCCGTGCGTTGACTGAAAATCAAAAAGCGCGAACAACTCCTCCACCAATTCGGCCCGCTCCATGGGGGACAAGGTCATCGCCTGCGTGAGAATTTGCTGGCTCCGGTCTTTCATGGTTCCACCCCCTGCCAGTCTCCTATTCCGCACCCAATTCGCAACAATCAGCCCGCCCTGATTATAGCAAGGGCCACGCAGCCTCCACCGACGCCCTCGATTTTATTTCCACGAAAGGGCCCTTGCAACGAGGCCCGACCCCCTGGGCAAGTTTGGCACATCGCTCACCATATTCGCGAGAGTGCGGTCTTGGCCAGGCGGCTCACGCCTCCCGATTCAACGGTCTTATCCTCCAAAGCCGTCGCTACGGCGAAACCCCACCTGTCGCCTGCTGGTAGCCGGGGCGGATGGGCTCAGCCCCGTGGTAAGTGTGGGGACCACGAGGGCAGCAATCCTTCCTCTTGTGGTGACGCCTCGTGGTGACGGGGTAATCGATCCTCGTGTCACATCGGACAGCATGTCACTGTGGCCAGTCACCATCGAGGTGGACGTTCTCCACCGAGGTCTCCTTTGCGGCCTGGCCGGAAATCGCACAACGACGCCGTTTCCCGGCATCACGTATCAGCCGTACACAGCAAAACTCCCCCCACGGAGCGGGGAGAAAAGTGTGGTGCCGCAGGGCGGAATCGAACCGCCGACACGAGGATTTTCAGTCCTCTGCTCTACCGACTGAGCTACCGCGGCGTGTGCTGCCGACAATCTCGCCTGTTTCCACCAGACATGAAATATCATGGTGGGCGAAACAGGGTTCGAACCTGTGACCCCCTGCTTGTAAGGCAGGTGCTCTACCACTGAGCTATCCGCCCAAAAAATTTCGCCATTTAGTCTAACGAGTTTTGAGATCACTGTCAATGGAAACAAAGGCCGCCTCGCATGGGCCACAACTAGAATCATAACACGAAGTCGATCGCTTGAGAAGTGTACAAAATGATGGGCAAAATGGCCACGGGTTGTCAACCCTGAATCCACCAGGCATACGTGCCCGTATGCGGCCCCGACGGCACCGTGATCACGATCCAATGGCTTCCGAGAAATCCTAGCAAATGATACGTGGTATGTGGGTACGGCAGTGAAATCTCGAGATGTTCGTGGTTGCCGTAAGTCAAAAGACGCCATTCACCGCCCATGCCCTTGCTTAATATGGCTGCAGCCTCACCATCGACAGAAAAAGCCGGCCGACCAATCCATTTCAGATCGGGCCGGTCTATGCCAAGTTTCGTTCCGTTTCGCCAAAAAATGACTTGGTTCGCTGTCTCACCAAGAATGTCGGCATGGTCTTTTGCCAAAAATAAGGGCGACATCGCTGGCAGTGCGATGATGCCCCGCCCTTGCATCAGCACCCGCCCATCATTGAGTTTGGCCAGCAGCTGATTATTTTGTGAAAAACCAAGGCCGGTAATGGTGAGGCCAGCTGAAGGGAGCGCGACCGCGCTCACATTGCCGTCACGATCCCATACATACGCTCCCTCGCCCTGAGGGCCGACTCCGACCAGGCCCACAGCTTGGCTATCCGGCGCCCACAATACCTGGTTTAACCTGCCCATTTTCCTGGATAAGGGCTGCATACCGGGCGCTCCGGTCAAACTGACATAGCCGATATGGGTGGTTGAGTCAACCCAAATGATGGAGCGGCCGTCGGGAGAAGGATAAACTGGGCCGCCGATCCCGACCAACGGTAGCGCTCCCGGCCCGACTGCCAGTTTCCAGACTCCGGCTCCAGACGGTTCAGGCACATCCACCCACCGCATCGGCTTTTTGTTGGCGGTGATGTGAACCTGGTTGGCAGTCAAACGGTAGGTGGAGGTTGGCGTTACCAAATAGTACTGGCCCTCACGCTCGACCATACCGCCCGCCTCGGGGCTCACCTCAATCCAGCTAGAGCCTTGCACCTGATGGGACAGTGGAACTTTGGCGAAGTAGATTTGAACGGCCGCAAATACTAACAGGAACAGGAGCGTCACCGGGCGCTTCACAGAGATATGCCTCCCCTTGTAGTCTCACCCTACCCTATGTCCGTCCTGTCCAATTATGCGAAAAAGAGACGGTTCCGGACGGAACCGCCTCGATCCAGAGCTCGTTGCTCTATGCGTCCTTTTTCACCTCACGGACCGCCTCCGCCAAGGCCGGTACCACCTGGAACAAATCCCCGACAATACCGTAATTGGCCGCTTTGAAAATCGGTGCATCAGGATCACTGTTGATGGCGACAATATACTTGGAACCGGAGATACCGGCCAAGTGCTGAATCGCCCCGGAAATGCCGACCGCAACGTAAACGGTGGGGCTTACCACTTTCCCGGTTTGGCCGATGTGATAGGAGTGGGGCACCCAGCCCTCATCGGCCACTGGACGCGAAGAACCGAGCGCCGCGCCCAGCGCATCTGCCAGGTCTTCCAACACCTTGAAGTTTTCTGGAGCTTTAATCCCACGGCCGCCCGATACGATAATGTCGGCTTCGGTTAATTCCTGCTTTTCACCCTGACTCTGCTGAACCTCAGTCACCACCGCTTGAAATGTTCCACTGTCAAGACCCGGATTGATGGCCACGACCTCGGCGGCCCGCCCACTTTCCCTCACCGGCTGGATATTGGGCCGAAGCGAGAACATCTGTCGCGACGAGTCGATTGCCACCCGCGCGTACGCCTTCCCGGCGTAGATGGGGCGAACCGCACCCAGGCGCCCGTCCTCTCGCCGAAATACCTCAGTGCAGTCGCTGGCCAGACCCGCCCCGATCAATCCCGCCACCCGAGGCGCTAAATCGCGACCCCAGGCCGTAGCCGGGAAAAATAAGGCCTCCGGGTCGATGGTCTCCACCACATGCTTTACCGCTTGGGCAAATCCGTCCGAACTATAGCGGTGATACGGAGACTCCGTCAGCAACACTACACGGTCGGCTCCATATCGGCCTAGGTTGTCACGAACGGCTTCGGCCCCCTCACCAAAGGTCAATGCGGTGACCGCCCCCGGTACCAGACTCTGAGCCAAGGACAACATTTCATAAGCGACGCGACGAAGCCGACCGCCCTCTTGGTTAACCACCACTAAAATCCCTTGTGCCATGCCGCCCGCCTCCTTAAATGACTTTGGCCTCTTCGTGCAAAAGCCGCGCCAATTCGCGCGCCGTCTCCGCCGGTTCACCGGTTAGTACCTTGGCGGCCGGCCGCTCAGGAGGCAAGGTTAGCTCTTCGATGCGAACCCATGGCTCCGTCGAAACACCCGACGAGTCCACAGCGATCGACTTTACCTCTTTCTTCTTGGCCTTCATAATGTTGGGCAGCGTGGGGTAGCGCGGTTCGTTCAAGCCGCGCTGCGCCGTGACGACAGCTGGCATCGGCAGCTCAACAATCTCGGTCGCCCCTTCCAGTTCGCGTTCAGCGCGAATCCGCTTAGAATCTAGATCAAGTTCGAGCTTGAGCACCACCGTAACCTGTGGCAGGCCTAGTTCCACCGCCACCAGCGGCCCAACCTGGGCTTGGTCATCATCCACCGCTTGCTTACCGGTCAAGATAAGGTCATAGCCTTCCTCCTGGCAGGCATGCGCCAGGACGCGGGCGGCCGCCTGGCTGTCCATCCTGGCCTCGCTTACCAAATGGATGGCTCGATCAGCCCCCATAGCCAGGGCCTGGCGAATGGCTTCCTCCACCCGCTTGGGTCCCAACGACACGACAACAACTTCACCGCTAAACTTTTCTCGGATTCGCAGGCATTCCTCAATGGCAAACTCGTCATAGGGGTTAATCACCCATTTGATGCCATCCGTTTGAATCTCCGTGTCTCCCGGATTCAACCGGATTTTCGTCGCCGTATCGGGCACCTGCTTTACCAATACTAGAATCTTCATGATGAGCCTCCTCTCCTTAGCCGATCACGGTGCTCTCTAGAGCCTCGGCTAAGGTATCCAGCAGTATCGGTTCTTGACCCTCAAACACGGTTCGCAAATCCAGCAAAAGCTTTCCGCGGCCCACCCGGGCCACCACTGCATGTGGAGCGGCTCTCAACGCCTCTTCCACTTTGACCAGTCGCTCGGGCGCCAACGTGACCGCGATCACGTAGGTTTCAAGCCGAGTGCCTGGCATGGAGCCACCGCCAACTTCAGACCAATCGCGTTGAACGTCGACGTTCTCCCCTGGGTATCGCGCCATCAGTGCCGCCCGAAATACCTGGGCACGTTCAAAAATACTTTCCAATGGCATATAAATCATACGCCAAAGCGGCAAGTCACGTCCACGTCCTTCACGGTACCACCGGAGCACCAATTCCAGTACCGCCAGCGTCATTTTGTCCACTCGCACAGCCCGTGCCAAGGGGTTTTTCTTCATGCGCTCAATCCACACCTTTTTGCCCACGACTAAACCTGCCTGGGGACCGCCCAGCAGCTTATCACCGGAAAAGGTGGTAATCTCCACTCCGTCTTTCACCACGTCCTGTACGGTGGGCTCGGTATACCCGTCCATCTCAATAGGCAGCAGCACCCCGCTACCCAAGTCCTCCATCACGGGAATGCCGCGGCTCTGACCCAGAGCCACCAGATCCGAACGGGGCACACTATCCACGAAACCAATTTGACGAAAATTAGATTGATGCACTTTGAGCAATAGCGCGGTGTCCTCATGGATGGCACGCTCATAGTCATACAGGTGAGTCTTGTTGGTGGCGCCCACCTCGACCAACCGAGCCCCGGACAGGGCCATGACTTCGGGAATGCGGAAAGACCCGCCAATTTCCACCAGCTCACCGCGAGATACCACCACCTCATGATGTTGGGCCACGGTGGAAAGCGCTAACAGCACAGCCGCCGCGTTGTTGTTAACAACCATGGCTGACTCGGCCCCGGCCAGTTCCGCTAAAAGCCCCTCAATATGCTCATGACGCGAACCACGCACGCCTTCGGTCAGCCGATACTCCAACGTGGAATACTGTGTCGCGATCTGGTTCAGATGGTCCATCATCTCGGTGGGAAGCGGCGACCGGCCCAAATTCGTATGCACCATGACTCCGGTCGCATTAATCAAGGGGCGCAGTTGGGGACGCGCCAACTGCCGCGCCCGATTCGCGGCCATCCGGATAATGTCGGCTATTAGGGGAACCTGGCCTCCTCGTTGCACGTCCGCGCGGATGTCGGCCAGCACCTGGCGCACGCCGGCTTGCACCCACACCACAGCCAGCGCACCATCCTCGGGCATAGCCCGCATCACCGTCTGAACGGCCGGAATGGCCCGCATCGCCGCATTTGCGGCTGCATCATGGTGGTCCATGTTGAATTAGCGGCAAGGGAATCCGGCCTTCAGGCCGGAGCGCCGCTCCCCCCCTTCTTCTAAAGCGCTGATGCGGCGTTTGCGGTACTGCCAACCGTCTTTCCGCTCGCGCAGGCTCTCGCGCCCATGTTCTGTCGGGTTGCCCGATGGCACAAGGAAAGAAGCAGTCCCGGCTCTGCACCAATCGAACGAACTGACGCCCCGGCGGGATTAAAGCTAACCAACCGATGGAGCCGAGGTCTCCCTCGCGCTCCCCCTTCAGGCCGGGGTGGTTGACCCAATTCCAAAGCACCGCAACTTCGTTTGTTTAAATTCCTAGGCTTACGCGCAGCACATCCCGCTGCGTTTTTCGCGGCATACGGCCTTAGTGATCTCCTAATTCCGGGTTGAACAATAGGGAAGGGAGAGGAGCATCCCCGTCTTCCTCAACGAGTCCCAAACTGGAATCGATAATCAGGTGCCGATCGCGGTCAAACACGTCGTCGGCATTCATGTCAAAAAGCCAAATGGCATAGTTGAAAATGGGACGTGTGCTGTTTCGGTTTGATTCCATCGCTCCCGCTCCTTCCCTTTGCGTTCACCGGGAAAGCCATTGACTCGCTTCAAAAGCCCAATACGTGATAATCATATCAGCACCGGCCCGTGCAATAGCGGTCAGGGATTCCATAATTACCCGTTCCCGTTCAATCCATCCGTTTTGTGCGGCAGCCTCGATCATCGCAAACTCTCCCGACACTTGGTAGGCCGCGACGGGAACCGATACGGCGCGCCGTACGTCTGACAGCACATCCAAGTAAGGAAGCGCCGGTTTGACGATCACCATATCCGCCCCTTCTGCGAGGTCCTGTAACACCTCTTTCATCGCTTCGCGACGGTTGGCCGGGTCCATCTGGTACGCCCGGCGGTCGCCAAACGCAGGAGCGTTTTCTGCGGCCTCGCGAAACGGTCCATAGAACCCGGACGCATATTTGGCCGCGTAGGACATAATGGGGATCTCCTCCAAACCATGTGCGTCGAGCGCGCTACGGATGGCTCCGACCCGCCCGTCCATCATATCCGAAGGCGCCACCATGCTGGCACCGGCGCGTGCCTGCTCGACTGCCGTTTTGGCCAAGAGATCCAATGTTGCGTCGTTATCCACCATTTGGCCTTTGAGAACGCCACAGTGACCATGATCGGTATACTCGCACAAACACAGATCAGCAATTAAAATCGCCTCCGGCAGTGCCTCCCGAATGGAGCGGAGCGCCCGCTGCACGATGCCGTCGGGAGCGTACGCCTCCTGGCCCCGCGGATCCTTGACCTGAGGGATGCCGAACAAGAGGAAGGCCCGCACGCCCCGTTGATATGCTTGGCTCAAATGGCCGATTAACACGTCGATCGACCACTGGTAGATGCCCGGCATGGATCGGATCGGTGCTTTAATTCCCTCCCCGTGGGTCACAAATACAGGATAAATTAACTGGTCCACCGAGAGCCGGGTTTCGCGCACCAGTTCGCGTAAGGACGCCGTCGTTCGCAAGCGGCGCGGCCTTTCTCGGGGAAACATCACATCACGCCTTTCGGACTCATTATATCAGCCTTGCTCGCTCTCCCGGGCATAGTAGTCGCGCACGCATTCGACCAGAAGCCTCAACGAAGGCTCGACCGCTTCGTCGGCCGGCTCAATTCCATAATGTTGCAAGGTGCGAGTGGTCAACGGGCCGATAGAGAAGACGGGGATGCGGTCCAAATGTCGTCGGTCCTCCATCGTCAGCTGATCCATCAAATATTCGCACTGGGATGCAGCGGTCACTAACATCGCATCGGCGGACTCGGTCCGGATGGCGTGGCGCAGCGACAGCGATAACGGCACCGGCTGGTTGCGATAGAGTACGATATTGTCCACTAAGGCTCCGCGTCCCCTCAGTTCGTCGCTCAAAAAATCACGGGTCAGTTGCCCGCCTGGAAACAGCACGGTGGATCCCCGTAGCGGAACCTCCCGAAATGCCTCGGCCAAGCCTTCTTGGCTGAAATCGCGGCTGGGCATGAGGTCAGCTACCAAACCGTGTTCGCGTAGCTGTGCGGCGGTCTCGGGACCTACAGTTGCAATTTTGGCGCGCATTTGCCGAATGTCCTGGCCCAGCTTTTGCATACGCTCGAGCCACCGCTCAGCCGCCTCCCCGCTGGTGAAGATAATCCAATCATAGCGAGCAATCCGACGGATGGCCTGGTCAACCGGCTCGTATGTATCCGGATCGGACAGCCGGGAAACCGGCCATATTTGAACCTCCGCACCCCAATCCTCCAACCAGCGCCTGGCCCGCTGGGCACCACGTCCACCGCGAAGCAAAATAACCTGGCGGCCATGCAGCGGGCGGGCGGTTTCCCAGGGAATGCGCTTATGTAGCCACGGACCCTCCCAGCGCCCATGACTCCAGACCACCAGCGTTTGTCCGCCGGCATCGTGTAACGTGGCCGCATGCTCAGGCAGTAGCACACCGTCTCGGTCCAATTGGTTCACGAAGCTTGGAACCCCGGAGAGAAGGCGGATTGATGCCAACTCGGCCGGGGCAAACCTTTCGAGGAGTCGGCGCACCGGCGCGAACAAAGCCGGAGTATCGGGCACTACCCAGGCGGTTTCGCCGTTTGTATCGCCGGGACCTTTGGGCCTGGACCCTGGTGCTCGCACTTTCGATTGCAAGTCGCGGCGGCCGCTCAGGACTTCCCGAACTTCAGGCTCAACATAGATGGTCTCTGCGCGTTCCAACGCGTTCACGGCCGCCTGCGTGAGCAAACCGGGGAGGCCAGGTCCTCCTCCGACGATGGTTAGCACCGGTTGATCACCCCTCTTGAGTTTGTATCAATTCTAGAGCACCATGTTCCCGGAGATAGCGACCAATGATGCGCCCCGCCTGTTCCGCCTCTCGGGCCGAACAAGTTACCGCCTTTTTTATGACCGGTGTGCCATCCAGACCGGCGACCTGCGCCAACAGCGAGAGGGTAGTATCGCTGCGCCACTCGCCATACGCACCCAAAGGAATTTGGCACCCTCCTCCCACCTCGTCCAGCACCGCGCGCTCCGCCACTGCGACAATTTGTGCCCGCACATCATTAATTTGCGCCATCAGTTCGCGCAAATCGCGACGGTGTTGCGCGACCTCGACTGCGAGAACACCTTGACCGGGGCTAGGTGTAATTACCCCCGGATCCAGATACTCGGTAATAAGGTGTTCCCAACCCAGCCTCAGCACACCGGCCGCGGCCAGCACCAATCCATCAAAGGCCCCGGATCGCCACTTGTCAATGCGCGTCTTCAGATTTCCGCGAACTGGAACAAGCACGACGTCGGGACGAACCGCACGGATAAAGGCGGTTCGCCGGACACTTGAGGTGCCGAGCCGGGTACCGGGCTTCATGTTGCGTAGCGTAGCGCCGTCGGTCAGCAGCACGTCCCGCCGGTCGGACGGGAACGTGTAGGCGCCAACCACCAGACCCGGCGGGAGTTCAGTGGGCAAATCCTTGAGGGAATGTACCGCCAAATCCACACGGTCCGATAATAGCGCTTGCTCCAACTCCTCGGTGAAAACACCCTTGCTGCCGATTTGATTGAGCGACCGATCCAACACCTGGTCCCCCCGCGTTTGCATCGTGACAATGTCCACTGTGTGTCCTGCGCGGTGCAAAAGAGCCGCCACCAGGTCTGTCTGAGCCAGCGCCAACGCACTCGACCGGGTTCCCACTCTGATATGTGCCAATACGCTGCCTCCAGCCTCTCGCTACAGGGCGGGTACCAAGTGCCGCCCGCCCAGCGAGGTCAAATTGATGCCGAACACCACGATCAAGACACCCAAAAACGCCAGCATACACCCGCGGGCCAAGCGGTGGCCTCGCCATCTTCCCACCAATCGCGTCGACAGCAAGAACCCGTATATCATCCACATGACCAACGAGCCCCATGGTGGCACCGACCAGACCGGACCCGAGTGCAATATCGAGTGCAGTGTCAACGACGCGGTCACAAGCGCGAGCGTATCGATCGCCCAGCCCGCGGCCAAGAGCCGCGCCATCCACCCGTCCAGCGCATCCAGTGCCGGGAGCCGATAGTAAAACAACTCGACTTCTTTGGACTTCAGCTCCCGCTCTTTCTCTATGTACATGATAGCGAAAACCGCCGTCAGCAAAAAGCAAACGTCTGCCAGAGCGCTCAAGAACCAATGGGCGGGCACCCAAAACCCGCTGTGCGCCGCATTATCAACCCGTGCGCCATTTGACACCGCCATGCCAAAAGCCCAGATGGCAAACGTGGTAGGCAGCAAAAACGCGCCCATCGGCATCAATCCCAGCCGTTGCGACAAGGTTAAATAGAGACCAACCGCCATCCACACAAAAAAAGCCACCCATTGTGACAGGGTGACCGGTCCCCTTCCCGCTTGCAATATCAGCCAGGCCGTCTCGGCCAAAAACCCCAGCCATGCCAACCCTTTGGCCCATTTGGCCCGTTTCATGTCGTACAGCTGTGCCACTGACAGAATGGCTGTGCCCAGATATCCCGTCAGGGTGAGTACCAGCAAAAAGGCTCCCACGATGCTCCTCCGGTTCCTACTTGCTCGATAACGCCACGCCCCCGTCGGCGCCGATGCTATCCGCTTGCTCATCCGCCAACCGAAACAACTCGCGAACGGCATCGACGTAAGAGCGCTTTTGCTCGTCCTTCCCCCAGCTTCGCATGGAAACCATGGCGTCATTCAGAAATTTGTTGAGGATAAGGCGCGTGGTGTCAGCCACGACCGCCCGCTCCTCCTCCGACAAGTTAGGCAGGCGATTCAACGCCTTTTCCAACTCTTTTTGGCGAATACTCTCCGCTTTCTCTCTGAGCGAGCGGATCACCGGTCCCACCTGGCTTGCTCCCATTTCTTCTTGGAACTGAACCACCTCCTCAGCGATTAGCCGTTCCACCTTTTGTACCTCGCGCTGGCGCTTTGCCAAATTCGCATCCACAACACGGGTCACATCGTCAATATCATAAAGAAAAATACTGCGGCTCAAATCCGCCACCCCCGGATCGATATCCCGCGGAACCGCCATATCAAAGAAAAATCGGAATTTGTGGGATTGTCCCCTTAACGCTTCCTGGGCCATTTCACGCGAAATCAAGGGGCGGGGGGCGCTGGTGCAGGAGACGATGATGTCAGCGCGGCGCATCGCGCCGGCCAGACATCCCAGGTCCACAACCCGTCCTCCCAGTTCTTCCGCCAGTGCCTCCGCGCGCGTGCGCGTGCGGTTGGCTATAGCCAAGTCACCGACGTTTTGCGCTTTGAGGTGGCGGGCAACCAGCCGAGCTGTCTCTCCGGCCCCAATCACCAAGGCCGACTGATCTTCCACGGTTCCGAACACCTTTCGAGAAAGTTCCACCACCGCGTGGCCCAACGACAGCGCGTTACGCCCGATGTCGGTTTCGCTGTGCGCCCGCTTGCCCGCACGAAAGGCATATTGAAAGAGACGGTGCAAACGGCCAACGGCCCCATGCTGTACGGCATGTTGATAGGCGTCTTTAACCTGGCCGAGAATTTGCGTCTCGCCTAGCACCATAGAATCGATGCCGGCAGCTACCCGCATCAGGTGTTCAGCCGCCTCGATGCCGTTCAGCCAAAATAACGCTTCAGAAAACTCCGCCCGCGGGACGCCGACTAATCCCTCCCACCAGGACAACACGTCGGCCAAGAGCACCTCGCCGGCTACATACAGCTCAGTACGATTGCACGTGGATAGAATGACGATGCCGTCTTGATGCCGAATGTTATCGCGCACAGCATACGCACGGCCTAGCATCTCCGGACCCAGTGCAACGCGTTCGCGCACCGCCAATGGTGCATCCCGATGATTGACGCCCACCGCTAGAATCTTCACCGCGTCACCATCCTGCTTCAGGCTTACCTATCCCAGTATCAACACTATCCCTATTATCATACCACGCTGGCCCCGCAACCAGAGCAACACGGCGCCCACGTACGATTAAGGCTTTGTGTGTCCACACTGAGAATCGGGCGGGTATGGGCATTCTATGGGCATTCGGCCATCTTGGGCGGTGCCATGGCTTTGGCGGGGGCCTTTAGCTTCCGGGGTCGGGTACCTCGTCTGCCCGGCTTCCGCGAGTGATGGCCATGCGGTCGAGCTCACTGGGCCGTTGGATACACGCGATACTAACTCATAGCCGCGCGGCCAAACCGTAACTGATATGAGGCGGTCATCGGCGAAGGCCAGCGATACCTGTCCGGCCACTTTACCCGTCCGTGAACCGCCTCGGTTCTGGTACCGCGTTGTACGACCATCATGACGTGCTTGATTCGTCGCGGGCTCGGGCGCTGAACCCGGTCTTCGGAACTCGCCCACCTACGAGGGCCGAGGTGAGGCTCGATTGCCTCTCCTCCACCTCGCGGTATTTGCCGGCAATCGAATGGACTTGGCGAGTGCCATGGAAACTGGTCGCCCCCGAGAACCGCTGCGTTATGCGCAGTCAGCCACTTCCCGCTCGCGTATATACGCATCGAAGCAGGCCCTGCAAATATAGTCGATGTCCACCAAATGAGTCGGGTCGTAACGTCCGTCAAATCGGTACGGGAACGACTGGCCGCAGCGCCGGCATTGGTGGACAACAACCGCCACCGGTCGGGTCGACGAGTTCGTGTTTGGAGTCTCCGGCACTGTCTTCGCCTCCTCTATTGTCTCTTCTCTTTAATAATAACGCTCAAGCGCACACTACGGTTGCAAAAACCGCCCGTCCAAGAGACGAGCGGCTGTTTTTTTACGGGAGGACCTACACACCCGCCATGACCTCGCGCAAGGCATCCACAACCTGCCAGGGCATGGTCACTACGCTGGCACCCGCCGCGCTCAACGCTTTTTCCTTTGACTCCAAGGTTCCACGGCCGCGTTCGATAATGGCGCCGGCGTGACCCATTCGCTTCCCCGCAGGTGCGGCGCGGCCAGCCAAATAAGCGACAACCGGTTTGCCGAAGCTCTTGAGATACTCGGCCGCCTCTTCTTCGGCGCTTCCGCCGATTTCGCCCACCATGACCACTCCTTTGGTGTTCGGGTCATCCTTGAAGTGGTGCAGGACGGAAATGAAGGTCTGGCCGACAACGGGATCGCCCCCCATTCCGACCACAGTGGTCTGGCCGAAACCACCATTCGTGAGACTAAAGGCAATCTCGTAGCTTAGCGTTCCCGAACGGGCGACAACCCCAATCGGACCCGGCGTGTAGATGTGGTTGGGCATAATGCCCATCTTGGTATGCTCGCCCGGCGAGATGATGCCAAAGGTATTGGGTCCGATCACGGTGACGCCCAATTCGTTCGCCCGGGTCACAATGTCGATGGAATCTTGCACCGGAATGTGCTCGGGAATCATCACGATCAGTTTAATCCCGTTTTCCATCGCCTCGAATGCCGCGTCCTTGGCGAACGGCGCCGGCACAAACACGATGGACGCGTCGGCTTGGGTGGTTTCCACGGCTTCTTCCACCGTATCGAAGACGGGCAAGCCTTCCACCGTTTGGCTGGATTTACCGGGAGAAATACCGCCAACCACATTGGAACCGTACGCCAACATCTGCTTGGTATGAAACCGCCCCTGGTTGCCGGTGATGCCCTGCACCAGGATTTTCGAGTCTTTGGTCAGCAATACTGCCATTATGACCGGCCCTCCCCTGCTAACTCTACCGCGCGTTTGGCCGCCGGCGCCATGTCCGAAAACGCGGAGATGCCGGCGTCTTCCAACAGTCGTACCCCTTCGTGCTCGTTGGTACCGACCAAACGCACCACCAGTGGCACAGGAATTCCGGTAGAGTTTTTCACCTGCAATATCGCCTGTGCCACATCATCGCAGCGGGTGATGCCGCCAAAGATGTTGATAAAGATGACCTTGGGATTCATGGAAACCAAGACGTCCAAAGCCTGAGCGGTCGGTTCCACCGATGCGCCCCCGCCGGCATCGAGAAAGTTGGCGGGCTTTCCGCCAAAGTATTGAATGGCATCGACCGTAGCCATGGCCATGCCGGCACCGTTGGCCATAATGGCAATGTCCCCGTCCAATTCCACGTAGGCCAAGCCAATCTGGTGTACCCTCTTCTCCAGTGCCGAGCCCTCTTCGATCAGTTCCAAGTTCTTGTGGCGGAATAGCGCACTATCGTCTATATTGAGCCGCGCGTCGGCCGCCATCAAATGGCCGCCCACCACCGCCAGCGGGTTGATTTCCACTAATTCGGCATCGCGCTCGCGATAGATTTGATAGAGCTTGGTCACCAAGTCGGCGAGTTCCCGGGCCAGTCCACCTTGCAGTCCCAAGCGCTGGGCCAATTCCCGGCCAAAATACGGCATGACGCCCACGCGGGGGTCCACCCACCGGCGGACAATCTGGGCATCGTCCACGTCTTCGATCTCCACCCCGCCTGCCAACGACGCCATCACCAACGGCACCTTCTTGTTGCGGTCCGTCGTGACCGATATGTAGAACTCCCGCTCGATGTCGAGCTTGCTCTCGGCGTAAAGCCGCTCCACGGTGTATCCTTTAAGATCCATGCCTAGCATGTCCTGAGCGGTTTTGCGGGCCTCCTCCGGGGTAGTGGCAAAGCGAATGCCGCCAGCCTTTCCGCGGCCCCCTACCAAAACCTGGGCCTTCAAGGCCGCAGGACCGATTTCCTGTACGGCTTGGGTGGCTTCTTGCGGCGTATTGATCAGCCGACCCGGCGGGATGGGAATGCCGCGGTCGCGAAGCACGCCCTTAGCCAGATATTCGTACTGCTTCACTAGATGTCCCCCTCGAGAATTTTCTCTTCGGTTCCCAATATCTCATCGACTAAGGTGCGGCAATGCTTGCCCACCCATTCGGGCGACACATCGCCAGTGGCCACCCCTGAGATGTTCGCCGCCTCTGCCACCGCGGCGGCTACGACCGGAGCCACTCGCCGGTCCATGGGGTTGGGAATGATGTAATCGTCGCGCAGTTGGTCTTCGGGAATCAGTCCGGCCAGCGCCCGCGCCGCTGCCACCCGCATGGCTTGGTTGATGTCGGTGGCACCCACGTCAAGCGCACCCCGAAAGATCCCGGGAAATCCCAGAACGTTGTTAATCTGGTTGGGAAAATCCGAACGGCCCGTCCCCACTACCCGCGCACCAGACTCTAGCGCGTGCACCGGCCAAATTTCGGGAACCGGGTTGGCTAACGCGAAGACAATGCTGTCGGGATTCATGCCTCGGGCCATCTCCATGGTCAGCGCGCCAGCCACGGACACGCCAATGAACACGTCCGCGCCTTGAAGCGCGCGCGGCAAGTCGCCTTGACGGCGCTCAAGGTTGGTGACCCGGGCGATGTCCGCTTTGTATGGGTTCATATCCCCTTCCCGGCCCTCGTAGAGAAGGCCGGCTCGATCCACCAACGAGACATCTTTGGCCCCCAATTCTAGTAAGAGGCGCGTGGTGGCGATAGCGGCAGCTCCGGCCCCGTTAAACACAATCCGCACCTCGTCGATGCGCTTTCGCGTATAGCGCAACGCGTTGAGCAGGGCCGCGCCGACCACCACCGCGGTGCCGTGCTGATCGTCGTTAAAGACGGGAATAGACAGCTCGCGCTTTAGTCCCGCCTCAATCTCGAAGGCGCGGGGCGCAGCCACATCTTCCAAATTGACCCCACCGAAGGAAGGCTCTAAAAGCCGTGCGAGCTCGACAATCTTCTCCGGATCATGAGTGTCGACGCACAGGGGAAAGGCGTCCACGCCGCCGAACATCTTAAACAGGATGGATTTTCCTTCCATCACCGGAAGTCCGGCGGCCGGCCCTATGTCCCCCAATCCCAAAACGGCCGACCCGTCTGTAATAATCGCGACGGTATTGGCACGGTTGGTGTAGCGGTTGACCAGGGTCGGATCCCGGTGGATCTCCCGGCAGGGCTCAGCTACCCCTGGGGTGTAGGCCAGCGACAAGTCGTCCTGATTGCGTACCGGCACTTTGGAGACAATTTGGATCTTACCGCGATGATCGTCGTGGTACTTGAGCGCCTTTTCCCGGCTTTCCATCCTCAGCCTATCCTTTCGCACCTAGCGATAATAACGATAAGGGTTGACGCACTGAGGCCACCGACCTTTGAAAAGCAGCCTTTTCCTCCTCGGTAAAGTCCACCTCCAGCACCTTTTCCACTCCATTGCCGCCAACGATGGCAGGGACACCGACATAGATGTCGTGTTCCCCGTACTCGCCGTCAAGATAGCTGATAACCGGCAGGATGCGCCGTTCATCCAAGAGCACCGCTTTGACCATTTCCGCGAGCGACGAGGCCGGCGCGTAAAAGGCGGAGCTCTTCATCAATCCCAGCACTTCACCACCGCCGGTGCGGGTGCGTTTGACGATTTGATCAATGGTCTCCTGGGCAAGCAGTTTCTCGATGGGGATTCCGCCCGCGTACGAGTAGCGGACTAACGGCACCATATCGTCGCCGTGACCCCCCATCACGAAGGCGGAGATGTCCTTAGGGGAGACGTTCAACGCGTCCGCTAGGAAAGTGCGGAACCGGGCCGAGTCCAACACCCCGGCCTGGCCGATCACACGGTTAGTGGGAAAGCCGCTCGCCTTTTGCGCCACGTAGGCCATGACATCGGCGGGATTGGTCAGAACCACCAGGATGGCATCGGGTGATACTCGGCTGGCCTCCTCCACTACGGCAAAGACCACTTCCGAATTCACTTTGAGCAGATCATTGCGGCTCATACCCTCTTTGCGCGGAACGCCCGCGGTTACGACAATAATGTCCGAACCGGCCGTGACCTCGTAGTCGTTGGTGCCGGCCACTTTCATTGAAAAGTTCTCGATCGGGCCCGACTCCCACATATCCAGAGCCTTTCCCTGCGGAACCCCCTCTTGAATATCCACCAGTACGACATCGCCTAGCTCTTTGAGCGCCAACAAGTGGGCGGTCGTGGCACCTGTCGCTCCCGAACCGATGACCGTAATCTTGTGTCGACGAAACATATCATACACCCCTTTTCGCACTACAGTGCGTCAATAATGGCACTGCCAAATTCCGATGTCTTCACCTCGCGCGCGCCCGGCTGTTGACGCGCCAGGTCGTAAGTGACGACTTTGGCGGCGATCGTCCGCTCCAGCCCCTGGCGAATCCGCTCGGCCGCTTCCTGCCACCCCAGATGTTCCAGCATCATAATCGCCGAGAGGATCAGCGAGCTCGGGTTAACCTTGTCCAAATTGGCGTATTTGGGCGCCGTGCCGTGCGTCGCTTCAAAGACCGCTACCTCATCGGAGATGTTGGACCCGGGCGCCATACCCACGCCGCCGACCTGGGCCGCCAACGCGTCCGACAAATAATCGCCGTTTAAGTTGGGACATGCGATCACGTCATATTCCGCCGGCCGCAGCAACACCTGCTGGAAGGTGATATCGGCAATGCGGTCCTTGAGCAAAATGCGGCCCTGCGGCAGCTTGCCGTCATACTGCTGGTAGAGCTTCTCTTCACTAATGACCTGGTCGGGAAACTCGCGGGCCGCCAGCTGATAACCCCAATCACGGAATGCCCCTTCCGTAAACTTCATGATGTTGCCCTTGTGCATCAGGGTCACGGAACGCCGATTGTGGTCGATGGCATATTGAATGGCGCGGCGGATCAGCCGTTCACTGCCCTCGCGGGTTATCGGCTTAATACCGATGCCGGCACCCAGACTAATGGTCTTCCCCAACTCCTGATTGATAAATTGAATCAACTTCTGAGCCTCAGGCGATCCGCTGGGCCACTCGATGCCGGCATACACGTCCTCGGTATTCTCTCGGAAAATAACCATGTCGACCTGCCCGGGCTCGCGCATGGGCGACGGAACCCCCGGGATATAACGCACCGGCCGAACACAAGCGTACAAGTCCAGTTCTTGGCGAATTGTCACATTGAGACTCCGGATGCCGCCGCCGACCGGCGTGGTCAGGGGCCCTTTAATCCCGACTTTATAGGCCTTCAAGGTCTCCAGCGTCTCATCCGGCAGCCATTGTCCGGTCGCATTGTACGCCTTTTCGCCGGCCAATACCTCTATCCAAGCAATGCGGCGGCGACCGCCGTACGTTTTGGCCACGGCAGCATCAACCACCCTTTGGGTGGCCCGCCAAATGTCCGGTCCAATCCCATCCCCTTCGATAAAAGGAATGATGGGATAATCGGGCACGGAAATTCTGCCATCTTGATATGTAATGCGTTGTCCTTGTTCCTCACCCATCGCTGTGCACAACCTTTCTCACCCTCGGCGCCCCTAAGGGGTCTCTTTGGGCGAAATATTGGACAGTATCGCCGGGGGTGCCGCGGGAATATCCACGGTCTTCTCTTTGGTAATGGTCATCGACAGCCCCTCCTGCTTCGACTCATCATACAGCCCGCCAGCCAATGTCAATGCCCCCGAGAGGGCCGAAGGCTGCCCAATCGCTTTGACGGTGAAGGGGGATTGGGTTTGCGCCTGGTTGATCAAAATATAATTTGACGCCGAGCGGATCTCGGTCTGAGCGGTAATACGCTGACCGTTGATGGAGATCGCCTCGGCCCCGGCAGCGCGCAGTTCGTTCACTAAAAGCAACAAATCAATATCGGTGATTTGATAGGCGGCGGGGGCTCCACTATTCGACCAAACCACGGTAACGCCCGGTCCCTTGACCGGTACCGTTCCGGCAAGAATCTCATCTTGGGAAAGCTCCTGCTTGAGGCGGCGCGCAGACGCCTCGCGACTCAACCGCTGATTCAGCTGCATGTGCAGATGCGCGACCTGTTGGCTTAGTTGGGTTCCCTTCTGATCGGCTTGTTTCAAGAGCGCGAGCAGTTGGTCGGTGTTTGATGGCTGAGGAACAACCTCCTGTAGGCGGAATTGCACCGCAACCATTAATCCCAGCAACAGGGCTGCCAATCCGACCGCAATTTGGCCAGATTGCACACGCATACTCAACACCTCAGCGTCATTATAGCCTAGGGCTCTGTCCCCCACAACAAACCCCTCTTGGGCCGCGCTGACGGCAACCCCGGCCCGCAGGAGTCTTTGAGTCGGCAAGACTTGCAGGCTTGGGCCAGCGCCTCGGTGAGCACGGTGGCGCAGCGCGGGCAACGCGCTTGATATACCTGAAGATGATACTCGCAAGTGGGGCAATACCACGTCTGGTTCATCACATCCCCCCCGGCTATCCTATGCTAGCCAGGACCTAAGCGCGCCGTGAGCCCTCCTGCCAAAAGCGCCAAGGCGATTGATCCCAGCCAGACCGCGCTCCCCTGGCGCAACCCCCGTTCTTTTAAGATCACCAGCGTCGAGGCAATACAGGGGACGAATAAGGTCAGGGTAACCGCGCCGGTAAGGATTTGATGCGGGGACAAGCCCCCCGCGTAAAGGCCTACCGCGCCGAAGTCGCGGCGAATGAAGCCCAGAATGAAGGACGGCGTCGCGGACCCGGGCATGCCCAGCCACCATTCCATAAACGGCTGAAGGTGCGTGGAAAGCCACGGCAAAATACCGGTCACCTCGGCAAGCTCGATAATGACGGAGCCGACCAGGAATAAGGGACCCGCCTCGCGTAAAAAGCCTCCCACCTTAATTCGGGTCTTTTCCAGCATGTTGCTGAGCGAAGGTGCCCGCATGGGCGGCAAATCCAGCAGCAAAGCTGCCGGTTTCCCCGGCAGTGTGCGATCCAACGCCGTTCCTACCGCCACAAACAACCCCATGATGATGAGAGCATAGGTTACCGCATAGCGCCAGCCAATTCCCGCCAATAGACCGGTAATGACACCCATTTGCGCAGAACAGGGAATGGTCCAGGCGAGTAAAATGGTTGCGACGGTTCGCTCGCGCTCGGTCGAGAGAATCCGCGTCGTCACGGTCGCCATGGTGACACAGCCAAATCCCAGCACCAGCGGGATGACCGCTCGGCCGTTCAGGCCCAAGCGGAGGAACAGCCGATCCAGCATGGTGGCCAGCCGCGGCAGGTAGCCGGAGTCCTCCATGGCGGCCAACAACAGGTAAAACGCAACGATAAGGGGCAGGAGCAAAGCGATAAGGTACACCAACCCGGCGGAGATTAACCCGTATTGGCCCACCAAGAGACGATACGGTACCGTGTCCCGCGGAACTATATGATTCACCAACCCGGCAATAGCGGGAATGACCCAGGCCGTCATCGCTTGTTCTAAGTGAGAGACCACCACATCCGCGACCACCACGCCTATCAGGTAATACACCAGCGCCAAAACGACCCCGATCGACAGTGCGCTGCCCAACGGCGTTAGTAGGACATGGCCGAGCCACTGGCCCAGTCCCTGGGTCTGGGCCGTGGGCCGAAATGCCAGTTCGGCCGTACGGTCAGCCCGCAGGCGGCGTTCACTGTACAGTGCGCCTCGGTTATTGACGGGCGGCCGCTCACCAGCCTCAGTCATCGCCACGAGATCTTCTTCATTCCATAAAAGTACCTCCATGGGATCGGAGGAATGCGGGGCGCTCATCTCCCCTCCTTTTGGCGACACACGCCCGCCACGATGGATAAGACTCTTTAGGGCCTGAATTCCTTCCCCAGTCAATGCTGAGACAGGCACAACGGGAACATCCAGTAGTTGCTCGAGGAGCGCGGTGTCCACGCTCCCCTGATGTCGCCGCACCTCGTCCATCATGTTGACGGCCACGATTAGCGGAGCTCGTGCGTCAATTAAATGCCAGGTGAGAAACAAGTCGCGCGGTAAGCGCGTGCCGTCCACAATCTGCACCACCAGATCCGCATCCCGGATCGCATCCACCGACACCCGTTCTTCGTCGGTGAATCGGCTGAGGCCGTATATGCCGGGCGTGTCGACCAGCCGGTCGGATCCGATGCGGCCCTCGAGCACTTCCACCGTCGTGCCCGGAAAGTTTGACACTTCAGCGTAGCGGCCGGTGAGCTGGGTGAACACCACCGACTTGCCCACGTTTGGATTTCCTGCTAGAACAATACTACGTCCCCCCATGACAATCCCCCTGGGACATGCTATGCGGGAATCCCAAATATATCCATCAAAGGAGCGTTCGCGATCGAAATCCGCACAGGAACCCACGTTGCCACAGTAGATATCAAAAAGCTTTGGGACCGCATCCCCTTTGCTCAGGGACGTAATCCGGAAAGCATTCGCCTTGCTCTGGAAGAAACCGACCTGTTCGTGCATGCATGGGAGGATCAGCGCCTAATTGCTACGGCGCGGGTCATTACCGACGGTGTGTACTATGCGACCATCTGGGACGTGATTGTCGATCCAGACTATCAGCACCGCGGCGTCGGCCGAGCCGTTATGCGCCGGGCGGTCGAACCCTTTGTGGGCCGCAACTTTTCTTTCATCGCGCTCTTTTCCGCCGAAGGCAAGGAGCCGTTCTACGAACAGTTGGGGTTTCGCCCCCACGGGCGCGGCATGATTCTTGACGAAGCGTGGTGGCCGGGACCGCGAGAAGGAGCCCAAGAATGATCCGTGAGATTGATGCTCCTCATGCCTAAAGGTAGGGGATTCTTGTGAGAAACTCCAAAGAGCTTTACTCAACAAGGGGTAAGCCAATGCCCCCTATCCGGTCGCCCGAAGGCCTCCGGTTACTTGGAATGATCGTTCGCCGAATCCTGTTAATGTCTGGTCTTGACGACCGGATACATTTTACGTGTTCCACGATTGCGGGGGATAACCGCCAACATATTAGATTTTCTAAGACTGAGCACATATTTTAAGCTAGCGCAAATTCTGGGAAGTTGGTAGGTTATGCGAAAGACTTTCGCCTGACGGTGAGTGCCTTTTGACCGGAGGGAATCCCCACACGACCCAACCGGAGGGGATACCCCATGGCTAAAGCTTGGCATATTACGGCGCATTTGATAACGCAGCCGAGATGATTCCCCGAGGCACGACAGCAAGAGGGGTTTTATCGTTGATACGGCGGAACGGTGATTGCTCACGCCGCATTGGTGCGCGGTCCCGTAGAGTTGCACTTATGCGTCCACCACCCTATCGCTCGCACGCCCAGCCGCCATCAGTCTATGCTGGTTCACGCCCGCCTAACCAAGGATGACGCGTACCGTGTGCCTCGCAGCCTTCGGGGAATCCGGGGACAGACAGCAGTCGACACACCTCAGTTTCCATTGCCCGACGGGTTCCTACCGTCACGTGCTTTCGCACGCTGAGTTGCATAGGTCGAATTTAATGGGGCGTCGGGAAAGCCCGGATCGCCCTATGCTGGCAATCCGTCTGACACGCCCCCGTGGAATACGGATAACGATTGCAATACCGAGAAAAGTTGCGGCATTGCCTTAGGTCAGTCGACCGTTTTGTGGCAATATTACGGAGACGCCACGGTTTCGGGCTCCTCCAGCCGCATCGACTTGGATCACGGGAACCCGAACCTCGATTTTGCGACGGCATTGAGCAACTATTGTCCGGTGCCCGTCGTGTCGTGATAAGGCCCTAAGTCATGTCACCCGGTGCCAGTGCACACTACCATCGGTGGTCGTCCACAGCACCGGGTGATTGGCGTTATTGAGCGATAGGGCCCATCCCTTGCGAAGAGACATCTGCAGAGCGATGGGCGATGTGAACGGCAAATGGGTGGTTACATGTTTGCTGATGGGCTTGTTGGACGTGGCGTTGGCGGTAATAGACCACAATGTATGATTATTAGCCATCCAAATTGTCGTGGGGCTGGTGGTGGTCGCGAAGACTGGGTTAGGACCGCCGGTCATCGGGGTTCCCCAATCCTGAATGTGATTATTAACCATTGACGCCGCTTGCCACGTATTTGTTTTAGATCCCCACTGAACCATGACAAGGCCATTCCCACTCGCATTGGTGGCCAATGCCGAAATGTCGAGCACATTGATTGATGTCCGACCGGCCGGCCATGGCATGTCTACAGGAAGCCATGTGTGGCCGCCGGTTGTTGTGTGATATAGAAAAGTCTGATCCGCAGCCGGAGTTGGGAAGGGAATGAGCCAACCTTGGTTGCTCGATAGAAATTGGAACTGTCCGCCGTTTATCAGGACTTGAGGCTGGCCGTTAACGATATCTTCTGGGATAGGGAATTGAGCCACTAACGTCCAATGACGGCCGTCATTGGACGTTGTCCATAATTGGGCAGGCATCTCGGCACCTGCGGCGCCGGGAGTGGTTTCGAGCCACCCCAAGCCGTTGGGGTGCATGATGATCTGCATCGGCGGATAGGGCGAATGAATCGTGGCCAGAGATGACCATGACTTCCCCCCGTTTATGGAGGATTGAATCTTAATTTCATCATGGTTCTGACCTAATACTGCGGCGGTGTAAACATGCCCATTAGACCACGTGGCTGCTAGCGGCTCGTTTGCACTCGCTTGCACTTTAGTCGTGTCCCGTCCGCCATGTGTGAGATGATAGAGCGTATGTTGAGTTAACAACCATCCTGATTGAGGGTTCAGCATCTGAAAGGATTGAATATCGGAGGCTACCGTCAAAGATCCAACGGGCTGACTGGCTGTCGTGGACGTTGGATTTCCATGACTGCGATGATGCGACTGAGTAGCCGGTTTGGATGAACCACATCCGGCCAACATTACACCTGTTAGCAGGCACGAACTCACGGCACTGGCGAGTCGAAGGGTTTGCAAAATTAATATGCCTTCTTTCAAACTTGGTTGTAGCTTAAACGCTAAGTTTGCTCAAAGGTTACTGAAACAATAGCTGATATCGGATAACGGATAGCCCCTGCCAGCGGCCGTGGGTAACGTGATCGTCAGGTTACGGCCGCTCGACCGATAGGTGCGTGCCACGAGTAGTCTCAGCGCATCCCAGCAGAAATGCGTTAGATCACTGCGAGTTGGTCCCCGTAAACACGGCAGAACTGTATCCAGGCATTGCGAGCGCTCTCGGACACTCAACACCGGCTGATATCTTGCTGCATCTCCTCGCGCCCCGAAAGCCCAGTAGAATTACTGACGGAAGCCGCAGCACGAAACTTGGTGCCGCCACTTGCCCAGCAGGTGTGGTTACTATTGAAAGGGCACTAAAAGCCGCCCACCCATTTGGCCTGGTCGCCACCGAGTACCCCATGAAGCCATCGTGTGTCACTACCGCGATTGGTTTAGCAGCGCGTGAGGGAACCTAAAGTGGCGTGCCGCATCATCTGCCATGGCTCTTTACATCCATGGCGTCGGCCGGCGCGCACTTCTTTTTGACCGGGTATATAGCCAAGCCGCACAGGACGAGCGCATAATGATGAGAGTTGTGTCGAAAGAAGTGACTTCCATCCCGAGCACGCCTGAACGCTTTCCCGGCCTCCGACAAAACGTGCGGAACTCTATCTATAATGGTGCGTTTGGAACTACCGCCCTGGGCATTGTCAGCACGTTTGTCCCGCTATACATGATTGACGCCCTACACGCATCCAACCAGCTGATTGGGTGGCTTAACGCCCTGCCCGCACTCGCGGGACTGATAGGGTCGCTGATTGGGGCGGTTTTGGTGCCCCGCCTGGCCCGATACCGAACCTTTAGTGCCATCAGCTTTTTGGCGGCTCGCCTATCGTACCTGCTGCTGGCAGCCGTGCCGTTGTTTGGCGGAACAAATGCGCCGGCGTTGGTTGTTGCCGTCAACGCGGCCGGAAACGTGCCGCAAACCTTGGGCACGTTAAGTTGGCAGGCACTAATGGCCAAGTTAGTGCCTTCGGCGCTTCGGGAGAACTTTTTCGGTCGTCGCAATGCCCTCATCACCATCGTGGGCCTGGGCGGAACTATATTGACCGGCGTGGTGCTACAGCTTTTCGATCCTCAGCGCCCCGGACCGTACCAGCTTCTCTTTGTTGTGGCCTCGCTTTTGGGCAGCCTGGAAGTGCTGTTCTTGATTCGGCACCGCGAGCCATCGCGAGGCGAACGCCCGCGACCTCTTAGGTGGAGCACCTGGTCTGACTTGTTGAAGGTTCGGCGTTTTCGCCGGTATGTCATCTTGGCCGCCTTTTTTAACTTTGGCTGGCAATTGAGCTGGCCGCTCTTCAGTATCTATCAAATAAGGACCGCTCATGCCACCGGGCTGTGGATTGGACTTTTCACCATGGCGGCGCAAGCGACGGAAATCGTGACCTTTCGTTGGTGGGGCGAGTTGGCACGACGGCGGGGCGGCCTCGCCACCATGGGATGGTCCGGTTTAGGAGTGGGACTGGTGCCGCTTCTCACCGTGCTCAGTCCAAACCTCTTCTACCTAACCGCGGTCAACCTATTCAGTGGACTCTTCCTGTCCGGAATAACGCTACTGTTGTTTACCGAACTCTTGCATGCGGCACCCGGGCACGAGCGATCCGGAGCGATCGCACTATATAACCTGGTGCTGGGATGTGTGGCGTTCTTGGCCCCCGAACTGGGAATCTATCTTTTGCACATAATGGGTATGGCCGCGACAATGGTGCTGTCCGCCGTCTGGCGCATGGCGGGCGCGCTCTTGTTCTTAACCCCTCCGGGCTACCTTATGACCCGATTTTCGATGCGGGCGTCCGGATCGTAAGCGCTCCGGTCAGGTACACCTTCGCCAGGCGCTTACCGATTTCGTGAGCCGACAAGCTCCCCTTGGACCGCATCCAGGTATAAGTCCAGTTGCACTGACCAAAAAGCGCAAGCGTCATAATACGCGGCTCAATGTCCGAGCGGAAGATTCCCTCCCTTTGCCCCCAGATAATGGTATCCTCGAAAACTTTTTGGTATGCGTCGCGAACTTTGCGGACTTCTTCAAACTGCGGTCCTGGTAGCCGATGCATTTCCCGGAAAAATACCGTCACTTCATCATGATATTCGGCAATGGACTCGACCAAAGCGACGATCAGGCGAGACAACCGGTCCTTGGGCTCGGACGTGCCCCGCAGAATTTCTTGCGCTTGGCGCATCTCCGCTTCAATAAAACGCTGGTGGATGGCGAACAGCAGATCCTCTTTGGCGGAGAAATAGTAATACATTGCCCCTTTGGTCACGTCAGCCGCCTGCACAATATCGCTTACCGAAGTCGCGTCATAGCCCTGGCGGGCAAAGAGGCGGGCAGCGGCGCGAATCAACATTTCGGGCACATCCAATACGCAAAACTCCCTTCCGGCTGCGTGTCTCAAGCTATGGGCGAAACGCGCGTCTGAGAAACTTGCCTGTGGCAGTTTTCGGTATCGAGTCGACCCAGTGGATAGCTCGCGGCACCTTATACGCGGCCAGCTGTTGCCGAAGAAACGCCTCAAGCTCTTCAGTTTCAAGCGCGGCCCCAGCGGCACTTTTAACGACAAAGGCAGTGACCGCTTCGCCTCGATAGGCGTCGGGCAACCCCACCACCACCGCCTCTTGTACCCCGGGATGCTGAAAAAGCGCATCCTCGACATCGCGGGGCCACACCTTGTTCCCAGAGGAGATGATGACATCCTTCTTGCGATCCACGATATAGATCCATCCGTCAGCAGTCATGCGGGCGACATCGCCGGTCAGAAACCAGCCGTCGACAAAGCTGGTGCGGTTCGCGTCCGGTCGCTGCCAATATGCCTCAATAATGGAGGAGCCCTTTAAACACAGCTCGCCCAGTGTGTCGGGCGGCGCCTCCTGATGGGGATCGTCCATATCGCGAATGCTGGCGGCGATGCCATCCCCAGTACGGCCAATGGACACCGCGCCCGATTCGGGATCGACCGGAGCGCGCTCGCCCCATGGTACCATGATGAGACCGTTGGTGCTTTCAGTCAAACCGTAGACATTGTATATATAAAGCCCGGTACGCCTTTGAAATGCTTTAATTGTTGCTTCCGGAACCGGCGCTCCGCCGCTGTATGCATGCGTGAGGCTGGAGAGATCGTAGTTGTCTAAGTCTGAGAGCGCTAAGATACCCAAATATGTGGTAATGGCCCCGACCGTAAATGTCGCCCGACGCCGCTGAATGGCTTCGGCCGCAATCCGCGGGTCAAAACGGTACAAGAGCACCAATGGCGTGGCCAGTCCCACTGCGGCGCCCAGTCCGGCCACCGAACCGGTAATGTGGAACAAGGGCGCAAACGCAATATTGATGGTTTCTTCCGGGTTCAACGACGCCATGCTCCGGTAAATCGACACGTTATGCAAGATGTGTCCGTGAGTATTGATGGCGCCTTTCGGAACGCCGGTGGTGCCCGATGTGTACGTTAAAAGGGCCATGTCACTGGCATCGGCTCCGTGCCAGTCGCCCGGCGTGAGCGCTGGTCCACTCACAAGTGCGCGGTAGTTCTCTACTTCAATGCCGCTAGGCCCGACTTGTGGGAGCCACTCGGGCGCGTGCCCACTAAAGTCTTGGTGGTCGTCCACGACGACAATATGCCGTAAATAGTCCAGTTCGCGATCCAACCCCGCCAGGCGGTCCGCAACCGCGGCCAGTCCCACGATGACGGATGCCCTGGCATCGTCCAGTTCAGCCCTGATTTCTCCCCGGGTCAGCATAATGTTAACCGGCACGACTGCCGCGCCTAAGGCCCAGACGGCAAAATGGGTCACCACCGAGGCCGGCATGTTCTGCAGCATCACCGCGACCCGGTCATGAGGCTTCACGCCCAAGGCCCGAAGGCCCCAAGCCATTCGGCAGACCTGATCGACCAGCGACCCGTAACTGATAACCGTGTCGAAATAGAAGAGGGCCGGACGGTTAGGCCCTTTTGCCTCCGCCTCCAGTAATGCCTGGCTCATGCTCTTCATGCTCAACATGCGCTCTCCTTTCCTCACCGCACGGCGCCACGCCTATAATTAACTCCGTTAACTAAATATAACCCGAGCATGACACTCACTCCACCAACCGCCAGTCCCCGGGTGAGCGGCTCACCAAGCCACCACACTGAAAGAACGGTCGCCAGGACCGGCACTAAAAAGGTCCACGCCGCAACCCGGGAAGCCTCGCCCGCCTGAACCATCCGCGACCAGACAACCCAAGCCCAGGCTGTGCCCACTAATCCCACGAACAATAAATCCGCCACAAATATTGCGGACCAGTGGATCGCGGTCCAGTGCTCGATGGCGGTGCCAAATCCGATTAAGAGGACACCACCGACAGTAAACTGAATGCCAATGTCCTGTGCGGGATGCGGATGAACCCGAAACTTTTTGTATACAACCGTGCCCAGTGCCCAAGAAAATCCGGCCGCCAGCCCAATGCCTGCCGCCAGGCCGCTGGCGTGCGGCAGATTGATCTGCCCGACGCTGATGAACGCCACACCCAAAAATCCGAGGATAACACCGGCCAGCTTGACCGGCGTTAACCATTCCCTCAACCACACGCGGGCTAATAAGGCCGTTATGACTGGTTGCACATACACTAAGACCGACACCAATCCGGCCGGATCGTGCTGAAGTGCCAGATTCTGCAGGCCGTAAAATAAGGCCACGTTGAGGAGGGACAACACCAGATTCACGCTCAACGATTCCTGGGTCAAGCCTCGCACCGCCCAAGGCAACAGTACCAGCCCACTGATGATGACGCGAAGACCCGCGAACAGGACTGGGGGACAGGAGGCGAGGGCAATTTTGGAAAGCGGCCACACCACACCCCATACCACGACTAAGAAGCCGTAAAGCAAAACCGCTTGAGTGCTTGGCGATGGACGCCCCGCGAAGACGGCGGGACGGGCGGCGCGCCCGCCCCGATTGCCGCGACCCGCCATTTATCGAGAGACTGCGCCGATGGGCTCGGACGGCTCCTTATGCACAACCTCCAGCGACTTGCGCGTCGCCGCCACCCCAAAGGGTAGCAGAATGGCGCAGATGATAGCCGTCACGGCCATGTACATAAAGGCCATCAAGAATCCGGTATGACCGAACGCGGCATAGATGGCCAGGGTAAAAATCGGAGCCAACGCACCCCCCACATGTCCAATACCGTCGGTAAACGACACGCCGGTCGCCCGCGCGTGGGTGGGAAAGCTCTCGGCGGTCAAAGCGTACAGTAGCGGGAAGAAGAAGACTAACGCCACCGAGAGTATGAACCCGGCAATAAAGATGGTTGCCGTGCTGGGAAAGAGCCCAAAGGCGGCCAGGCTAAGGGCGTAGACCAGGATTCCCACCAGAATCGAATACTTTCGCTCAAATCGATCGCCAAACCACGCAGATAATATGGCACCAATCGGATACCCGATGCCAGTGACCAGCAAGAAGACGATACTATTGGCCAACGAGTAACCCTTGTCAACCAGCAGAGTGGGCGCCATGCCTAACCAGGCGTAGTCGCTCAAATACATAAATACCCAGATGAAGAGCAAGAGAATCCAACGGCCCAAGTATGGGGGCCGAAACAGCGCACTGGTGGGAAAGCTGGAGTCATGGCTTTCGTCGGCGAGAAGGGCTGGCTCCGGCAATTTTCCCCCGAGCTTTCGCCGGGAGCGCTCTTCGCCGTCTCGTACGACAGCCTCGGCCTCTTCCAGACGGCCGTGGGCAAGCAGCCAACGTGGAGACTCGGGAATACGCACAGCCCAAATGAGGGTGAGACCCCCTAAGGCACCGACAAAGAACATCCCACGCCAACCCCAGCTGAAGTGGGTGATGAGGGCCAGGGCTATAAAGGGCACGACGGCCAGCCCGGTAAAGGACCAAATATTGGCCAGGCCGGTGTACCGACCACGCACCGGTGCCGGCGCCAGCTCACCCATATAGGTAGCAATGGCGGCGATTTCCGCCCCAATCCCCATGCCGGTGATAAAGCGCCATAAAACCAGCCAATCTAAATTGAACGCGAAGGTGGTCGCCAGTGAACCAATCGTGAACAGTATGGTCGCCGAAATGATTGCGTTTCGGCGGCCCTTCATGTCTGCCAGAGTGCTATTCAAATATGAACCTAAGATGTAGCCCAAGAGACTCGCGGTGACCGGAATCGCCGACGCTGCAGCAGACAGGTGAAAGTGCTTGGCAATGTTCGGCAATGCGAAAGCGACGTTGGTAATGTCGTAGAACGAAACTAAGAATCCCATGCCGATAACCCACAGCACCATATTGCCGAAAGGCCATATCGGGATCCGATCAAGACGTGAGATGAGCTCGGTGCCCGACTGTGATCCTGTTCCTTTAATCACACTTATCACTCCCTTCTGAAAACAAGATACCATCCGGTCGGTATGCCGACAAGTGGCTTTTCTATTCCAAGTGCATAGACCTACCGGGTCGAAAGCGCCAGCATACTCTGCTGGTTACCAAATTCGGGCGTAACGCCCCAGAGCGCCGCGTTCTACGTATCCGACACGGTGGTTGCTGCCTTAGCATTTTGCCAAAGGGTTTTCATCAAATTCCGCCCTGTTTGAATACTGGCCAGAAACTGCACCTCTGCACTGGACCTCGCTAGCCAAATCTTTTCATGCGCCTTTTGACGCTGAGCTTCGGCATCGTCCTGATCAATAAGGCCTAGATGCCGGGCTATTCCGATACCAGCCAGGATTCCTTGCTCCATGGCTACTTGGGCTCCCTCTATCCCCGTCACGCTCCCCGCAACAAAGACACTCTCTAGCGTAGTTTCTCCCCAGGGACCATACAGAGGTACCTGCCCCCCCAATTCTGGAATAAAGGCTAGACGGCACCCCATCGCGGCTGGCAGTTCTGCTAATGGGTACAGTCCACCCGATAAAAAGACGGTATCTACCGCCATCACGTGCTCGCTTCCCGGTATCGGGTCTCCATTCGTCTGAACGTCCACCACCGTGACTCCTTCAACCTGTTGCTCCCCAAGGATTGCGGTCGCCGCCTGGCGAAACAGCAACGGCATATCCCAGATTTTTATTCCTCCATGGGGGAAAAGCCTTGCCGCTTGGGAAGCCCAAAATGGGTGGCGTAACCCATATGCAATTCGGCGCATCATCCAGGTGGGAGCCCAATCAGATAATTGTCCCAAAAACTTCATGGCTGCTAATGGGCTGTCGCTGGTTCTTGATACCAGCGATTTGTCGGGCAATACGATCCCCGCGATGTCAACCCCGCCCAGTTGCAGCTCCCGCGCAATTGTCAAGCCTAGCAGGTCAACACCGATAACCAAGGCACGCTTTCCCGGTCTGACGTGATAGGCGTTCACCAACATTTGAGCAGCTCCCACTCCCATCACGCCGGGCAAAGTCCACCCTGCTATAGGTATCGGCACTTGGGCAGCCCCTGTGCAAATCAGCACACATGATGCCTGAATGGTTTCCGGCACCACCCGGCTTGGACTGTACAACCGTAGTGTCCATTGCGGAAACACGCCCCAAACCGAGGTTTCGGTCAAGAACTGCACGCTGGAGTTGGTTGCCTGCTGTTCCAGATCGTGTGCGATGTGGCGGCCGATCCACCACGTGCCATTTCTCTTTTGATACAGTTGCCCCAGGAGCCGTCCGCCAATGTGGGCTTGTTCGTCCACCACCACCACTTTGGCTCCATATGACGCAAGGACCGTCGCCGCCGATAGACCGGCTGGACCACCCCCGATAATGGCCACGTCTGTTTGCATCAAATGCCCTGGCCCAGCATTTTTTCTGGCGCACTGAACTTTTAAGTCCGGTTGCAACCTCGTATCTCCTTGCCTGACCAGGATTCACACTCCTTTAGAGATCAATTTCTCCCGTAGGACGCTTGCGCAAGCAACATTCGGTCGTCGTGTCTTATGTCGAGAATCTACCCCTTATCCTTTACGGGATCCCGGGCTCATCCGGCTCCGAGTCTTGCCCTGGATGCGATGAGGAGTCGTTGATTCGTTGGCCCCAGCCATCTTGAGTAAATACGCGTATCCCCTCACGTGTGGGAGTAAGGCAACTCCTCACGTCCCGGGTCGTGCCTACCGTGACACGGCATTCATAACAATGTCCAATCCCACAAAAAATCCCGCGGGGCTCTCCGGTGATCCGGTCATATCGCATGATGCGAATTCCATGGGCCATTAAGGACACCCCCAGGGGCTCCCCATCTATTCCTTCCAGGCGCTGACCATTAAAATAGAATGCGACACGCTTTTCTGGGGCCATCCCGAATACCGGGTGCGAGTCTATCCGAAATTCTCCCATAGTTAACACGCCCCCTTTTGTGTTACAGCGTTTATCTAAATCGGCTCAGGAATGGACTGGTAGTGGGCGAGGTAATCAAACCGCGCGGGAAATCTCTCTAACGACAGTGCCTCAATCGGCACGGAGCTTTGCCCCGCTATGACCAAATCTGCCAGCACGCGCCCCACCGCTAATCCAATGGCGAATCCATGCCCGTTAAATCCGGCCGCGATGAGAAGTCCAGGCCATCTTCGGACCGGCCCAATAATCACGGTATGATCCGGCGTCATGTCGGCAATGCCCGACCAGGCCCGCATGACGGGAAAGTTCTTGAGAGCTGGCATTAATTGGCTACCACGTCTCGCCACTCGCTTGAAGAAGTTTTGGGACGAGGCAGTATCAAACCCTACCTGCTCCCAATCCCCTCCACCTCCCCAAAGAAGAGTTCCGCTGGCCGTCTGGCGGACGTAGACGGTGTTCCCTCCCACAAAGGTTCGAACCAGCGGAGGCAGAGGCACGGTAACGAGCGCTTGTGTCCGGCGTGCAATAATGGGAACCTGGACGTCGATTGTCTGCAGTAGCTTTGGGGTCCATGGGCCCACAGCCACCACCACCGCGCCGGCCTCGACCAACCCTCGTGATGTTCTGACTCCTGTAATCCGGCCGTGATCGCTTACAAACTCGAGAACCTCTGTATTTGAGTGAACGATGGCTCCGTTTTGCTGTGCGCGTCGCGCTAAATAACGCGTGGCCAAAATCGGATTAGCGTCGCCATCGGTCGCGCAATAGTTGGCGCCACAGATTTCGGGGCTGATTAAGGGTTCTATCTTTCTCACGTCTTCCGCAGTCAAAAATTCCACGGCCAAACCCGCTTGTGTTTCTGCTCCCGCCTGCTTTTTAAGCACCTCGGCATCGGCGGGGGTCATCGCCACCTGGAGATTGCCTTTTTGCTGATATTCGATGGGGGCTCCCTCGACATCACGAAAATACTGCCACAACCGAACACTTTCCTGGACTAATGGCAATTCCGGCGGCGATCGCCTTTGCTGGCGGACTCCTCCCCCACTCCGGCCGGATGCACCATAAGCCGGTCGGTCCCGCTCCAATACAATGACGCGTAGATCCGCCCTTTGGGAGAGAAAAAACGCCGCCGTTGTACCGACAATTCCCGCTCCGACCACTACCACATCAGCTTTATCTAACATGGTGGGGACCCTCCGGTTGGGTGTCCTTTTGCGGAATTGCATTCGAATAGACAGGAAGATAACTTTCCCCAGGATTCAACGCAGGTGACGTCGAATCACTGCCCATGATGGCTTCAACGGGTACGAGCCGGACGGGAAATCGGGATCGCGGAGGAACGAGGGTCTCCTCTGCGACCGATAAAGCCTGAGCTAATATAAGAGACAGCAGAGCTCCACACGTGCGTCCCTGGCACACCCCTTGGCCTGCTCGGGTCATAATTTTGACTTCATGGAGCGTACGTGCGTCCCAATTCGTAATGATATCGCGAATCTGGCGCAATCGGACCCCTTCGCACCGGCAAATGATAGGGTTATCAGTCATGGAAGCCAACCTTCCTAAAAAAGATGCTTGGGATTAAAAGATTTTTCGCTACAATGGGAACACTGAATGCACCACCCCGATTTAAGAATTCCCTGAGCCTTGGCTGGCCCGGTCGAGATTAGTCACCCCAACCGGTTTACGCCTCTTCGTCAGACGTTACGACACCTGCTTGAAAAACTCCGCTAGCTTCGGTCAGAGTCATCCGATTGGTGTCGGGAGCCCATGCAACCGAAATCACAAGCCCGATTACCATAATGAATCCTGCCAGAATTAATGTAACGTGGGTCCCCCAATGAGCTAAGCTAAGCGGCAACAGGAATGTTCCAACCGCCGCTCCCACACGACTCGTCGCGGATGCCAAACCGGTTCCGGAAGCGCGGAGACTGGTAGGAAATAGCTCAGCTGGGTAAACGAATTCGATATTGCCGGTCCCGGTGGTTACCAAGGCAAAGAAGCCGAAAGACAGAAGCACCAGCGCCACTGGCGTGATGGGTACCAAGCCCAGTATCAATAACGGGATAGCCAACAAGATGAACGACCAAATCACAAATTTCCGGCGGGAAAACCGATCAATAATCATTAACCCAACGACGGACCCAATCAGTTCTAACACATTTAGTCCAACGGTCCCGGAAAAAGCGTTGCTGACCCGTAAACTCTTGAGCAATTCGGGTAAAAACGTGGCGATAGCAAAGTACGGTGCGACGTGGCAGAACCAGAAGAGCCCGCTAAAAGCGGTCCGTCTCCGCATTTGTTTGGAGAATAGCTGCTTAAAGTCAGTTTTTTTATCATGTTCCACCAGTAATGGTTCAATACCCACCTCATCGCCAAAGTATTGGTGGATAATCTTTTTAGCCTCCGATATTCGACCCTTAGTGATAAGCCACCGCGGTGATTCCGGGGTTCCGATTCGCAAAAGCAACACAAAAAAGGCGGGAAGTGCACTTGCCGCGAGCATCCATCGCCAGGCATCGGGGCCGCTATGCCGCAAGGCATAACTAATGATAATTGACACAACAAAGCCTAAGGTCCATACGGTATTTAAACTGCCCAACAACGCGCCTCGCCGCTTACGCGGAATAAACTCGGAAAGATAAGCCGGACCAATAGCATAGTCGGCGCCAATGGCAATGCCCATAATGAGTCGCACAATAAAGAGAGCCAGGGAAGACCCTACGAAAAATTGTGCCAAAGACCCTATTACGAAAACCGCGAGGTTCGCAACATAAAGGGGCTGCCGTCCTACGAGGTCGGTAACCCAGCCAAATACTGCACTGCCAAGAAACAATCCGATGAGTGCGGAGCTCCCGATCAATCCAGTCCACAGCGGAGAAATATGCAATTGAGGGCCAGCCAACGCCAAAGCAATAGAGATGCTACCTAAAATGTAACCATCGACAAAAAGACCTCCTGTGACAAAGATAACCATTTTCGTGTGAAATTTATTTAGGGGAGCGTCATCAAGGGACATAGAATGCGCCATACTCACGATCATCCTCCTTAAACACTATGGTGTTTGATGTCCAACGGAAAACAACCCGAAGTCTTCTGCGGTTTGCTCAAACATCTCTAACGATTCTCTGACCCGATCTTTTGCAAGCACCACTAAACGCGATAAGAACATATGAATAAAGGTCATAACGGCGACCTTTGAATCCACTGCATAAGGAGTATAGACGGGTACGTAAAAGACGTGTCGGCTTTCGATGCGAGGAGTCATGAGACCGCTATCCGTAATAAGAACGACAGGAATATGGTATTGTGCGGCGAAACGGGCAAGGTCCAAACTTCCCTGTGAATAGCGAGGGAAGAAAAACAGTATAAGCACGTCGTCAGTTTGTGTTTGGCGCAACTCATCCGTCCACTGCCCACCACTATTCACAATGACGGTGTTCCGCAAAAACACTTGTAAATAGTGCCCCAGGTATTGTGCCAAAGGAAATGAACTTCGTGCTGCCGCAACAACCACACGACGAGCGGTAACCACCTGACCTATGGCAGCGTCTATGCGGTCACGGGTAAGCGTGTCCTTCAGTTGATCAATTAGTGCTTTGTCCCATTCAGCGATGGCATGAATGTTTTCCGCGTTTGCGTCCGATCCCAAAGCTTTGGTCACGGCACGCCGTGTAAACACATCATTTTGTGCTTGCCGTTGGAGTTCGCTCCATCCGCTATATCCCAATACCTGACATAATCGACTCACAGTGGCTTCGCTGGTCGTTGCATACCGAGCCACAGCGGATGTCGTCATCATGGTTACCGCATCGGGATGCTGTAAAAGAAAGTCGGCAATTTTTCGTTGCTGATTCGAAAACTGATCATACTGTGATTGGATCCGTTGTTGCCACATCACAGTTAATGCCATCCTCCTTACGCAAGAAATGTTACATTGAAATTCCAATACGCAAGAACTCTTTCAGTCTTCGACGTTATTGTAAATAATCCTGCTAAAACCAATATATTTTTTTGGAACTCTAACTGTTTGCCTTCGCGCCGGGTTCCTGAATTGGCGTGGTATGCGGACGGTTATTCGGACGGGCTCTCGTTCACTTTTGGTGGTCTTTGGTCACCGGCGCCGGTATCGGGCTGTAAAAACGTGCCCCCCGCGTGTTCCACCGCCTGCATGCCGGTCCCCAGCGTAGTCAGGAGCGCCGGACCATGGTCCGCGAGGTCCTCCAAGACACGCCCCAACGTATCGTCATTGAACTGGGAGGGGAGGCGTGAATCGTGTCGCCCCAGCGGTAAGGTGTCTGCGCCCAGGCTTCCACCTGATAGAGGATTGCGTTGCGTGAGCACGCCTCGCTTACCGCCAAGGAACCCGCACACACACGCGTCCATGGGCCCTCATTCGCTCGGTTTGACTAAAATGGCGGCCATTTTAGTTTGGCCGATCCACTGCCGCCGAGTGTGCGCCCAGCGGACACCGTGACCTGTCCCCAGGGCGAGGTGCGCCAGCGCTCGCGCGGCGTCCGCCAAACCGGCGCGCTGGAGCCAGGCCAGCCGCATCCGCCGTCGTCACCGTCCGTCGGTCAAGCGGGTTGAGGCGCTGCAGCGAGCCTATGCCTTTTGGCACTGGGCGGAACCGGAGCGGTTCCCGTACCAACCGTTCTGATGGACTTATCTAATTTTGATCATTATTGATCTATTGATCAAAGTTGTTGCCACCTTCTTGCTTCATCATGCCACTGCTTTTTAGGGCGCGCGCCGGTCATCCCCCAGTATAGAGGTA
>JAKACZ010000040.1 GCA_021820965.1 Bacillota bacterium | reverse complement strand
TCGACTTCATCGTCCTGTTTCGTGATGCACGGGGGATTCCCTGCCCGGGTGAATTATGTGACGCGGGGGTGGGTGAATTATTTGGCGTTTTTCGCGCTTATGCGGGTGAATTATTTGGCGTTCGACAGTTCGCGAAGCACACGAAGACCGTTGAAGACACGTTGGTTATCGAGACGACGTTGCACGGTTTTGCTGCGGGACGCGAGGTGAATGCGGGAATTTGGTATCAGGATGAACTGGTCGGCACGATCGGGCTCCATATCAATCGGAGCAATCAGAGTGCCTCCATTGGGTATTGGATCGGTCGGGCCTACGAGGGTCGTGGCATCATGACCCGGTCCTGTCGAGCCCTGATTACCTATGCCTTCGGTGAATTGGCCCTGCACCGGATTGAGATACGAGCCAATATGGATAACATCCGGAGTCGAGCCCTGGCGACCCGGGTGAAGGTTGGTAGCTTTGGGGAAGAGACGGGCACAAGCACCCAAAGCCCCTGCGGCATATGGGCAGCGGCACGGTCACAGAGCCTCAGGCAGAATGGCGTGGGCCCGCTCGAGGCAGGTGGTCAAGAACTCCGGCGTTCCCTTTTGGCTGTGTTGCTTGCCCTCGCGCAGGTCCCTTCGTGGCCTAGCAGGAGTTTCCCAGATATGGTTCCGTTGACCACATTTGAGTTCCTGGCACCCATTGGTGAAATTCCCGAGTCTCGCGTGAGACGGTCGTTTGGGGCATTTGTCAAGTCTTCATCGGACCGCCCGATACCGCAAACACCAACCTTAAGTTGTATAATGCGGACGAAATGCTCAAGACCGTGATTCTACCGGGGTTCCAGACGTTTTGCACTTACTAACTCGGAAACTCCTGCTAGGTAGTCGAAAATCGGGGCATAGCCATCGGAGCCCTTATAGGTCCGTGAGACACCTTCTTTGTGCGTCTTGCTGCGGAACAGTTGTGCGGAATTCGTCAAGCTATCCACTTGAGGGGATCGGGAGCGTCACGAGCGTTACGGAATCCAGCGCCGGGCATAATCCTCGAGGCTCTGGCGCATTTCCGGGCTCATTGCAAGATCCGCCCACATTTCGGGAGATGCCCAGCGGTAGTCAGTGTGCTCGGGGTGGTGAATCGTCAAACCCGGGGCTTTTACCTCGAAATTCCATTGGCGGGTGAGGCCAAACTCCCCGGGATAATCGTAACCGCCGCGTTGACCGATAATGTGATGAAGATGAAGCCCGGTCTCCTCTAAAAGCTCGCGCGACAGCGCCTGTGGGATAGTTTCACCGGGGTCGACATGACCACCGGGGATTTCCCAGACGTCGGGCATGTAGTCGTCAGGGCGCCGCTTTAACAGCAGCAGCTTGTTGCCGCGCCGAACAATTAGCCCGACCACTACCGACTCGATACCGTCCGCCTGTGCTTGGTCCTGTAGTGTGCGATATGGATCGATCAAGCTGCATGCTCCTCTTCACTGCCGTGCGTCCCGTATAATGGACGAAGGTTAGGGCAGGGGGGTTAGTGTATGAGCGAACGCTGCCGGTGGGCCGTGTCCCACCCGCTCTTACTAGCATATCACGATGAGGAATGGGGAGTGCCCACCCACGAGCGCACCCGTCTCTATGAGTTTTTGGTCTTGGAAGGAGCCCAAGCCGGCTTGTCCTGGCTGACGGTGCTGAAGCGGCGCGACGCGTATCGAGAGGCTTTTTCTGGCTTTGACCCGGACCGAGTGGCGGAATGGACTGAAGCTGACGTCGTGCGCCTGCTCCAGTGTGCGGGTCTCATCCGAAACCGATCGAAAATTACCAGCGCGGTGGCAAACGCCCGCGCCTTTCGCATGGTGGAACAAGAATTTGGCGGATTTGATGCCTATTTAGACCGGATGGTCGGCGGTGCACCGATTATCCACCATTATCGCGAGGATGACCAGGTTCCACCTTTTGACGCATTGTCTCAAGCGCTCAGCCGCGATCTAGGCCGCCGCGGCTTCCGCTTTGTCGGTCCGACCATCTGTTACAGCTATTTGCAGGCCGTCGGAGTGGTAATGGATCATGTCACGTCATGTTTCCGTTATCAGGAATTGCTATGAGTGAGTTATTCGGCGGGTGACCCCAGGCGTCAGGCACTGAGTGGCGATAGCACATTGGCCAAAATGGCGGTTTGATCAGGATGCGCCCTAAAACATGATAGTTCAGCGCGGCGATATCCCCTGCTGTTGGGCAGGTCTGGGGATTTCCTCCGAATGTCGGTCGTGGGCGTAGGTGTCCATTTTTTGCCGGGCCTGGTGATGGCCATTTCAAAAAACTGCGAGCTGTGCAATTTGGCGCGTGAAAGCACGCTACCGTGGGAGTCTCGTCACGGTATCTGCAACTGGGGATAACACCTCGACTGCATCCCATCTTCTGAGAATGCTAACAGGGAAAAGGCGAGCCGCTGCTCTGCGTTAGACCGTAGTCCGAACCGTCGGGCCTCGCGAGAGGGCAGGCCCGGTGTGAGGAAGCCGACAGATGCCCATCGCCTTTAGGGGATAGGGCGCATCGCCGGCCACAAAGACGGCTTTCGAGTAGCTTTGGTGTGTGACGTTATGATTGTGAGGAAGCAGTGGCGTCATCCAGGGCCTCGAGGAGGGCCTCCGCCTGATCAATAGTCAGGTGACCCCGCTGCAATTGCTCCAGAATATAGAGGCGTTCGTCTTCGGGACTCGGGCGTGCGGGCGCTTCGTCGGCCCGGTTGCCCTTGCTTGCTGGAAACACTGACAGGGTGATGTCCCCCCGCCGGGTTTCCAGTTCTACAGTGCCAGAGCCGTCGCCTATGAGTCCAACCAGACGCTGGCCTCGTTGCGGACCGGCATGCCCGACGGGAATCAGGTCAAGGTGGGAGACGATACGACCACGGTCTGTGCTGGCCTCAACCCGGGCTCCTACATCGTCTGGCAGGGATACCTGAATGTGCCCGCGCTGTTTAACATGCACAGCCAGGTCGGTAATCCGGCTGCTGACACTCACATCGCCCAGACCCGTTTCGACCTGGGCTCGGTGCCAGGAACCGTCAAGCACAAACACCTTACCCATACCCGACTTCAGGGACAGTTCCTGACCATGGCCGTTTTCAACGGTAATCGTGCCAAGCCCCGCATTCATTTCAGCTGAGCCGCCACCATCGTTCCAGCGAATGTCGCCCTTTCCAGCGTTAATGTCGTAGGCTCCGTCGCACCGTTCGCCGAAGATGGCTCCCAAGCCGTTATTAATGTCGGCAGTGGCATTAACCTGTTTCATATCTAATCGGCCCATGCCCAGATTGATATCGAGCTTGCCGGAAAACCGCTCAAGCGAGGCATCGCCCTTGCCGAGGTTCACTTCCCAGTCGCCCTGGCTATCCTTTAATGTGAGATCGCCCAGCCCCAAATTGACCTCCGCGGTGCCAAAGCTAACGCCCTCGATCTGGCAGGGTCCGCGGCCTACCGCCGCGTCCAACTGTGCTACTGGCCCGGGTACGAGCACCGTAGCCTGAACCGGAGCGCTGATCGACTCACCGTTAATAATGACGCCATTCAGTCCTACCTCGGGCACGAGCTCGGGTTCCGATTGAAGATGCCACTGGTCGTCAGGGCTCGGCTTGATTGTGAGGGAGCCCCGTTTTAACTTGATTTCGAAACGGTCAATCACGATTCTCCTCCTCTTCCCCGGGGGATCGGGTCGGGTTCAGCAGGTCCAAGGCATCCTGAAGCGGGATACGGCCTTGGGCCACATCCTCCAAGATCCCTCGCCGCCCGCGCGCTCTAGCGGGGCTCTGAGAGTTGGTGCCGATTTCAGCTTTTAGGTCCGGAGTATTTTCGAACGCCTCCACCAGATCGTCCAGCTTATTACGGACAGTAGGATAAGAGACGCCTAAAATGCGTTCAATTTCCCTGAGGTTGCCGCGGCTTTGAACGAACAGGCGCAGAAAACTGAGTTGTTCCTCGGTCAAACTCAGTCCGGGATGTCCTTGAAACCTGCCACGAATTTGCACATGGCAGTGAGGGCAGCTTAGCTCCGTCACCTCCAAGGTGTGCCGACAACTCGGGCATGAACTAATATAAGCAGCCATACGATCCTCCTCGATATGTTTAGTGTAAAATAAACAACGTTGATTTGTCAATAAATAAATGACGTTTCTGATTAAGTAGTTTTGAAGTGGTCGCCAGCCGGCCTGCACTCAGATAAAATAAGGGAAGGATGTGTGAAAGGACGGAGCGGCGTGAACCCATATCATGGTCGAGACGTTCAATACTGCGCCACCTGTGTGTGGATTCGCCACCAGGACCCACATGGATTTATCTGTGCCCGACTTGGCTACCAGACGAAACCGCAGTGGAAGTTTCGATGCTGGGTGCCACGCGAGCGCTACCGCGAAGAGAAAGAGGACACCCGCCATGATTAGGCCGGGACAAGATGATCCCCCGGTCCGACATTTGGCGGTGCCCACCCGGGCCGCCCTGTGACGGTCACACCGTTTAGCTGTTCGCCGGGACGCTTCACATCGCCTTATATCTGTCGCGGTATGTTGCCGTTCGGCATGATCGCCGGTGCCGGGAGGGCCTAAAATGCCTGGGGCCTGGCGAGCGCCCTGAGGCTATTCGCTGACGAGGAGAAAGTTGGCGATGTAGGGCCACACCGCATTGAGATTCTCGATGGGAGGATAGTGACCGGTACCGGGAATGGTGACGCGCAGCGCGTTCGGGATCTCGTCCAGCCCATCCGGACTGTCTTTGAGCAAAGGATCCTCCTGACCGCGGATTAATAGCGTCGGAACTTTTAAATGGGTCAAAAATTGGCTGATGTCGGTAGTCAGCACCGTATTCAGAGTGGCTAACACCGCATGCCGCTCCGCCTGGCGACTTGCCTCGGCCTGGGCACTGGCCTGGTCGGGAGGAGGGGTGATGGTGAGAGACTGTCGCCAAATGCGCGACAGCAGAGTCGGAAGCGCCGAGTCGCTGACCCTACCGGCCAATGCCTGGATGCGGGCAAACTGTTTTGCGATGCGCGGGTGAACTAATGCGCAACCAGCTCCGGCGGTGGTGTCGAACAGAACCAATCGGCGCACCAGGTGGGGGATGCGGGCGGCCAGATAGAGTGCCCCGGTACCGCCAAAGGAATGACCGATTAGGTCGACCCGGGTCAAGCGCAGGGCACGGACAAGCCGAATGGTGTCGCGCATGTAGTCATTGATGTGATAACCCGAGGGCGGCTTGTCGGAGCGGCCGAACCCGCGGAGATCCGGCATGATGATGCGCCACTGATTCGGGGGAAACCGCCGTGCCACCGGGATCCAGCTATCACCGTTCATCCCCCAGCCATGAAAGCACAGAACTGTCTGGGGGCCTTGGCCCCATTCCTGATAGAAGATGCGAATGCCGTGAAGGTCAACCTGCATGATGATATTCCCCTTTACTTGTAAGATACAAATATTAAACCGGCTTGCAAAGGCAGATGAGGCCGTGGTAGGAAAGGGCGGGTTGTACGGCGAATAGGAATGATGCGCATTGATGCAATGTCTGGATAACGGCAGGAGATGAATGGGAATGGGTTCGGTTCGTGGATTGTATTTTCACCTCAGTCTTGCGCGCGTTGCGGCGCAACGGGCTCTCGCATCCGTTGGCCGTGGTTTGGCAAGTTCAGGGATCCGATTAGAGACGATTCAAGCGGTGGATCCGCCAGCGGGCTGGATAGCGCTTTCGCCCACGTTAAGCGGAATCTGCGGCTCAGACATATCCTTGTTAAAAGGCCAGTCCTCACCCTATATGGCACCGCTAACCTCATTTCCCGCTGTGTTGGGCCACGAAATTGTCGCGACGGTGGAGGAGTCCGGCCAGCGCGTGGTGGTGGAGCCGTCGCTTTCATGCAGGGCCCGGCGCCTGCCGCTGTGTCAGATGTGCAGTACGGGCAGGCCCGACGATTGTCTAAGGAGAATCGATCCCGGCCTGGGTCCCGGTCTTCTTTTAGGTTATAACGCCAAGATGCCGGGCGGGTGGTCCGAACGCATGTGGGCTCCGGAGGATCAATTAGTTCCGCTGCCGACGGACATGCCTGACGAACGTGCGGTCCTGACTGAACCGGCGGCCATTGTACTGGCAGGGCTACGTAGGCTGGAATGGGCGGCCGTAGAAACGGTGCTCGTCATCGGCGCCGGCACCCTGGGACTGCTGGCGGTCGCCCTCATTTCCGAGCTTTATCCCGCAGCCCGTGTGTACACCCTGGCCCGTTATCCGTCTCAGCGGGTGATGGCTAAGCGTATGGGAGCCTCCTATATTGTCGGCGACACACGTTCCGATGCGGAATTTCTTCAGGTGGTAGGACATCCGTTGGCAACGCTGCCCGGGTATCCACCCTATTATTCCCGGGGTTTTGATGCCGTGATTGTTGCTGCCGGTAGCCAGTCCGCGTTAGCCAGCGGGCTAAGATGGACGGCTGCGGACCGGCAGTTGCTGCTCTTGGGAGGGGTGGGCAGCGTTCGTATGGACTGTACGCCGGTATGGTCCCGGCGTGTGCGGATCCAGGGCTCGTACGGCTATGGCGAGTCCGGGGTGGACACGTTTCGGGCGGTGTTATCGCTCTTCAGCGTCATGTCGCAGCCGCTAGAGACATTAGTGACTCACCGGTTTTCTCTCCAAGACCACACGCGGGCGATTCGCACCGTTGTAGCAGGACGGGACGTGATTAAAGCAGTATTCTCGCCTTCCGCATAACGTCGTTCAGCGACCTGGGGCTAATCGGGCGCGTCAGGCAGGATATGGGGCGAATTCGGCGGACTTTGGCGTTTTTGCACGCTCCCGCGGGATGTAGCCCCGTTAAGACAGCGAGATCCGGGATGACCTCGGCTCTCGCCGCTTGAGCATTTTCCAATTTTCCGGAAGAATTAGTCATGTAACGGCGCTTCACTAGCAAATCCATTCCGGAAAGCGAGGTGAGGTGCGTTCGCCCCCGTCCTTCATCCAGTCAGTTGAGGCGACCACGGGCTTAGTCCCGGCGGCGGACGTGACACATGGCGACGGTACTTGAGTGGAAATTCCGTATACCCCGTCTCAACGACGGACCCCGCATATGGGAATTGATTCGCGATGCGGGAACGCTTGACCTAAATTCTCCCTACACCTATCTCATGCTCTCCGAGTTCTTCCATGATACATGCATCGTGGCGGAATCCGAAGGTCAGCTGGCAGGGTTCGTCGCCGGGTTTCGGTTGCCGACCCGGCAAACCACGTTGTTTATCTGGCAAGTGGCGGTTCACCCCAACTTCCGCCGCCAGCGGCTCGGAACCATCATGATCCAGTCCCTGCTGGAGAGGGAAAGTCTCCGGGACATCGAGTTTTTGGAGGCGACAGTCACGCCGGAGAACCGAGCATCTGATGCGCTCTTTCATGCGATTGCCGACCAGCATGACGCCGGCTGTCACATCCGGCCGTGCTTTTCCGCCGAGGTCTTTCCCGGCAGTGCGCACCGTCCGGAGCTGCTTTACCACATCGGCCCGCTGCGCTAGGGCAGGCGAGCCACCACCCCGACATTGGATCACACGACCAAGGAGGCGTTAGCTTGAGGGTAGCACAAGAGCGAGCCGGAACATTGGCACCGATGGATTGGTTTAACCAGTACGAATCGTCGGTTCGAAGCTACATTCGCAGTTTCCCTGCGGTGTTTACTCGGGCGCAAGGATCCCAGATGTGGGATATGAACGGCCGAACCTACATCGACTTTTTTTCCGGTGCTGGAGCTCTTAACTACGGCCACAACAATCCCCGGATGAAAGAAAAGCTAATCCAGTATATCCAGCAAGACGGCATTATCCACAGTCTGGATATGGGGACAATCGCCAAAGCGCAATTCCTGGAGAAGTTGCAGGAGGTGATTGTGAAACCTCGCCATCTCGCTTATAAGGTGATGTTTCCCGGGCCCACCGGAACCAACGCAGTCGAAAGCGCTCTCAAACTCGCGCGAAAGGCGACTGGTCGGACAACGGTTGTGGCTTTCACTAATGCCTTCCACGGCATGACCCTGGGATCGCTGGCGGTGACTGGGAACCGGTTCAAACGAAACGGCGCCGGCGTGCCGCTCTCGAACGTGGTCACCGTGCCCTACGACAACTACCTCGGGTCCGGTTTTGATTCGGCCGAGTACTTGGAACAAATGCTCGAAGACGGTGGAAGCGGCATGTCGCTGCCGGCGGCCGTCATTGTGGAGACGGTCCAGGGCGAGGGAGGCATTCATGTGGCCCGCGCACAATGGCTGCGGCGTATCGAAGCGCTGTGCCGGCAGTGGGAGATGGCGCTCATCGTGGATGATGTGCAGGTGGGTTGCGGCCGCGCGGGCACCTTCTTTAGCTTCGAGGAGGCAGGACTCAGCCCCGATATTGTGTGCTTGTCCAAATCAATTAGCGGGTTTGGCCTGCCCATGGCCATCAATCTGATCAAGTCGGAACTTGACGTGTTTGAGCCAGGCGAACACAACGGCACGTTTCGAGGACACAATGCTGCTTTCGTGACCGCGTCGGAGGCATTGGAGTACTGGCGAACGGATGCCCTAGCCCGTGATGTGCAGGCCAAAGGTGCCATGATCCAAAAGCGGCTGCAAGGCATGGCCAAGCGCTTTTCCGCAATGGGTGCCCAGGTGCGCGGGCGTGGGTTTATTTGGGGACTGGCATTGGAGCCTAAGAGTCTTGCCGGTGCGGTTTCCGGGGAGGCGTTCAAACGGGGACTTGTTCTTGAAACCTCCGGGCCCGACAGCGAAGTACTGAAGCTCTTGCCGGCGTTAACCATCGACAAAGAGACGCTGGAACAGGGACTTGCGATTTTGGAAGACAGTCTTGAGGCCGTAGCGCGTCCAATATAAAGGGGGAGTTCCAATGATCGTCAGGCAGTTAAAGGACATTGAGGGCACGGAGCGCGATGTCAAAACCGAGACGTGGGCAAGCCGCCGGCTGATCCTACGAGACGACCAGGTGGGTTTCTCAGTACACGACACCATTATGAAGAAAGGCACGGACACCATGATGTGGTACAAGAACCACATCGAGGCAGTGTACTGCATTGAGGGGGAAGGGGAAATCGAAGACTTAACTACCGGCACCGTGCACCGGATCGCCCCTGGCACTTTATATCTGTTAAACAATCATGACAAGCACCGGGTGCGGCCTAAAACCGACTTGCGTATGGTATGCGTGTTCAATCCGGCGTGCACCGGACAAGAAGTGCACGACCAAAGCGGCGCCTATCCGCTGCTAGCCGATGAGACACCGGTTTAAACTGTTGGGAGGAGTGCCGAATCATGCAACAAGCGTTATTTCCGGACCTGTATCCGTCTAGGGTCCAAGACCGGCCATCAATTGAGGTGCGCCAGGATCCGGTAGTATACGGCAGCAAGGGCAATCTGTCGCAAGAGCAGTTGGATCAATATGAGCACGATGGATTTTTGCTTCTGGCGGATCTGTTTTCTCCGGAGGAAGTCGAGGCCATGCGTGGAGAACTTAGCCGCGTGATGAAAGAAAGTCAGGGGACGTCGCGGCCGGAGATTATTCGCGAATGGGCCGACGATGAAGTGCGGTCGGTGTTCGCCATCCATGCAAGCGACAAAGTCTTCAATCGGCTGTTGCGCGATCCCCGCATCTTAGATACGGCTAAACAAGTGCTAGGGAGCGAAGTTTACATCCACCAGTCCCGGATAAATCTCAAACCGGGCTTTCACGGCAAAGAATTCTATTGGCATTCAGACTTCGAGACCTGGCACGTAGAAGATGGGATGCCCAGAATGCGGGCCTTAAGTTTTTCCATTTTGTTGGATGATAACCTCCCCATCAACGGCTCGTTAATGCTGGTGCCGGGATCGCATAAGCACTACGTCGCGTGCGTGGGTAAAACTCCGGATCAGCATTATAAGGAGTCCTTGCGGCGCCAGCAGTATGGCGTTCCCGACGAGGAGAGCCTGACCTGGCTGGTTGGCCGCTATGGGATTCAAATGCCTGCGGCCAAGGCTGGGTCTGTCCTGGTGTTCGACTGCAACATTATGCACGGCTCCAACAGCAATATCACGCCCCTGTGGCGGCGAAACGTATTTGCCGTATATAACAGCGTCGAAAATGCGCTAGTGCCGCCCTTCTCCGGCCACGAGCCGCGCCCCCCCTTCGTCGCTGCGCGAAAGCCCGAACTGGTGGTGATATAAGCGGCCCATAAGAATACCGGGGCCTTTAGAGAGGAGAGTCCATGAGCATTCGCGTCTTGGGGAGGACCTTAGACCCCCAAGGCTGGAAGACGGCTACACTTGCGGACATCTGGGCCCGGCGCTATCGCGTGCGGGCCCGCTTGCTTCAGGCTCTGGTACGGAGGAAGGGGTCTTCCCATCGTTTGGTTGGCGTCTCGCCCGGTCTTCCCGGCAGGTGGGCACTCCGCAGACTGTCACCGAGCACTCCGGCTTACGCCAAAACGGGTAGGTAGCCGCCCACAGAACTCTCGGGCACCCGTTTCAAATCAACGTGATTGCTGCATGGTGTTGCGCTCCCTTATTCAGGTTCCGATGATCCATACGGGGAATGTCACAGTGCGCCCACCGCGCCTGCGAACTGTCGACACCACAACTCCACAACTCGGGGACCTTTTCACCAAGCCGGCCATCATTATCATTTAGCTACCAGCCCTTTCGGATGATGACCGAGAGCGTCTGTCGAGCCGACTTCTTGTTCCTGCGCCACGACATATGCGTGGGTGAGCTGCTCCGAACGGCACATATTTTGTGGGATATGCACCCACAATAGGGCCGAGGTGGCGGGGGAGTGTTGGCACCAATTCATCTTGTCATCACTGCCACTGATACGGATTGCACTTTGTGCGCGATTCAGGGAGCACGTGACGCCGAGTGGATTCGCATTGACCGGGGCCTAGCGAATGATGAATAGAGCCATTTCGGTGCGGCACGGCCCGGAACGCGGGGTGCGGCGATCCAAAAAAAGCCGCACCACATGATAGAACGGCCATGAGTTAGCCAAAACAAGGAGGTGGACCGGCTGCGCTATCGCCCGACTCCCGACGCGAGCCGTGTCATGGCGCGCTTAAGGAAGACCCAGGCACGTCTCGGTCGCATGCGGCCGCCCGGGCAGCTGCGAGATTTGCAGGAGGCCTTGACCCAGCTGAGCCGGACCGTGTCCACGACCCTCGGGGATCTAGAACGGGGCGATGCAACCACCTTTAGCGGGGACTTGGCTGCCGCGCGCACGCGTCTCGCCGGCCTCCTGGACCAGTCGCCGGACATTATCGTACGCTCGGTTACCGTCGGGGTGCATTGGCAATGGCCGGCCCTGGTGGTGTTTGTGGACGGTTTAGTCGGCAACGAGATGGTTGACCAAGATACGGTGCAGCGGTTGCAGGATGCGTCGCCTCAAGGGACTCCCGCTCCCGCCGCGGTCTGGGAGGTGGTCCAATCCCAGCTCATCACGGTCGGCCATGTGACCCAGACAACGCAGTGGTCGGAGATTGTTGCCAAGATTTTGGCGGGCAACACGGCGGTGTTTCTAGCGGGATGTCCTACCGTACTGGTGATGGACACTGTCAAATATCCGGCCCGGTCGGTGCCGACGGCGACGACGGAGCCCGCCATCAAAGGCCCCCAGGAGGCCTTCAATGAGGTGGGCCTAACCCATATGGACCAGCTTCGCCGCTGGATCCGCTCGCCCCGCCTGCACTTCGACGCACATACGGTTGGCCGGGTAAGCCGGACTCCTGTGGTGGTAGCGTATCTAGACGGGATCGTCAATCCGACCTTACTCGCCCATGTGACCGACCGGGTCGAGCGGGTGTCACGAGATGTCGTGACGCGCGCGAATGAATTGGGGGAATACCTCCCCACGCATCGGCTCAGCATCTTTCCTCTGTATCGCTTGAGCGACCGGGTGGACTGGGTCGCGCGGGAATTGGGCTCGGGCAAAATCGCCATCTTGGTGGAGAACGACCCTTTTGCGATTGTGTTGCCCATGACCCTCGTTGACTTTTATCACACCTCCCAAGATTATTCCCTCCCCTGGTGGGACGGAACCCTGGTACGGTTGGTACGACTGGTTGCGCTGGTGATCGGCCTATATCTTATGCCGCTTTACATTGCCCTCACCTCGGTAGACGTTGACCTAATCCCGACGTCTCTCCTCCTCACCATTGCCGGGTCCCGCCAAGGAATTCCCTTTCCCCCCGTCGTGGAGGTCATCATCATGTATATCATCATCGAAATACTCCGTGAAGCAGCGAATCGGCTGCCGAAGGAACTCGCCGTCACGCTGGGTACGGTCGGCGCAGTTGTCGTCGGGACAGCCATTGTGAAGGCAGGGATTGTGGATGATGTCATGATTGTAAGCGCCACGCTGACAGCGCTGGGCCTCTTCACCACGCCGGCTTTCGAGATGAGCACACCCTGGCGGTGGCTCTTTTGGGTTATGATTCTGGGGGCCTATTTTCTGGGGATTTTTGGCATGCTCATGGCAACCGTCGGAATTGTGGGGTATTTAGCCAGTCTGGATTCGTTCGGGGTTCCATATCTCTCACCATTCGGGCCGCTCCGCACGTCGGAGTGGTTGGATGCCTGGGGACGCGGGCCTGCGCCGTGGCAGCGGAGCCGACCGCGGTCAATAAGGCCTGTTGTGGTCCAGCAGGCCGCGCCCAGCTCCCCACCGGACCCCTTCCGGCTGAGGCCTCGGAATCACGAATGATACGAAAGCGATTGCTGATCCTGGCGGTCCTGATGGCGGTACTCACCGGCTGTGCGGATAATCGCCCACTGAACTATCGAGCCCTGGTGTTGACCCTAGGTGTTGCCCCAGCGGCTCACGGACGCGTCACCGTATATTTCCAGATCCCCACCCCTAGGGGGCTGAAAGGGCTCAGCGCCAGCAGCGGCACGGGGAGCGCGAGCTCGCAGTCCACGACGTATACGGTAGCGGGCACCGGACTCACCGTGGCCCGGGCCTTCAACCAAGCCCAAAGCGCCGTCGATCAGGATCTCTACTTAGGACAGTTACAAGCTGTCATCTTCTCCACCCACCTGTCTGCGGCCCAGTTTGAGGGGGTACTGAGCATGCTCACGCGAACGGGCTCGCTGGACAAGACCGCCTACGCGCTGGCCACTGCCGCACCCATCTCCGCCGTGTTAGGCGCCACCCCGCCGACTGCGATTGTGAGTCCGCTTTACTACAGCACGGATTTCGGCTGCGCCCGCTGTCAAACGGTGAACTTGAAACGAACCATCTGGAATATGGAGGAGGCGCACTATGCGCCGGCCCGAAGCCTCTGGCTTCCCTTGGTGCAACCCATGGGTGAGGGGCTTCGAATCGACCGCATCGTCTTGTATCGCGGCCAGCAGGCGGGAAGAATCCTTACGCCGCATGAGACGATGCTGCTGGGGTACGTGCTGGGCCGAACCGGCAAAGGGACGGTGCAGCTTCGGCGGTACGGTCTTGCGGTGAGTGTCCATACGCTCCGGGCTCTCCCCCGGTTCAACCTCCGGTGGGGGGGGTCGCAGTTGCATTTGACGGTGCAGTTGCGCCTAATCGGAGCCGTGGATGCGTTCCCGCTGTCCGCGGACCTGAAATCCCATTTGGGCTGGGTTGAACAGGCGACCAGTGCCCGCGTGGCGACACAAACACTGACGCTGTTGACACAACTGGGTAAAGCCGGGATCGATCCGTTGGCCTGGGGCAATGCGTACCTCTGGCGTCATCCGGGAGAGGAACAGCGGTGGAAAGTCGCCTATCGACAAGCCACCTGGACGGTTCGGGTGAGCACGGACATTCGGGAAATTGGTGACAGCACCTAAGAAGGAGGGGGTTGCGATGCGGGAAACGACACGGCATATTTCCCCGTTGCAGTACGCTATCCTGGAGACGACGGCCTTTATGGGTATTGGCATCTTCGGATATCCTCGCGAACTTGTTCAGCAGGCTGGTCATGACGCTCTCTGGGGGTTCCTTCTCGATTGGGCCGCCGCGTACTTTGGGGTATGGCTGCTGCTGAAGGTCGCCTATATTGATCCCCGGGAAACCCTCCTCGGCATGGCCCGGCGCATTTGGCCGGGGCCGGTGTACTGGGTCTTCGGGCTTCTGGACGCGGCATTGCATGTGACGCTGCCAGTCATTGCGCTGGCGCAGTTTACCTTTGTCATCGGGACCTTTTTTTTGCCTGACACCCCCGTATTGACCATCGAGGTGGTAATGATCGGGATGGCGGTCTACATCGCCTGGTGGGAGCTTCCGCCGTTGGCTCGGACAGTGCAAGTGATAGACATCCCTGTGATGGCCGTGTCCGTGGCGCTCTTGGCGCTCATGACCCCACATCTGCATAACTTCTACGCGATCCGGCCCTCTGTCGACCTGCACCTGGTGCCCATTGGGCGAGGCGCGTTGAAAACCTTTTACATTTTCGTCGGCTTTGAGGCTATCCCTATTTTTTGGCCATATGTCCGGGTCGAAGACCAACCACGCGCGCGCCGTTACATCTATTGGGCCTTAACCCTGTCCGGCAGCTTTTACACCGCCATCTATATCGCGACCCTCGCCTCGGAAAGCCCCTGGTATCTCATTCACTTGGAATGGCCCTCGGTGTCGGCGCTGCGGCTCATAAATATCACGGGTCTCCTCATTGACAAGCTAGGCCTCCTCATCGCGGTGTTTTGGGGGATGCTCTCGCTGTTTTTCATTAGCCTGCGCCTGTGGGCGGTGACTCACGTACTGGTGCCGATGTTCCGCAGGCGTGGGCTGGGGTGGTACCGCGGCATCGTGGTGGGGCTCGGCGCCCTCGTGCTCGGTCTCGCGCACCGCCTGCCCAACGTGGAAAGCGTCGACCGGTGGACGGCCCGGATTGTCCCCGTGATTCTCCTCTTCATCTTCCTGTACCCGACTGCATTTGTGATCACTGCCGCCTTCCGGAAACGGCGTCAGTCCACCCATCCCGGAGCACCGGCCGATGGCCGGTGATGTGGCCCCGGTCTTGAACGCGTGCCGCCAGGTGAAGATGACCGGAAGCCGGTATTTGAGCCGTAGTGGGATTGTTCCGCATTCCCCAAATGGCGACATCGAATCGGATCATGCGACAGAGCACGCGGAGGGGGTTCTGCTATATAGCAAACGGACAATCACCTCAACCTTGTCGGCTGAGATATCAAGCTCACCACATAACGATCAGGCGGCCCGGTTTAGGGGCCGCTTGTGCGGGCTATGGGAGCTTCGAGACCAGTCGTTTCAGGGTGTGACTGGCGATGTTGTCGTTGATCGGGTGATCCCAGCCGACTTGACGTTGCCAGGCGGAGATGGTGGACGCTTAATCGGCGGCCTGAGCGGCGATGTCCGTGATCGCCCCAATAGTGCGGTCCACCTCATCACGGGTATTATAGGGGGCCAGTCCTAGCCGCACGAGCCCGCCCTGAGCGCGAAGCCCCAGGGTATCGACGACGTTAACCGCGTAAAAATCTCCGTCCCAGGATAAGATTCCGCGGTCGCCAAGCCGGCGGGCAACATCCGGCGCGGATTGACCGGCAACGGTAAAACTGATGGTAGGCGCGCGGTCTTCTGCGCCGACTGGAGGCCCGTAGAGTTTGACCCCGGGGATTGCCGAGAGGCCACGATAAAGCCGAGCGGCCAAATCATGCTCGTAATGATAGATGTGGCTCATTGCTTGGCGAATGCGGTCGCGAAGGGAGTCGCCCGGGTTATCAGCTAAACTGGCGATGAACTGGATCGCCGCACTGACGCCCTCAAGGGCCGCGTGATTCAAGGTGCCGGTCTCTATGCGTTCGGGTGGCGCCTCGCTTTGCGGGCGCACCTTAAGCGTGTCCAAGTTTTGCAACAGGCCCGGCCGAGTATACAAAATCCCGATGTGCGGACCAAAGAACTTGTAGGCTGAGCACAAGAGAAAGTCCGGTCTTAGCTGTTCGACGTCAATAACACCGTGAGGCGCCCAATGCACGGCATCAACCAAAAGCCAGGCGCCAACCTGGTCGGCCCATTGCCGGATCTCCCACAACGGATTGACGGTACCCAGAGCGTTTGAGGCCCAGCCCACCGCCACCAACCGGGTCTTGGCGCCGATTAGCGAGCGAAAAGCGTCGAGGTCCAACTTCCCGTTTGAAAGAAGCGGAACGCGGCGGACAACGATCCCGCGACGCTCCAAACGAAGCCATGGTGCCACGTTAGAATCGTGGTCCAGGTCGGTGACGACAATTTCGTCTCCAGGAGCCAGTTGCTCGGCTACGGCTTGACTCAGGAGAAAATTTAACGTCGTCATGTTTTGACCAAACGAAATGGCGTCGGCGGTCGCCGCACCCAGAAGGGTGGCGGCGTGTTGACGCGCCTGGGAGACCACATGATCGGTTTCACGGCTAGTCACAAACAGGCCGTGCGTGTTGCTGTTGTGCAAAAGATAGTATCGGCTAATCGCGGTAATGACCGAAGCCGGTACTTGGCTGCCGCCGGGTCCGTCCAGATAGATTAACGGCCGTCCGCCTGGGCCGGTGCGTGCCAAGCTAGGAAACTCGTGGCGGCACAATGAGAGGTCTTTCACAATCGACTCCCCTTTTAGCTTAAGATGAGAACTCATGCTCCTTCGCGATAAGGTCGGGCCATTCCTGCCGAAAGCATAAAACCGGCTTAATACAGTTCCTATAACCCACACTTGGTGACCTCTGTTGCCTAATATTTGGACTTCGGGCTCGATTGTGGGAGCGCAGTCACTCCTATCCTAACAGCTCGTCAAAGCGTTGCCGCACCGGTTGACGCTTCGCAGGGACGATGACACACTAATCTCTGAACATAGGTATTTTTCAGAGGAGGGCACACAAACTGCCAAGCAAAGTACTGGGCGGAAATGTCACTCTTTTGGGACTCATAGGGAAAACGCTTATACAACCTTGAGTTGCTTTGTATGTGTCGATGCCGCATTGTTGATAGGGGGAGGTCAGCCGTCACGATGCCTAAGTGGACGTTTCTCACTAATCATGCTCAGGTTCTACTGTGTGTTGGCCGCAATGGGGGCCGTATGACGGCGAGGGAGATCGCGGGGATCGTCGGCATTACCGAGCGTGCTGTGCAGCGCATTTTGGATGATCTGGAAGCTACCGGTTACATCAGCCGCTTTCGTGACGGGCGGCAGAATCGCTATGAAATTCATGCGGAACTGCCCATGCGCCACCCTGCACAAGGAGGACGCGCAATTGGGGACCTACTAGAATTAATGGCGACCTGGGATCGAGAGGAATCAACCGAGAGCGAATAGTAATCGCTAATGACCCGTACTTAAGCTTCACGCCCGAAGTGGGGCTTGTGAGGGACTCTCACAACGTAAGCATAGACCGTCTTCATCGGCGCTCTGGGAACGTCACGCAATGTTTCCCAAATTTCGCGGTCCCCGTTCGGTTCTTCATTCCCGAAAGGGAGGGATGACCGTTCGTCCACGCAAGGGAACGATTCCGAGAGCGTTCGCGACCGGTGAGGCATAGCCTCACAACACAGCCTGCTGTCGTACGGTCGACGGGACGTAGCTTCGCCGTGAAGCGACAACGATCTCTGTGGTCGACGCCCAATGGGGGCGGTTAGGCCAATTTGCCGTGTCCAAAGTCCGCCTCTCAGCCTGTATCGGGGTGATTATTGTCGGTGGCCCCGCTGGTCCGCTTCTGCTATTTCCCACCCCGCAGCATCCCCCTTTTTGGGGAATCGTCGACCGCCACTGTTCTTACAACTCAGTGCGAAAATTCTGGCGGCGATTTGTCGAATTGTCAGCAGGCGGGCGCTCCGATTAGTTGGGGAAACCTGCTGGCACGGTTACACCAACGCCTGGCCAGGCGGCCGATAGTACGTGTGATGGAGCGGAGTTCTCATACGCCCGGGTTGCACGATCGCAAGGGTTGTAGCCAGTGGTCTCCGCCACCAGGCGTCAGGGTGGTTAGAACCGAGGCAGTCGCTGCTAACTTGAAGGTCATCACGACGCTTTGAGGGGCCCAACAAGTCCGCCCCGGCCACCAAGAGAACGCTATCGTGACAAACAAGTTTGGCCCAATGTTTGGATGCGATGGAGTAATCTGGGTGATGATGGGCCAGTCTCATGAGCCCGTTGCCTGGCTTCTGCAGATTTCAAACGCGTCCGTATAGCCGCATGACACGGTGACCTTCACGCGCACCTCATGTTCGCTCATTGCTTATGAGCTCAGTATGGCCAAGCCTCGACCGGCCCTGGGCTACCTGGTCGGTGCCTTGATGGGTTGAAAAGGATGCGGGTTGGGTATTTTTTCGGCTCACGTCCATTGCATCTTTGAAATCGGTCGCGTATAATCTATAACGACGTGAAAGTCATGACATTAATGTCATATATGCCTTAGGACCGATTCCGGTCCGCGCGTTGCCAAGCAGCTCGGCAATGAAAGCTTATTGCATTTCGCCTTTCCCAATCAATCCCTAGAAAAGGTGGTTATTTGCGATGACGGCACCTCCGAATCTCGCAACCTCTGCACTAATGTTGATTTTGCCTTTGCCGCTAATGGTAGGAGGTCTAGTGGTAGGAATCGGTGCCGATCGCCATGCCCGACTCATGAGGAGATGGACAACGGGGGCCGCTGGGATCGCTTTGGTGGGTGCGGTCCTGGCGGCAGGAACCTATTTTTGGGGAATCACGGGCTCAAAGACATTCTTTGCTGCACCTTTTCCAGCGATACCGGGCCTTATGGCGGCCAGCGTTGACGTCAACGTGCTCACCGTGTTGATGCTGTTGCTGGTAGCCTTGGTCGGCCTCATCGTCGCACGCTATTCGTCCACGTACCTGGACGGCGACATCCATGCAGGGCGGTTCCATCGCTGGCTTAGTCTCACCTTGGGGTCATTCTTGATGCTCATCGCGGCCGGCAATATCTGGGGATTTCTCGTCTTTTGGGTGGTTACGAGCCTATTCTTGCACCAGTTGCTGGCGTTCTATCGTGAGCGCCCCGTGGCGGTACTGGCCGCCCGCAAGAAATATCTGCTGCACCGGATTGCGGACGCAAGCCTTTTTGCAGCCTTATTGCTCATCTCCCGCACACTGCACACGTCACAATTTAGCGGCATTGCACTCGCGCTCACCAAGATCCACGGAACGCTGCCGGAACCCTTGCAGATTGCAAGCGGTCTTCTCGTTTTGAGTGCCGTCCTAAAAAGTGCGCAATTTCCATTCCATGGCTGGCTTATTCAAGTGATGGAGGCGCCGACTCCGGTGTCGGCGTTGTTGCACGCCGGCATTATCTACACCGGCGCATTTTTGCTTCTGCGCATGGCGCCCATTATGTCACAGGTGAGATGGACCGGCGATGCGTTGATCGTGATGGGACTGGCTTCGCTCGCCATCACTTCGTTAATGATGATGACTGCAACTAATATTAAGGGATCACTGGCCTATTCAACTTGTGCGCAGATGGGTTTTATGCTGATGGAATGCGGCCTTGGCCTCTACAGCCTGGTGTTGTTGCACATTGTCTCGCATTCCGTCTACAAAGCCCATGCTTTTCTGGCATCGGGCAGCGTAGTCGACCATTTCAGGGGTCCGGACTTGCCGAGGGTGGTCCCTAGTGCGACCACGTGGAAAGCCATCGCAAGCCTTATCACCGCGGCCCCGGTAGTGGGGGGGATGGCAGTGGTTTTCGGGGTACCGTTGCGCCATCAGGCCCCGCTGATTGTTATGGGAAGCATTCTAACGGTGGCTATTTCCCAGCTGCTGTTGCAAGCCTTGAATATGGACAAAATTGGCGTGAGAGGCTTCCTCGGAACAATGATCGGTCTCAGTGCGTTGATTTCCATGGCTTATTTCGGTCTTGACATCTTGTTCACCAAGCTGCTTGGGCCGATGTTGCCTACGGGCCAAGGCCTGGCGGGGAGCTTCCAGGATGGGCTTTTGGGCTTGATCATCGCGGTGTTTGTGGGCCTCTTGTTTGTGCAGCAGTTGCTGCCGCGGATCCTGCATCACCCCTTGGGGCAGGCGTTCTATGTGCATGTATATAACGACATGTACATCGATATGGTCTTCACCCGCCTGATCCAGCGATTCGGGCCGCATGATACGGCTGAATCCTTACGAGCCGTACGCGATGATCGATTATGGGAGCTGACATCATGAATGGCATGAACGCGGACGAAATTCAGCTCATGGAAAAGGCGGAGATGGCCTGCCAGCGGATTGCGCCATTGTGGCCGTTAGAAAACTTTGTGGCGGTGAACCCCTACCTGGGTTTAAGTCATCAATCATTTTGGCAGGCCCACAAAACACTTCAACGAATTACCGGAACCGGATTGTGCATGCCCCGCGGCTACTACCATCAGCAAATCGCGGCCGGCCGAATCACCCGGGCCGATTTAGCGGAAGCGTTACAAGAATTGGGGAGTCCGTGGGATTTGTCCGCGTTTGAGCGAGTGCTAGCACGTGACACTAGGCGGTCGTCGGCGCGATTGAATCTCGTCAGTGACGTCCTTGCGGAACTCGACGGGCAGAACTGGTCGGGCTTTGTCGTTGAGCGAATCAGCCGGTATTGTGCAGCATATTTTGACCAGGGCCAAGCGCTATGGTCGATGCCCTGGAGGAACACGTCGCTCTATAGGGGCTGGCTCGCATTTGCGCGCTTTGACAAAAGCGCAGGGATGATGGGCGTGCGCGGTATGGGTCGAGCGATGGCGGCCTGGCCAAATACCGCCCAAGGTGCCATTGTTCGGGCGCTGCGAGAACTAAATGTGCCGCCGGAAGCGACGGTCGACTACCTTCATGCAGCGTTACTCAGCGTGGGCGGTTGGGCGGGGTGGACGCGCTACCTGCGTTGGCAGGCCCAGTTGCAGGACGACCACGATGATTCGATACGGGATCTGCTCGCGATACGTCTTACCTGGGACGCCTGGCTCTATCAGTTGAGCTATAGCGAAGCCCTTGAGGCGTATTGGCGCCAGGACCTGGCGGCGGTCAGCAAGGCCGTGGACCATGCCGATGTCGAACTCGCGATCGATATGGTGTTGCAAACGGCATTCGAGGTGGGCTACCAAAGACAACTGGCGGAGTCCTTGACCAGCGCCAAGGGCCCGGCACAACCTGACCGACGAGCCGATGTGCAGGCGGTGTTTTGCATTGACGTGCGTTCGGAGGTCTACCGACGGGCGTTGGAAACGGTCACACCTAGGGTTCAAACATTGGGGTTTGCCGGGTTCTTCGGTATCCCCATGGAATATCTCCCCTTCGGCTCCGTTAGGGCCAAGCGGCATCTGCCTGTATTGTTCAAGCCGTCCTATCGTATTACTGAGTGTTTAGATAGTGCGAATGCGCCAGAGGTGGATAAACAGATGGTGCGGCGGCACACTCGGATGCGGGTGGCCAAGGTCTGGAAAATCTTTAAAACTTCCGCGTCATCGGCTTTTGCCTTCGTCGAAGCGGCCGGCCTATTATCGGCCCCCAAGCTCATCAGCGACAGCCTGGGGTGGACCCGGCCCGTGCCTGCCCCAGGACGTGTAGGGCTCCCGGCTCAAGTCCACGAACGGTTGGGTCCGGTACTGACTGGGGGGGAATCAGGGTCAAGAGCGTGCACAAACGACGGGGGCACGGGTATTCCTGAGCCCGATCGCCCTGCAAGAGCGGAGTTCATGTTGCGCAATATGGGGATGCTCCAAAACTTCGCGCGGGTGGTGTTGTTTGTTGGGCATGGCAGCAGCACCGTTAATAATCCTCAGGCTACCGGCCTTGATTGTGGCGCTTGCGGCGGTCAGTCGGGCGAGGCGAGTGCCCGTATTGCTGCTACCTTACTTAATGATCCATTGACCCGTCGCGGCCTTGTGGCAAAGGGAATTGAAATCCCCGCTGATACGTATTTTATCGCTGGACTGCATGATACTACCACCGACGAGATCCGGTTGTTTAACGTGGATGACGTGCCGTCGTCGCATACGGCCGATGTGGCGCAATTACGTCAGTGGTTGGCCGACGCAAGCCGGATGACTCGCATGGAGCGCTCCACTGTTTTAGGGATTGGCGATTCGCCCAGGCCAGCGATTGACGCACAAATGCGGCGTCGCACCCGCGATTGGGCACAAGTCCGACCGGAATGGGCGTTGGCCGGCAATGCCGCCTTCATCGCCGCCCCCCGGGCACGTACTGTGCACTGCAACCTGAATGGTCGGGTGTTTTTACATGAATACCATTGGCAGCAAGACCCCAACTTTGAGGCGCTGCAACTGATTATGACGGCGCCCATGATTGTGGCTAACTGGATCAATCTGCAGTATTACGGGTCGGTAGTAGATAACCGCCGATTCGGCAGCGGCAACAAAGTCTTGCACAACGTGGTGGGCGGCTCGATTGGCGTGCTAGAAGGCAATGGGGGAGATTTGCGAGTGGGTTTGGCATGGCAGTCGCTACACGACGGCATACGATGGATGCACGAGCCAATGCGCCTCAATGTCATCATTGAGGCCCCGCAGCACGCTATCGATGATGTGGTCGCCCGTGATGATAGGGTGCGGGAATTGATCGACAATGCCTGGATTCACCTATTCCAGATCGATGAGGATGGCAACATGAATCGTCGTGACCTCACCAACCAGTGGCGCCGGTACTGAGAAGCCAATACGAATACCAGGTCTTGCAGCTCGATACGGTTATCCTGTCCTGATCCGGAACACTCAACGCGTGCGACTGGAACGCGGTATTGGCCGTTGTTTCTCTACTTGCGGGACCAGTCGGTGAAAGGATGCCAGTGCTGTTAGGCCGGGCGGTCCATGGGAGAAGGTCACCAAGATGACGGTCCGGCAATGGATACCCCCAGGCGCAGTCACGCAACTCTGAGGCTAAGTCATCGGCCATGTCGGGCTGGATTTCGTGCGGATAGCGAGTAATGGTTTGTTCGAGGGTGCCCAGGTTCAGATTCCGGGAGGTCACTCGTCAGCATCGGCCGTTCGCTTGGTGAGATTCTTCCAGCGACGGAGTGTGGTCAACCGTTGTTCTCCCGAAGGTTATTTGTTGGTGCGATACGTAGATCGTTGTGGTTAGAGGCACAAGGCATGAAGCGGCTTTATGGGATCCGCATGGGTGCCCGCGCCAAGCACTGCGGGGAACGGCGCAATCTTTGCCAAGATGGCAGCAGCAGAGAGGGGCTCGGAATATGAGCGAAGGGCAGAATACTCCCCATCCCTATCAAGGCCGAAAGGCCGTTCTTACCACCAAACACCAGAAAGAGCGGGTGCTGAGCGCACCTTTACAAGCGGCAGTGGGTTTTACGATTTGTGTGCCTGACGATATCGATACCGATCTTCTTGGAACGTTTACCGGCGAGATTGATCGCCGGGGCACCCCGCGGGAAGTGGCCCTCCAAAAGGCGCGGTTGGGCATGAAAATCGCGCAGTTGAGTTTAGGCCTGGCAAGCGAGGGCAGTTTCGGACCTCATCCTCAATGGCTATTTGTGCCCGCCGATCATGAGCTTCTTGCGTTTGTCGATGACGACCTGGGCATTGAGGTTGTGGAACAGATTCTCAGCACAAAAACCAACTTTGCCAACGATACAGGAAGAACCATCGAAGACTTAAACGACTTCCTGGCACGGGCACGTTTCCCTTCGCACGGGGTAATCGTCAGACGGAACTCAGGTTTTCAACCGGAACTTTTGTTCAAGGGGATTACGACGTTCGATGCACTCAAGCAAGCCTTGCAACGATGCGTTGATGCCTCGATGGATGGTCTCGCGCATGTGGAGACGGATATGCGCGCGCATATCAATCCGACCCGGCGGCAGGTGCTGGGAGAGGTTGCGATGCAACTTGGCCGCCGACTGGCCGCTCGTTGCCCGCGATGCCGTACGCCGGGGTGGGGTTTGGTGGACGTTTCTAGGGGGCTGCCATGTGAATGGTGTGGGGGTGAAACCAACCTAGTGCGCGAGGAGATTCATGGCTGCCCGCGTTGTGAGTACCACGAAAGCTATCCGCGAAGCGACGGCCTCATTACCGCTTCTCCCGACAATTGTCCCTGGTGTAACCCATAGGTCTAATCACCGATTGCCCCTGTGTGGTCCTGGTGACGATCGTCCGTTAAACCGAAATTTGGAATATAGGCCACGATCCGCCGTGCTAGCGGCGGATCGATGCATAACAGGTGGATTATTCTAGAGTGTCGCCCTTGGCCAAGGACTCCTCCGCGTGCTTGATCATCACTTTGACCATGTTGCCGCCGATTTTGCCGCCGATGCGGCCCAACTGCCTGGTCGGCATGTTGCCCCAGCCCCTACGTTCGATTTCGTCCAAGATTCCCAGGTCACTTGCGATTTCGTACTTGAATTTGTCGCGAACCTGGTTTGGCAGTATCGACGGACCCCGGGTCCATTGCGCCATTCGCTCCACCTCCTCTTGATCTTCTTTAATGACAACCCTAGTATGGCTATGCCGGCGAGCGGGCATGTTAGGAGGTTTGCAACGGCGGGGCAATAATTTAACAAAAGATGCAGCGAAGACAGCTATCGCTTCAGCCTTCTCACGGGGATTATAATAGAATCATGAAAGAGATGAGGTGCGCAGCGCGATGAAGATCTCGGCTCAACATGACAAGCTGACGCTGTTGGCGCAGAGGCGCTTTGAGGGATTTACACCGTATCAAGTCGTAACGTTTTTAAACCAATCGTTAAAGAGCCGGGGGCTGATCTTTGGTCTTCGCCAGTTCGGCGACGATTTCGAGCTGACGGTGTATGACGCCTATGATAAAAGTGACGGGTCCTAGACTCTCCGTGGCGGGAATTCTCCGCCGGCCAGACGGCTCGGTGCTATTGGCCCGCCGAGCCCACGAACCGGGACGCGGCCTCTGGGCGTTTCCTGGCGGGAAAGTGCGCGCGGGCGAATCCCTGGGTGAGGCGGTCAGGCGTGAGTTTTTTGAAGAGACCGGTATTATGGTGCGCCCGCTAAAGCTGACCTATGTCGCCGAAATCATCCGTTCCGACTTCCATTATGTGGTTTTAGATTATACGGTGGAGGCGGACGTTTGGGAGGGTACGGCATCGTCCGATGCCGACGCGCTGGCCTGGGTGGCAAAAGCACAAATTAACGATGTGTCCCTCTCTGAGGGCATGGCCGACTGCCTTGCCGATGCGGAGGTGCGGCAAGCCATCGGGTGGATAAACGCAGAGGAGTGAGCAATGGAAAGAGCCATCATGGTATCGGTTTATCGCAAGGGCGACCCGCGGGCGCAAGTCGAGCGGCAATTGGACGAGCTTAAAGGCCTCATTTCGGCTGCCGGCGGCCAAGCGGTTGGGACAGTAACGCAGGCTCGCGATATCCCCCAGGCGGGCCTGGGACGGGGCGCCTTAAAAGCCTTGGCAGAGAGGGTGCGGTCTGATGATGCGCAACTGGCCGTATTCGACCAAGAGCTTTCACCGAGCGCGCTCAACCTGGTACAGCGCGAGTTAGGCCACCAAGTACGGGTTCTGGACCGTACCGAGCTCATCCTGGACATTTTTGCCCGGCGTGCTTTTACGCGCGAAGGCCGAGTGCAGGTGGAGCTAGCGCAATACCGCTACATGGAGCCTCGTCTTCGCGGCGGAACGGCACTGTCGCGGCAGGGTGGCGGTATTGGCACGCGCGGCCCGGGTGAAACCCGGCTGGAGATGGACCGCCGTCTGATGCGGCGGCGAATTCGTGAACTTGACCGTGAACTTCAGGCCGTCGAACGCCAGCGCCACCAACGGCGGCAACGCCGTGCCCGGACGGAGCTTCCGCTGATAGCGCTGGTTGGCTACACCAACGTGGGGAAATCCACCTTGTATCAAGTGTTGACGCACCGGGAGCAGGCCAACCGCGATGCGTTATTCGTAACGCTTGACTCAACGGTGCGGCGCATGCTGGTGCCGGAGTTCGGACCGGTGTTGATTTCGGACACGGTAGGTTTCGTCGACCGTTTACCACATGAATTGGTTGCCGCGTTTCGCTCCACCCTAGCGGAGATCAATGATGCCGATGTGTTGGTGGAAGTGGTAAATGCCAACCCCGCCTTTCCGGTTAGTCCCGCCGAACAGTTGCGGGTTATTGGACACACGGTGGCTCAGCTGAATGCTCAGACTAAGCCGGTGGTCCGAGTCTACAGTCAATGGGATGCGGTAAGGGACACCAACGCTGCGGCAAATCCTGACGGCGTGTCGTTGTCAGCGCTAACCGGGCAAGGCATCAACCAATTTTTGGCCCGTTTAAGTCGGGAGCTTAGCCGGCTTTACCGTGAAGAAGAGGTCCGCATTCCGTGGCAGTCGGCGCGGGCTTGGCGGATCGTATACCAGGACTTTACTATTGTAGACCGGAGTGACCAAGCCGACTATTCGGCGCTGCGGCTGAGGGGGCCGGAACGCGCCTTTTGGACGCTAAGGCAAGCCTTGGAGGCCGACCCCGCCGCGTCCTCCATGTAAGTCGGCGTGGTAAAATAATCGGATGCGGGTTGGAGAAACGCTGGAGGAGGGCGAAGTATGGCACAGCCCCGTTATTTTATCAAGACCTACGGATGCCAGATGAATGAGCGCGATTCGGAGATTATGGCGGGCCAACTCGATCAGATGGGATACGTATCCAGCGCGACTGACCGCGAGGCTGATCTAATTGTTATTAACACCTGCGCGGTGCGCGGCAGCGCCGAAGAGCATGCCCTCGGCTATATCGGCCAGTTGCGCCAGTTGAAGGATGAACGCCCCGAGGTCACCTTGGCGGTAGCGGGATGTATGGCTCAGGAGCCCGGCACCATCGCTTGGCTGACGCGTTACGCGCCGCAGGTAGACCTGGTATTCGGCACGCACAATCTTCATCAACTTCCCCGGCTGTTGGAGCAGGCTCAGGCGTCTGATGAGATGGTGGTGGATGTGTGGAAGACGGCTGGCGAGGTGGTCGAGCATCTGCCTTCGCACCGCAAGGATGGGGTCAAGGCATTTGTCAATATTATTTATGGATGCGACAAGTTTTGTACCTATTGCATTGTGCCATTTACCCGTGGTAAGGAGCGTTCGCGGGAGATGGAGCCGATTATTCAAGAGGTGCGTGCCTTAGCCGCCGAAGGGTACCAGGACGTTACCGTGCTCGGCCAAAACGTGAACTCCTATGGCCATGACCTTGAGCCGGCCCGGGATTTGGCGGAGCTCTTGGCCGAACTGGAGAAGGTGGACGGCGTACGCTGGCTGCGCTATACCACGTCGCACCCGCGCGACTTCAGCCAGAAACTCATCGACACCATCGCCGCGTCAGAAAAGATTACCCATCATGTGCACTTGCCGGTGCAGGCTGGGTCAAATCCGATTCTCAAGAGAATGAATCGGAAGTACACCAAGGAGTCGTACCTGGATTTGATTGACCGCGTGAAAGAAAAGATTCCCGACGCATCGCTGACCACCGACGTCATCGTGGGGTTTCCCGGCGAGACGGAAGAGGACTTCGAGCAGACGCTTGATTTGGTTCGTCGGGTTCGGTATGACGCGGCCTTCACGTTCATTTATTCACCCCGGGAAAAGACGCCCGCTGCCCGCTGGGAAGGACGCGATCCGGTGCCCAATCCGGTGAAGAAGGACAGGCTCAACCGGCTCATGGAATTGCAATATCAGATAAGCTGGGAGGCGAACCAGGCCTTGCTCGGAAAGAGTGAGCTGGTGCTGGTGGAGGGCGTAAGCAAAAAGAACGACCGCGTGTGGGCTTGTCGCACCCACAGCAACAAGGTGGTGCTGATTGACCGCGAGCCCGGGGTTAATTTGCTCGATCAATTTGTTCCGGTACGCTTCACCGGCGCTAAGACCTTTTATCTTACTGGCGCGCGAAGAGGCGAACCGCTGTCACCTCCGGTCAGCCGGCGAAGATTGGAACTTCCGATGCTATAAAGAAAAAGCAGCCCCCGAGGGCTGCTTTTAGCCTTGGCCCTTCTTCTTCGTCACGTTTTTGGCCCGTTTGGTGGGGGAAATCAGCGTCTTATGCCCCGGCTTCTTGATGTTGTTTTGGGTTTTTTTGCCGGCTTTATTTACGGTGTTGGTTGCGTTTTGCGCCGCATGTTGAGGCGATACGTTGGGTCGGGCCGCCCGCGTGGTCGCGCCGGCGTTGCCGATCGCGTGTGCCACCGTGTTCCACCACTTGGCATCCTCATAACCGAGACGCCAGAAAGCCACACCGCCCAAATGGTACTGTTTTGCCAGAGCGATGCGGTCCGCCGCTGCCCGATCATTTTCGAACCAAATGATATGGCTGGTGCCCCCCGCGGTGTACTTATCGTAGGCCTCGCGGTACGTGGGATTCCAGGTGTAGGCCCCGTACTTGTGTTGGTGCATCACCTTTAGGGGGATCGTCTTGGCCTTGGTGGATCCGCTGGTCCACAAATACCCATAGTTGGCAATTCCGAGGTAAAGTTTCTGCGGGGCGATGCCGGCCTTCAGCGCGGTGGCAATTGACTTCTTCACCCAGGCATAGGGCGCCACCGGACCCGGTACCGTGCCGTCGCCGTGCAGGTCGTAGGCCATGAGCACCATTGAGCTCACAGCTTTGTCCAGTGCGGCAAAGTCATAGGCTTGACTTTGGCCGCTCTTGGATGTCAAGGGAACGACCGACATGGATAGAGACACGTTCTTGGGTAACGCTTTCTTCAGACTTTGCATAAAGCGCGTTAAATCCGAGCGGTCGGACACCTTTAACCGTTGAAAGTCAATTTGAACCCCGGCGTACTTCTTCGATTTCACCACAGTGGCGATGTTGTTGATGGCGGTGGTACGTAGTGAGCTGGAACGCAAAAAGGCGTCGGTCCCGCTGGCGTTGTTGAAGAGCGGCATCAGCGGAAGATGATCTTGTGCCGCCAGCGTTGCGGCGTTGCCCTCCGGCTTTGAAACGATCGAGCCAGATGATGACACTTCATACCAGAACGGAGACAAATAGGTTACCAGGCCTGGATGAGCCTTAGCCAGCACAAACGGGTCCGGCGCCACCGTCGACATCGTTTGATCATAGAATGCGATCACTTTGAGCCGTCCGTTCGCCTTGCTTGTCGGGGTCGGCGCTCCCTTGGTCTTGGACGCGTTGGTGCGTGGGCTCGGTTGCGGCGCCGGTTTTGTTCCGCACCCAGCCATCGCGATCGTCACCATGCTCCCCGCTAATAACCATGGCGCGAGTGTTCTCCTCATACTCTCCCTCCTCACGGTACCGACAACTCAGTCTTGTCCGCAGATGTACGGGCATATTATGGGAAGGATGTCATCACTTTATACTGGCAGTACTCGGCAGGAGGTGAGAAGTACTGCGCATGAAAGCGTCCCATTGGATGGCAGCGGCCGCCGGTTTTTTTGCTCTGGTGGCATTGGAAGCGGTCATGATATATGCGGTAGGGATTACCACGAGCGTTCCGAAGAGTCAGGTCGGGCGGGTGAGCACGGCGGTCTCCAGCCATCTTCAAACCGAATGGCCGACTATGCGGCGAACTGCCCTGAACAGCATGCGACCCTTGATGCGGCGCGAAGTCAATCGGATGGTGTCGCAGGTCACGATTGACGTAGGCGGGGTCCGGGTGACGTTACCGCCCGACATGCGTGCCCAAGTTGCGGCTGATATTAACCGGCTGTTGGAATCGAATCTGAACACCTATTTTGCCAAGGAGTTCAACCCCGGGCAGATTATCTCGCCGGCCTTGATTCATGAAGCGATGTCCAAGCCACTGACTGTACATCTGTGGATCCGCTCCTTAGGCGTCCCTATGCCTGTGACTATTCATCTGGGAGGACCTTAACCGCCGGCTCGGTTTCATGGAGATTGCCCGGGGTCCCATCGGTGGAGGCCAATGCAGCGCGCTATCCGAGGTTAACGACCATCGTACCGATGGTCTTGAAGGACTGACCGGCGGCGGTGGTAGTGGAACCCTTAGTGCCCAGACTTGCTGCACCGTAAACTTAGTGGTACAGGTCCCCTGCTGTTCGACAAGCTCGGGGGTTATTCCCTGCCTTTAGGCAGGTCTCGGGATTCCCTCCGACTATGGGGTATGGCAACGATTCGCAAATTTTCCGCCACAAGCCATTTTCGGCGCGCATGGGGGAGCCTTCTTTTCATAACCTGGGAGGTTCCATGCTACATCGGAATCCATGTTTTTCATCTCCCGGTTACTTTAAATCGGACTACCCCACGCCGTCATTGGAGGGTTTTACTATCGCTGGAAAAGGAGCGCTATAAAGACGGTCGTGGCCATCATCTGCCTGACGGATCCCCGCGGCCGGGCCACGTTTCGCACGCGCACCTTGGGCACGACAACTCCCGATCTGCTGGACCTTCAAGCCTGGTTGGCTGGCCATCGGCTCACCCATGTGGCGATGGAGGCCACGGGCTCCTATTGGAAGCCGGTGTATAACCTGCTGAACGGCCCATTCACCACGTGGGTCGTCAACCCCGCGCACATCAAGAACGTGCCCGGGCGGAAGACGGACGTCAACGATAGCACCTGGATTGCCGATCTCTTGCGCCATGGTCTGCTGCGGCCCAATTTTATCCCCGATCGCCCGCAGCGCAAGCTGCGGGAGCTCACGCGACAGCGGACCCAGTGGATCGCCGAGCGTTCCCGGGATGTGAACCGGATCCAACCAAAAGGTGTTGGCAGGCGCCCCTCAGGATGGCCAAGATGGGGGGCTTAGGTTGGTATGCCCCTGAGCCAGTTTAAGATTTTCGAGGCAGGTCTTTCCGGGAAATACGCTGCGGCCACTTCGGCTAAGCCGCGGTTGAATGGCCGAAAATAGATGTGCTATACTACCTTGGGCAATCGGGAACGGTACGGTTGCCAATTCTAGCACGCAGTTCCAGCCTGGTGACAATGTTAGGGAGCTGCGGAGGCTAACCAGGAGGACACGTATGTCGGTGGTATCCATGAAACAGCTGCTGGAAGCTGGGGTCCATTTCGGACACCAGACTCGGCGCTGGAACCCGAAGATGAAGCCATATATTTTTACCGAGCGCAACGGAATTTACATCATTGATTTACAGAAGACTGTGCGCAAGGTGGACGAGGCCTACAACTTTGCCCGTCAAATTGGCATGAATGGCGGCAAAATGCTTTTTGTCGGCACCAAAAAGCAGGCGCAGGAGGCGGTTGCCGAAGAAGCCACCCGGTCCGGCGACTACTACGTGAATCAGCGTTGGCTGGGCGGAATGTTGACTAACTTCGACACCATTAAGCGCCGCGTTAAGCGCCTGGCGGAATTGAAAGAGCAGGAGGCTTCTGGGCAGTGGGCACGCCTTCCCAAAAAGGAAGTCAGCTCGCTGACGCGTCAGAAGGAAAAGCTGGAAAAGTATTTGGGCGGAATTGAAGGTATGCGTGAACTGCCGGCTGCCCTGTTTGTGGTCGATCCCCGCAAGGAGCACATTGCGGTGACGGAAGCCCGCAAACTGGGCATTCCCATCGTGGCCATCGTGGATACCAATTGCGACCCGGACGAGATTGATTACGTGATACCGGGCAACGACGACGCCATTCGAGCGGTGCGGTTGTTAACTTCCCGCATGGCGGACGCCCTGATGGAAGGACGTCAGGGAGAGACCGTCGCGCCAGAGGATGTCGAAGAAGCGATACAATAGCGCGCCTGAATGAAGGCCAATGAAGGCGACCGCAAGGTCGCCTTCCTTACGAGGAGGATGTTTGGTGGGAATTTCGGCACAAGACGTGAAGGCCCTGCGCGATCGCACCGGCGCGGGAATGATGGAATGCAAGCGCGCATTGGAAGAGGCGCAGGGCAACGTGGACCGGGCGATAGACATATTGCGCGAGCGGGGATTGGCCCAAGCGGCAAAGAAAGCGGGACGAAGCACCACGGAAGGTTTGATAGAGAGTTACATTCACGCACAAGGCCGTATCGGCGTCTTGGTTGAAATTAACTGCGAAACCGACTTTGTTGCCAACACCGATGATTTTCACACCCTGGCGCATGACATTGCGCTGCACATCGCGGCCAGCCGGCCAATGGTGATAAGCCGCGAGCAGGTGCCGGAAAACATGATCGAACACGAAAAAGGCGTCCTACGGGTGCAGGCCGCCAATGAAGGCAAAGCGGAGGCCATTATCGAAAAGATGGTTCAGGGTCGGCTTGAGAAATATTATAAAGAAGTGTGTCTTATGGAACAGCCCTTCGTGAAAAATCCCGACGTGACGATCGACACGTTGATCAAGGAGCACGTGGCTCGGCTGGGAGAGCAAATCCGGGTGCGCCGATTTGTCCGATATGAGCGCGGCGAGGAGCTTGAGGGGAGCGACGGCTAGCCCAATGCATCAAGAAATGGAGGGGAGCGACGGTGGCGACGCAACCGAAGTACCGCCGCGTGGTGCTGAAAATTTCGGGAGAAGCACTCGCTGGTGCGGCCGGATTTGGCATTGATCCGACCGTTGTCGACAGTATTGCCCGACAGATTAAAGAGGTTTTGGGGTTTGGCGTCGAAATTGCCGTAGTGGTCGGAGGGGGGAACATCTGGCGGGGGCAGGCAGGCTCCAGCAAAGGCATGGATCGGGCTACGGCCGACTACATGGGAATGCTGGCCACCGTCATTAACGCACTGGCCCTGATGGATGCCTTGGAGAAACACGGTGTCGCCGTGCGGGTACAGACTGCCATCGAGATGAAGGAGGTGGCCGAGCCCTATATTCGGCGCCGGGCCATCACCCATCTGGAAAAAGGGCGGGTTGTTATCTTTGCCGGTGGGAACGGTAATCCCTACTTTTCCACCGACACGACGGCGGCGCTGCGGGCTGCAGAGATCGAAGCCGATGTGATGCTGAAGGCGACCAAGGAGGCGGGTGTCTATGACTCGGATCCCCGGACACATCCTGATGCCCGCATGCTAGACGAAATCCGTTACCTCGATGTCCTTAAGGAAAATCTTAAGGTGATGGACGCAACCGCGACATCGCTTTGCATGGACAACAATATCCCGATCGTAGTCTTCAACATGAACACGTATGGCAATATTCTTAAGGTTGTGCTGGGTGAACCGATTGGTACCTACGTGGGGGGAGGGGAACGGGATGTTCAAGGAGATTCTTAAAGACGCCGAAGAGCGCATGCAAAAGACGGTGGATGCTTTTGTCCGCGATTTGACCGGCATGCGGGCAGGACGCGCTCACCCCGCGTTGTTGGAAAAGGTGTCAGTCGATTATTATGGTGCGGCGACACCGCTGAGTCACCTAGCCAGTATTAGCGCGCCCGAGCCGCGGGTACTGGTGGTTCAGCCTTTCGACAAGGGGGCAGCTGCCAGTATCGAGAAGGCGATTATGAAGGCGGACCTCGGGGTGTCCGTGCGCGTGGACGGTGCGCTTTTGCGGGTGAACGTGCCGACGCTGACTGAGGAGCGGCGGCGCGACTTGGTACGGCAGCTCAAGCGTCAGCTGGAAGATGCCAAAGTGGCCGTACGGAACATTCGCCGCGATGCGGTGGAATCGTTAAAAAAGGCGCAAAAGAACGGGAGCATTACCGAAGATGAAGAGCGGCGCGGTCAAGCTGATATTCAACGGATGACAGACCAACACATAAAAGAACTGGATGGGGTCGCCGAAAGTCGTGAAAAGGATATCATGACCCCCTGAGTGAGGCGAAAGGGGATGCCCGTGCAACAGTCTGAATCGAATCAACAGGGTGTGCCGCTTGTGGCTCACCGCCTTCCGCGCCACATCGCAATCATCATGGATGGTAACGGCCGCTGGGCGCAGCAGCGAGGACTGGATCGGACCATCGGGCATCGGGAGGGTGTCAAGGCCCTAAAGCCGATTGTCAAGGAGGCGACCCGCCTCGGTATCGAAGTCCTCACGGTGTACGCGTTTTCGACCGAGAATTGGCGGCGGCCTTCGAGCGAGATTGATGTGTTGATGGGCTTGTTGGTGGAATTCTTGGCATCGGAGACGCCGGAATTAAAGGCGGAAGGAGTGCGCATCCGCACCATTGGAGATACCGCGCGGCTACCGTCCGCCGCGCAACAGTCGCTGGCCTGGGCCAAGCAAGAGACCTCGTCGCAGAAGCGCCTGATTTTGAACCTGGCGCTCAACTATGGGGCCAGAGACGAGATTCTGCGGGCGGTCAACCGTTGGCACGCCGGCGCGCATGGAGAGGGAGAGCCGCTGACGGAATCCGCCTTATCTCAACACCTCGACACGGCGGGATTGCCTGATCCCGACCTTTTAATTCGCTCGAGCGGCGAATTCCGCATTTCCAACTTTCTTTTGTGGCAGTTAGCTTATGCTGAGATTTACATCAGCGAGAAATTATGGCCGGATTTCGACCCTGCCGAATTTCACCGCGCCCTTCAGGACTATCAAACCCGCCACCGTCGTTTTGGCGGATTAGGGTAGGGGAGACCAGGTTGCTGACACGCCGTCTCTTGACTGCCGCCGTTGGCATTCCCATTCTGCTGGCGCTCATCTACCTCGGCGGTTGGCCGTTAGTCATTGCGACGGCGATTTTCGAAGCGGCTATGGTATATGAGTCGGAACAGATGTTCAAGGCGCGCAATATGCCGTTCTTTGCTCGGATGAGCATTTTCTGGGTGTGGTCGCTCTTGGCGTGCCAGGCGTTTCATTTGCCGCTGGCATGGGGCCTTCTGGCCGGTCTGGTAGTCATTGTTGGTGGGGCGGTCGTGCTGGGCCGGGAGGCATCAAGCTTTGAGGGTGCTTTGACGACGGCCTGGGTTAGCCTCTATATCGGGCTCTTGTTCATGTATTTGGTGGCCATCCGCCAAATGCCGTTTGGAGGACGGCGCGTCTTGGTATTCTTTGTGCTGATTTGGGCAACCGATTCCGTGGCTTATTTTGTCGGCCGCCGCTTTGGCCAGCACAAACTGATGGTTCATATCAGCCCGGCAAAGACCTGGGAAGGCACATTAGGCGGAGTCGCGGCCGCGTTCCTCATTGGCGCCCTGATGGCTCCGTTTATTCATCTATCCTGGTATCAGGGCGCCATCTTTGCCCTAGTCATCGCCGCCGCCGGCGTGGTTGGCGACTTGCTCGAATCTCAGTTTAAGCGCTATACCGGGGTGAAAGATTCGGGGGGCGTGCTGCCTGGACACGGCGGAGTGCTCGACCGTTTCGACTCCGTCCTGCTGGCTCTTCCCTTTGCCTATTATTTATTGAAAGGCTTGGGCATAAGTTAGCTCCGAGGTGAGCCATGAGGGAGCCGCGCGATCGCTATTGGCGCAAGGCGATGGTGTGGGCGGCACTGGCGCTGGCGTCCTACGTATTTTGGCGCTGGCTGGTGTGGTATCTGCTGCCCTTCGTCTTGGCAGGGGTGCTGGCGTTTTTGGTCAATCCCTGGGTGGACCGGATGCAGTCCTGGGGTCTCAAACGGGCGCTAGCCGTGCTTGTCGCGCTGGGGTCGGCGTTGGCTGGATTCTTGGCCGTGTGCGGAGCCATCTTGACGCTTTTAACTGCCGAAGTGCTGCAGATTTCGCACCGGCTGCCAGCCTACCTGAAGGCGCGTCCTTTTGAGGTAGGGCGGTATTTGGAGCAGTGGAATCGTCTGCGCGCACAGGTGGGGTTGGGACCGGGGAACCTTAGTGAAGAAGTGGGTTCTCTCTATCGGCTGGTGGCTGGCGTGGCGCGGGTATTGGCGCATGGTTTAGTGCAGCTTCCGGGGATGGCGCTCATCTTATTGGTATCCGCCTTAGCCGCCTTTTTTGTCTTGCGCGATCAGCGGCTGGTCCATAATGTGGCGGAACGTGCGGCACCGCCTGCCTGGCGGGGACGGCTGGGCCCGTTCTCGTCAGCGATGGCGGGCGGCCTTTTTGGGTATATACGGGCCGAGTTTGCGCTGGTGGCGCTGACGGGACTCGTGACCATGGGTGGCTTGGTGATCATCGGCGCGCCCTATGCTGTGTTGGTCGGATTGACCGCAGGGTTGTTGGATATGGTACCCTTCATGGGACCCACCATGCTACTAGTTCCCTGGGCGGTGGGGGCGACAGCCACCGGCAATTGGTCGCTGGCGCTACGCTTGTTGGTCGTACTCGCCGTGGTGGCGGTCATAAGGCAAACGGTGGAGCCCAGGCTGGTAGGACGGGGCACCGGTCTTCACCCGCTCGTGGTATTATTTTCCCTGTACATGGGTGTGCGCTTGTTTGGAGCGGGAGGCGTTCTGGCAGGGCCGGTGACCGCCGTGATGTTCAAGGCCATCGTCCAGGCGATGCACAGTCCCAAGGGCATTCCGCCCAAGGCCGGTTAAAGGTGGAGGTCTCGTCGTATGCGACTCGTAATATTAGGTGCCACCGGCTCTATCGGTCAAAGCGCCTACAGCGTCTGGGAGCAACACCGTGATGAAGTAACAGTCGAAGGCTTGGTAGCCCACCGGGAGAATGAACGATTGTGGGGCATGGGCACCGCCATGAACGCCCGCTGGGTCGGTCTGGCCGACAAGGAATCGGCACAACAGTTGGAGCGCGCGCACCGTGGGGAGCCTGGGCCCAAAATTGTTGCGGGCAAAGAGGCCATACTGGAGGCTCTCGGAGTCTGCGACGCGACCCATGTGTTAGCGGCGATGAGCGGGTTTGCCGGGCTGGAGCCGACGATGACCGCGCTTGCACGGGGACGGAAGGTTCTCCTGGCTAATAAGGAGACATTGGTGGCCGCGGGCGATTTAGTGCGAGCCAAAGCCGACCAATCCGGCGCCGATATTGTTCCGGTTGATAGCGAACACTCCGCCATCTTTCAGTGTTTAGCGTTGAATCAACCCTTTCGCCGTATTGTGTTGACCTGCTCCGGCGGACCCTTCCGTGGATGGCGCTCCGATGAGCTCGCCGAGGTAACGGTTGAACAGGCGCTGCGCCATCCCAACTGGTCAATGGGCCCGAAGATCACGATTGACTCGGCTACACTGATGAATAAAGGGCTTGAAATCATTGAAGCTCACTATTTGTTTCGAGCCTCGTATGATGCCATTGACGTCGTCATCCACCCGGAAAGTGTGGTGCATTCGTTGGTGGAATTTGTCGATGGCGCTACCATGGCTCAATGCGGGTATCCTGACATGCGGGTGCCGATTGCGGTAGCCATGGCCTGGCCGCAGCGCTGGACGCTGGATGTCCCCGACTTCGGCTGGACCGGTCGTACCCTCCATTTTGAAGCGCCCGACACCGGCACCTTTCGGCTTTTGCGGCTGGCCCGTGCGGCAGGCATCACGGGTGGCGCGGCGCCGGCAATACTGAACGCCGCCAATGAGGTCGCGGTGGCCTCCTTCTTGGCGGGCCGCATCAGATTCTTGGACATTGCCGACACGGTGGAGGAAACATTGAATACCCTCAGGGGCGACGACACCCTGACCAGTGTGGAGCAGGTGATTGAGACGGACAAGCGGGCGCGTGCGCAGGCGGACATGTTGATATCCCGACGACACAAGTAGGGAGGGTGAGGGATGATTACCGTTCTGGCCTGGATACTCGTATTCGGCGTGTTGGTGGCCGTGCATGAACTTGGGCACTTCTTCGCGGCCAAAGCATTCGGCATGTACGTCGACGAATACTCGCTGGGATTTGGTCCCAGCCTCTTGTCGCACCGCTTTGGGGACACGCTGTATTCTTGGCGGGCGGTCCCGCTGGGAGGATATGTACGGCTTCGCGGCATGGATGGTCAGAAGTCGGACGACCCCGACGAATACCCTAACCGTCCGCGCTGGCAGCGCTTCTTGGTCATTCTTGCCGGACCGGTCATGAATATTGTGCTGGCCGCGGTACTGTATGTGATTGTGCTGGGGCCTATCGGAACCCCTGTGTTTACGACCACCATTCAACAGGTTATGGCCCACTACCCGGCGCATGCGGCCGGTCTCAGGGCGGGTGATCGCATTGTGTCAATTGACGGCCACCCTATCGCCAACGGTAACGCCGTGATCCGGGCTATAACCCACCATGCCCACCAAGTCATCCGCGTAGCCGTCATTCGCGGACATCGACATCTGGTGTTTCGCATTCCCGCCCCGCGTTACGACCCGGCCATGAAGCGCTACCTTATCGGAATCGAGCTAAAAACCATTATCGTCCATTTGAGCCCCGTAAAGGCGTTGACAGCAGGGGTCGGGCAGACGGTTCGGTTAACCGGAACCTGGTTTTCCACTTTATACCAGTTAATCACGGGACAGCATCGCTTTGACCTGATGGGTCCGATTGGCATTGCCGTCGTGGTGGGGCAAGCGGCACGGGCCGGCTGGTATTACCTGTTTACACTGGCGGCAGCGCTGTCGGCCAACTTAGCCCTATTCAACATTCTGCCGGTTCCGGTGCTGGATGGCAGCAAGCTGTTCTTGCTGGGAGTGGAGGGGGTGAGGCGCCGTGCCATGGATCCCGAACGGGAAAACATGATCCATTTGGTCGGGTTCGCCTTTTTGCTGGCCTTTGTGGCGTTCGTCACCTATCACGACATCGTCCACTACCTGCATATCGGCTGATTGTGGAATCTTTGCCCGTGGATGGTAAGATGAAAGACGTGAACCACTATCGGATGACCGGTTCATCGCGGAGAAAAGGAGCGTGTCATGACAAAGCAGGTCAGAGTGCGCGATGTCACCATCGGCGGCGGGGCCCCGGTGCGGGTGCAGGGCATGACCAAATGCGATACTCGCGACGTGTCCCAAACGGTCGACGAAATTTTGAGATACGCGGATGTCGGCTGTGAGATTGTGCGGGTCGCGGTGCCGGACCTGGAAGCTGCTCAGGCGGTCGGCGCAATCGTTGCGCGTTCTCCGATTCCGGTGGTAGCGGATATTCATTTCGACTATCGGCTGGCCCTAGAGGTGATTCGCCAGGGCGTAGACAAGTTGCGGCTGAACCCCGGCAATATCGGGTCCCGGGAACGGGTGGAGAAGGTCGTTCAGGCGGCCAAGGAACGCGACATCCCGATTCGCATCGGCGTAAACTCGGGGTCGATAGAAAAGGGGCTATTACACGATTTAGGCCGGACGGCAGAGACGATGGTGGCCTCGGCGGCCAAGCACATTCAAATCTTGAATGATCTTGACTACGACAACATCGTCGTGTCACTGAAAGCCTCGGATGTTCCGACCATGCTGGCAGCATACCGCCTGATGGCCCAGCGGTACGATTACCCGCTGCATTTGGGTGTCACCGAGGCCGGTACCATGTTTCAAGGCACCATTAAATCGGCGGTGGGCATCGGCACGCTGCTCTCGGAAGGGATTGGCGACACCATCCGGATTTCCTTGACCGCTCCGGGCGAAGAGGAAATTCGCGTGGCCTGGGAGATTTTAAAGAGCTTGAAGCTCCGTGACCGCGGAGCCAACCTGGTCGCCTGTCCCACCTGCGGACGGCTGCAATTCGACATGTGGCCGGTCACGAATGAACTGGAACGGCGCATGGCTACCATTCAGGAGCCTATCACCGTCGCCGTGATGGGGTGTGCGGTTAACGGTCCCGGCGAAGCCCGGGAAGCGGATGTGGGCCTGGCCGGGGGAAAGAATATGGGCCTAATTTTTCGCCGTGGAGAAATTGTTCGGCGGGTGGAGCAGCAGGATATGGTGGAAGAGTTGTGGAAGGAAATACAGGACGCAGCTGAGGAGGTTCGAGCGCGTGGAGAACGTGCTAAAGGAGATCACACCCAAATCGGTTGATTACTCGCAGTGGTACGTAGACGTGATCAAGAAGGCCGACATGGTCGACTATGCGCCGATTAAGGGGTTCATGGTCATCAAACCCTATGGCTACCGGATTTGGGAATTCATTCAGGATGCCATGAACCGGCATTTCTGGGCCACCGGCCATGAGAACGCCTATTTTCCACTGCTGATTCCTGAACATCTCTTGCTGCGCGAGGCCGAGCATGTCGAAGGCTTTTCTCCAGAGGTAGCCTGGGTCACGATTGGCGGAGGTGAAGAACTGAGCGAGCGGCTGGCCGTACGGCCCACCTCAGAAACCATCGTGGGCGCTATGTATTCCAAGTGGATTCAAAGTTACCGGGACCTGCCGGTACTGATGAACCAATGGTCCAACGTGGTGCGCTGGGAAAAGGCCACCCGCCCCTTTTTACGAACGACGGAATTCTTATGGCAGGAAGGTCACACGGTGCATCGCACCCGTCAAGAGGCTGAACAAGAAACGCACCAGCAACTGGAGATTTATCGCCGGGTTATCGAAGAGGAATTGGCAATTCCAGTCATTGCCGGCCGCAAGAGCGCGGGTGAGCGGTTTGCCGGTGCGGTGGAAACGTTGACGCTGGAGGCATTGATGGGAGATGGACGGGCGCTTCAGATTGCTACCTCCCATTTTCTCGGTCAGAACTTCTCGCGAGCATTCGATATTCAGTTTTTGGACGAGGACGGTGTCCAAAAATATGGGTGGACAACCTCCTGGGGCAGTTCGACGCGCATGATTGGCGGGTTGATTATGGTTCACGGCGATGACAAGGGCTTGCGTCTGCCGCCCCGTGTGGCGCCGGTGCAAATCGCCATCGTTCCCATCGCCCGCAGCGGGGATGGGGCAAGCGTGCTGAACTATGCTCGCGAGTTGGAGGGGGCGCTTAAACCGATCTATCGCGTACGGCTGGACGACCGGCCGGAGTACACCCCCGGTTATAAGTACAACGACTGGGAAATGCGCGGCGTGCCGTTGAGGATCGAAGTGGGACCGCACGACCTGAAAAACCGCGCCATGGTGTTTGCCCGGCGCGACACCGGGGACAAGACAACGGTGTCGCGTGACGGGTTTGAGCGCGAAGTTGCCTCTGTGCTGGAATCAATCCAGGCCAGGTTGTTTGAGCAGGCGACTGAATATCGGGAAAGTCATCGTCACATGATTGAAAAATTGCGAGATGCGGAAGAATATGGATACCGCGGGTTCTTTGAGGGCGGATGGTGCGGCCAAGACGGATGTGCGGATACCGTCAAGGCAGAGACAGGGATGACCATTCGCTGCCTTCCGTTTGAAGGCCAGGCGCGAGGCGCGTGCGTGGTATGCGGCCAACCGGCGACGGAGCACATGCTGCTGGCACGTGCATATTAGAGACGAGTCTGGCATCTAGTGGTGTTAGAGGTGGTTTCATGACAAACCGGGTTTCGGCGATTATCCCCGCTTATAACGAGGCGCCCAATATCGCCTCGGTGCTGCGGGTGTTGCGGGACGTGCCGGAAATCCACGAAATTATTGTGGTAGACGACGGTTCGACCGACAATACCGCCGAGATGGCGCGGCAAAACGGGGCCATTGTACTCTCCCTTCCCGAAAACCAGGGCAAGGGGGGCGCAATGAAGGCGGGAGCGGCTATCGCTTGCGGGGATGTGGTGCTGTTCTTGGATGCCGATTTAGTCGGCCTTACGGTTACCCACGTCAAAGAACTCTTGATTCCTGTACTCACGGGCAGCAGTGACGCCACGGTCGGCATTTTTGAAGGCGGGCGGGCATCCACCGACTGGGCCCAGGCGCTGGCACCGTTCTTATCGGGTCAGCGGGCATTGCGGCGCCAGCTGTTAGTCGGTTTTGAACATATTGATATGGCGGGCTATGGGGTTGAGCTCCAGCTTCACCGTCAGCTCAAGCGCATGGGCATTTCTCCGCACGAGGTGGTGCTGCGAGACGTGACCCAAGTGGTTAAAGAGGAAAAGCTGGGGTTGGTGAAGGGATTTTCCGCGCGCATGCGGATGTATTGGGAAATTATTCGCGAGATACCGCGAGTCTAACGGTAACTGCAATTAGTCAATGACCCCCACCTGAGCCGATGGCCCGAGGTGGGGGCTTGTGAAGAGACTTTCACAACGCAAGCGTTGTACTAGACCGTTTTTCTGGGCACTTCGGGACCAACGCCACGGAATGTTTCCTAAGTTCCACGAACGAAGGGGCGCGAGTATCCGCGTCAGGGGCAGTGTTCCACGGTCCGACACAGCCCGAAGTTGCATGGTCGCTGGGACGTGGCCCGTCGGGCCATGCACACTCCATGATGGAGGAGGATTATCCTGATGGGTATCGCTGTTATCTCGATGCACGGAAAACCCCTGAGTCCGACGACCCCCGCCAAAGCGCGCAAACTTATTCAGAGCGGCGGGGCCGTCCCTCGGCGTGACACGCTGGGAACGTTTTACATCCAACTGACGACGCCAACGGGCGAGATCATCCCGCATGACACCGTGGTCGGCATCGATCCCGGTAAGCGCTACTCGGGTGTCGGCGTGCAAACACCTCAAGCGACCCTCTGGATAGGGCATTTGGTCTTGCCATTCCCGGTCGTCAAAAAGGCGATGGGGAGTCGGCGACAATCGCGCCGCTTTCGGCGCTATCGCAAGACGCGCCAGCGTTCGATCCGGTTCCGGCACCGTGCGGGCCATAAGATGCCACCGAGCATCAAAGCTAACCGCGAACTCGAGTGGCGCGTGCTGCACGAACTTGCGAAAATTTATCCCATCACGCATGTCGTCTACGAAGTCGTCAAGGCGCGCGGCACCCAGTCGTTTAGCCCCGTCATGGTCGGACAGCAGTGGCAGATGGACCGCATCGTCCGTCGGTGGCCGCTCATACCTCGTCGTGGCT
>JAKACZ010000086.1 GCA_021820965.1 Bacillota bacterium | reverse complement strand
CCCCCACGATTGCGGGAGACAACCACACGAACGTATCCAGTTGTCAAAGAGCGAACATGCGTATTTTAGCAATAGATTTGCCTGACGTCAACGCCTTATGACCGACAGTCGGAGGAAATCCCCAGACCTGCCCCAATGCAGGGGATATCTCCGCCCTGAACGGCGGAGTTTTACGGCGCATCTGATAAAAGTGAATGGTAGAAGCCTCAAACGGTGCGTCTGAAACTTATTGGATTCGAACGACGTTTAGGTGGCTGAGTGGTTATTTGGTAGGGCTAACCAGTCAATCTTGGTTAGGACCGGAATGGATGCACTACAAGAGATACGGGATTTCGGAATTGCTGCAGTAGTAGTGGGCTCCGGGGCAATATGCGCTGCCACCACGAAGGCCGCGTCCACCGCGAATACGCCACCCACGTATGTCGTGAAGATTGCCTACCAGCAAGCGAAAGAGAATGGCGACCCGACGCCCACGAGAAGCCGTGGCCATGGACACGACCCGGGAGGCAGTCACGCATGCGGCGGCAGCCGGCTGGGTCGATGAATCCACCATGCCCGTGTGGTTCGTGGTGTTGCACGGCCACATGAACTCTCCCGCCGCCTAATCCTCACGGATTGAGGCGGGGGTTTCTGAGGTCGCCCTCAGAAGTTCCTGGCTCATTGGTCGGTGCGCCGGGGCCGTTGGCCTAAGAAGGGGAATGCGCGGGTGTTGTGTTCAAACATTTGTATCTTTGTCAACTTCTTTTTGACTCGGTATATAGTAGGCGTTTCTTGCCCATCAAGTCCATCAGAACGGAACTTCATGACAATGGTTAACCTAAGTATCGTCCGATGTCCCTTTTGCCGTGGAGAACACTATGGATTTCTACCGTGTCGTCTAACACGGTGTAGAACATCAAGTAGTCGTCCACGACCATTCTGCGATAAGCCCAGTGATAATGACCCGCTCTATATTCCTCATACATTGCGGGGAAATCAGGCAGCTCGTAGATTTAGAAATAATCCGGTCGTACTGTTTTATCGCAGTGACACGATATCCTCTCAGTCCTGTACAGCACGGGGAAGCACGACAATTTTACGCATCGGTTCCCTCGGTTTTGGCCATCAAGTTCTTGCGGAGACGGGTCGATACCTCATCGAAATCATAGCGCCTGGGATTCTCTAAGGCTTCTCTCTGCGCTTGCTGCAAGGCCACATCAATACGGTGTTCCTGTGTAAATGTTCGAACTGTTCAATACTCATGACCACCATATCACCATAGCCATTCTTAGTTAAAAACACTGGTTCCCCCCCTCATGGACGAGTCGGGAAATTTCGGTAAAGTTATTGCGAAGGTCTGAAACGGGTCTGATCTGCGGCATCGTCTCTTCCTCCTTTGTTAGTATCATAATTTTATCATCATTATGATCAAGGCAAAGCCAAACGGATTAAGGCGGCGGGAGAAGTTCAGCAGCGAGATTTAACGTTGGTTTACTTGAATTTCTATTGCTTGGCTCGACACCTTAAAGAATGAACTGCGAACATTGGCGCAATCCTGCCCAGTGAGCCAGCAACGACAAAGCAGAAGAAGCCGGTCATGGGGGATGACTGGTCCATCCATGCCGAATGACAGAACAAAGAACGTTATGGCAGCCAAGCCCAACCCCACCAACAGTGATGATGCCCAGCCTGCGCTATTGGCAAGACTTGGTGGCTGACAGCTCATACCGGACTGGGTAGTCGCCAGTAAGCGAACGCGGCGGCCACGATTAACACACTGGCAATCGCCGCAAGCCAATCCGATAGAGTGACTAGATGCTGATGCATCCACTGTTCAGCTACCGACGTCTAAGAAAATGTCGCGCAATATCCCAAAAATCCAGGTTGGGGGAAAAGAACACCCGGCGGTCGCCCGGTTGGTACTGTCGCCGCACCATCCCAAGTTCCTCCAACCGGCGGATCGCAACGCTAACATTCCCCTTGGTGACTCCCAACTCCATCGCAATGTCCACCAATGTGAGAGGTTCTCTCGTAGTATAGAGCGCGCCGGTAGCCCTAACCACCCACCGTCACACGAAGCAAATTCGCGCTGAATACAGTCCCGCGGCGGCAGAGACGTCCTGATCATATAGCTACCGGACCGGAATGCGGGCAAATTTCTAACTACGCTACCGCAAATTCTCGTGTCGTGCGCCAAGGCATTCTGGCCGCTAATCCGATAACGTCTCACGTGCGATAAACTGCCCAACCTTTTCTCGAATGCCGTCGCGGACGGCGCGGAACTGGGCCATAACCTGCTCCTCGGACCCCGTTGCTCTAGCCGGATCGGGGAAGGGCCAATAAAGCCGCTTGACCGTCGGAGGCGTCCAAGGGCACGTTTCTTCGGCATCGCCGCATAATGTGATGACGAAGTCGGCCCGTGCCAACACCGCAGGATCAATCAACTTGGAGTGATGATGGGAAATGTCCACTCCCACCTCCCGCATCACCGCAACGGCCCGCGAGTTCAACCCGTGGGTCTCGATGCCCGCACTGTGCACCTCAAGACGGTCACCACCGAGCCGCCGTGCCCAGCCTTCTGCCATCTGGCTTCGGCACGAGTTGCCTGTGCACAAAAAATAGATGACGTTTTTCAATCCTATACACCTCCATTCGCGGGTACCGCGTCGGCCGCACCCCGCCTCTTATCAACGATTCGCCATCATCACTTGCGACCGAAGGCTCATAGCTGCGCCAAACGCTAATAGACATATGGCCTCCCGACTTTCACACGCTGACCAACCTTATCCAATCACCAGCGACCATGCCCACAATGTCGCCAATGTGGCAAGGAGCACCGGAATGGTCAGCGTAATCCCCACTCGCATGTAATATCCCCAGGTGATGCGCATGCCGCGCCGGTCAAGCACATGCAGCCAGAGCAACGTAGCTAGCGATCCAATCGGAGTAAACTTGGGTCCCAAGTCGCACCCGACCACGTTGGCGTAAGCCATGGCCGTCTGCATCGCCGGCCGCACCCCGGCGTCATGAATAGCAAGCGCGTTAATCAAGACGGTCGGCATGTTGTTCATTACCGAGGAGAAGCCGGCCCCAATCAGGCCAGCACCAAGCACTCCAGCCAAGGCGCCGTGAGACTCGGCCGCCTTCAGAGCCCCTCCCAAAAGATGGGTCAGACCTACATTTCGCAACCCAAACACCACCACATACATCCCGATCGAAAAGACCACGATGCGCCACGGGGCATTCTTAATCACTGTTGGCAACGACACGGCCGGGCTCCGGTGGGCAATGTACACCAGCCCCACAGCCGCGGCCCCGGCAAAGATGGCGACCGGCCAGTGCAAAAATTGGCTGGCGAAGTAGCCAATCAATAACAGCGCCAGTACCACCCACGCTGCCCGAAACACCCGTGCATCTTTAATGGCCGATTGCGGCTCCGCTAGTGCCTCGGTTGCCACCGTGGCTGGCAGCGAGCGGCGATAAAAAAGATAGAGCACGGCGAGGCTTGCCGCCAACGCGATGACGTCGACCGGCACCATCCGAGCCGCGTAGGAACCGAACTCCAAGTGAAAATACCCGGCTGACACAATGTTAACCAAATTCGATACGACTAGCGGCAGGGAGGTGGTATCCGCAATGAAGCCGCTGGCCATGATGAGAGCCAGCGTGGCGGCGGGCTTCAGTTTTAGGGCCTTGGCCTGCTCATACACAATGGGAGTGAGAATGAGCGCGGCCCCATCGTTGGCGAAAAACATCGCCACTAGCGCCCCCAAGACCCCCAACAGCAAAAACAGCCTAAGACCGCTTCCTCGAGCCAGGCGGCTCATGTGCAGAGCCGACCACTCAAAAAAGCCAATGGCATCAAGAACCAACGATATCAAGATGAGGGCCACAAACGTTAATGTCGCGTTCCAGACAATTGCGATGACCGCTTCCACGTTGTGCCACGATACAATGCCCAGCAGGAGCGCCACCACCGCCCCGCCCGCGGCAGTCCAGCCAATGGACAGACCGCGCGGCTGCCAGATCACCAATACCAAAACGACTAAAAAAAGTGCAACGGCTAATGCAATGGACACAAAGGGGACTCCTTATTGTTTATCGGTATAGTCGCCGAATCGCTGCCGATCGTCACGAGTCCCCCAAGATACGGCGACGGGGTTGGAGCAGGCGGCACCGACCGCATGGGTCTGAAGCCACACCCTGTCCTTATCCGGCACGGGGAGATCTCGAATAATGCTCGAAACCACCGGGGAAACGTCAATGCGCAAGCTGTAGTAGATCCATGACTTCTCCCGGTAGTCGCGCACCAGGCCCGCGTGTTTGAGCTTGCGCAGATGCTGGGACACCGCCGACTGCGTGACCGGCAAAAGCTCCACCAGCTCACACACACAGGCGTCGCGCACCCGCAAGAGACCCAAGATGTGAAGCCGCGTCGGATCCCCGAGCGTACGCCACAGTTCGGCCAATTCCTCGTACATCTTGACCACTCCCATATTATCATATCACAATGCACTAATATGGATGACCATTGACCGGCTGGTGCTTTGAGACTAGCGGCCTCGCGCATTCGTGGGCGTGTCATGCGACGCCGCATGACCACCGATCGGGAATTGGCCGGTCATAAGCGACCTCGAACACTCTAACCAGATCATAGGTGACACAGCATGCACAATATCGGCTTCTCACGGAACCGGCGGCATTGGCATCAGCCTCTTCCGAAACACCACCCGATCTCCACCAAGCCCGTCATAGTTGGTGTGCACCGGGATTCCATTTTGGGCGGCATCGCCAGGGACGAGAACAAATCCCATCCGAGTATGAAATGCCACCGATCCGAGATTAATCGGCGATGTAATCGCCGTAACGGTGTACCGTCCGTGGGCCCGGGCATGCTCGAAGAACGTTTGATAAAGCTGTTTTCCCAACCCACGGCCCCGATATTCGGGACTCACGCCGACAAAATGAATGTATGCCTCATCCCTGCGGGTTTGAGAGATGAAGCCAACTAAAAAGGCCACCAGGTTTCCCGCATCTTCAATGACCCAACTGGTGTCTTGAAAGTGCTGAAAGAAAAGGCGCGGCAAAAGCCCACTCATGGCCCGGCCGCCCCACCACTGGTCAAGTACCGCAATGATGGCGGGATAGTCATCCTCGCGCAAAGTCCGCATCGCTAGATCGCTAGCCGCGGACACGACATCCAAGCGGTGACCTGGGATGGTGTTCCAAAGTTGCCACGAGTATGCATAGGGCATAAAGCCCATACTGGCGTAAAGACGATTAGCCGGTGCATTCCAGGCATACGAATGCAGTCGGATGTGTACGGCGCCCAGATTTTTAAGCTTTTCGACCATGCGCTTAACGACCGCCCGTCCCAAGCCTCCTCCCCGGCAACGCTCTTGCAAAAACACCTCGTCAATTAAGCCTACGGGCTCGGTGCCGTTGTCTTCATACGCCGCCGGCTCTATCACTTGGGCATATGCATAGCCCGCCAAGTCACCATCGTCATCTTCCACCACCCAGAAGTGGTGCGACGCATCGCGATTGGCGAAGACTGTCGCTAGATGACGGGCGCGCGCATTGAATACTGCTGTGTCATCATCCGACTGCGGAGCCTGCCTCCGGTTAAACTGCCAAAACTCGACACCCAGCTCCACGATCCTGCCCTCATCGCGATGAAGAGCCTCTCGTATCGTGTATTCCATCACGGCCCCCCGCGCAACGTTCTTCAAGTCATTCTATCATCACGGTCGCCATGACCATGTTAATTCCCGGAGTTTTTGGATTTCTTGACGATATCGGCAGATCAGTTGACAGCCGCCCCACCTCCGACTGAGCTTGCCCAGGTTGATGATTGGCTCGGCGTGGCTAACCACACGGTAGAGGCCCGCGATCAGGTGCCCATAAATAACCCGTTAAACAGCGAGACGTGCGTAAGATAAGAGGCCTTCACCCAGGCGCCTCTCTCCTACCGGTCGGTACGATAGGGTATCGCCTCTTGAGCAAGGAAGGATGTTTGGTGCATGTCACTGGACCCATTGTGTGTGCCCCACCAGGCGGCGTGATAAACAACAGTGAACGAGGGCACCCCTGGACTGGCCCTAGTATTGAGGGCACTCCCTCATCCGGTCTTATGCGGCATACGCCAGATAATCCTATGTGGCAGGCCGATGGTGCAAAATCAAGTTCCACAGGGCCGTGGTGCTTGGACCGGGTGGATAAATCACAAAGAGGAGCAAAAACACTACAAGTCCGGTCCCTGCGGCCACCATCCACGACACAGCCGTCCAAGGAGCCACCCGGCGGTGACGGGAAAAAGCCGCCCGCCAGGCAAAGCGAATGGTGATGACGCCTAAGACCGCAGCTAACGTAGCCAGCAGCACATGGGTCTGTAAGAAGATCTGATATGGCACAGCCAAACTCTTCGGCCCGCCAAAATATGTATCGCCAATAAGAAGGCTAGCGGAGACATAGCTTATGAAAAACGCGGCACCAAGCCCCGCCCCGATGAGCATCAAACGCCTATGCCGGTGTACTCGATGATGGCGAATCTGATACCAGCCGGCCGCGACGAACCCTGCGCTAGTGAGCATTAACAGTTCATTGAATAAATTCCACGCTCGGTGCATTGCCCTACCTCCGTTCGACCGCATTCTTTCTATAGGAGGACGAATTGCCCCCCAGTTCTACAGCCAATCAATTTTGACGGAAGACCATGCGGGCGGCCTCGTCGACCACGATCATGAGGTACGAGGCTCAACACGTAGAGGGTTTGCACAGTTTCTTGAAAAGTTATCAATTCGTGATCAAACTTACCTTTCCGGACTCGTGAGGAAAAATCATTCGACAAAACTCCTGAAAAGCGTGGCCGAGAGTTCGGTAGGCAGATGTCCGCCCGTTCGGGGTAATCCTGACTGATCGGTGACAGCCCTGGGGAGTGCCCTCTCGCAAACCACCGCCGGTGGCAGGAAGTCCCCAGTCTTACCCTAATGCAGGAGAGACCGGTCCTGGGGATCCTAAGAAGCCGTCGCGCAATGAGACAAGAAGGTGGCGACAACTTTGAGCAGCAATGAGCAAAGTGAAATAGGTCCACCAGAACGTTATCCGAAGTGGATAGGACGTCCGGATCAGTCAGAGCGCAGGCATAGTCCCCTACTAACCCGCAGACCCAAACTTCGGGCGAAGTCAAGGTGGGAATCGCGACGGAGTCGTTGAGTCCGAGGCAGACAAGCTCATTGAGAAGCCTCCGCTGTGAAACACTCCCAGATGGTCCTACTTGCAAAGAGACTCTTGAACATGAACAGAATACCCGCGCATTCCCCTCTTCTTAGGCAATAAATAGCCAAGAGGGGGTCAAGCGGGTTAGTCCACAGGGCTAGACATGTCAGAACTTTTGCTTTTCAAAAGAACATAGGGCGTCCACGCATGGGGATATCCAGCGTAAGACGCATAAGAGACCTAACGGCTCGGCGCAGCGGTCGTATAGAACCAGGAACTTTTGAGGGCGACTTCAGAAACCCCCAACTCAACCCACTGGGTTAGGTGGCGTGAGAGTTCAGACTATTCGACAGCACCTAGCGGAGAGCGGTATGCGGTAAAACTACACGCACCGCTCATTGGGAGGCTGGACTTGCAAGAGGCCGCCTCTATCAAGCATCAAGCCGGGTCTCGATTATTGCCCGCGCTTGACCAGTGTCACGTCCGCATACGGCCGCTCTGGTCGTCCGTAATCTATCGGCGTCGTTCCCAACCGCGGCCGTTTCTGATGTGAATGGCTGGTGCCCAGAGTCAGCGCCAGCCATGGCGCATCTGAATGGTGGCCCTTCAGCTAGGCTCGGCAACGCGCCTCAATTGCCACCGCAAGCGATGGGAACCGGGCCACGCTTAATGCCGGCGAACCACGGCGGTGGTACATCGCGAGACACAAACCAACCTATCTTGTTCATCAGTAATACGGATGTCCCACACGAAGGTTGTTCGGCCTTTATGCAGGGGCGTGGCCGTGGCCGTTACCGTGCCATCGCGCTTGGCTCGAATGTGATTGGCGTTAATCTCGATTCCCACGGTACTTTGGGTTTCCTGATCGATGTTAAGCCACGTACCGATACTTGCGCATGATTCCGCCAGGACAACTGAAACCCCGCCGTGTAGCAACCCGAAAGGCTGGCGCGCTGCATCCGTAATCGGCATCGCAATGACAACACGGTCCTTGTTAAGTTCCTTAATCTCGCACCCAAGTACGTCCAGCACTGTATGTTTAATCAGCTCGTCTTCCACTCTATCAGCCCCTTTGAAAAGTACTTCGCCTCCAGCAGCCCGCTTGTCCTTCAGTTCCGCCCCCAAAAACGACTTGGCTTACAGCCTTGATGAACGTCAAAGCTCTCCAACGACACATTCACGTCGTCGCGAAAGGACGGCTAGACCCTACCGCCAATCCAGAATAACCGGGCCTTACATACAGCAACGCGGATCATGGCATTAGGTGGAAGGAGATAGTCCTTGCCGATGACCAGCGCGATCCCTAATCCGGCGGCTACCAAGCCCACAATTGGCGTTTCACTCGCTTCCTGTGCCATCCTCGGCTCAAAGCCCGCCGCCCGGCAATACGCAATCATTTGGTCATAGATCGCCGGATGATCCGCTCGCGGATACAAAATCAACGGTTCGTTGGCTAAATCGCTTAAGTTGATGCGATCACACCGCGTCAAGGGATGATTGCCGGGTACTATCGCGGCGAAGGGTTCCTCGCGGATGACGTGGTGATGCAAATGCTTCGGCATCCCGACCGTTCGCACCAAACCGACATCCATCCGGTTCCCCTGAAGCATCGAAAATTGTTCCAGGCTGGTGCTCGCTGTAAGTGTGAGACTCACATGGGGATAGTGACGCCGAAACGCTCGGAGAATCTGGGGAAGGACGCGAGTGGACGCCGACGTCACAAAACCCATCGTGAGATGTCCGGATTCGCCTCGATGCGTCTGTTGTGTCAACTGGACAGCGTGGGCCGTCTGGTTCAGCACCTGGCGGGCTTGTTGTAAGAAGACCTCCCCTGCAGGGGTCAATGTTACCCGTCGGTTAGTCCGACTGAGAAGAGCCACACCCAGTTCGTGCTCCAATTGCTGGATTTGGCGGCTCAACGGGGGTTGAGCCATATGCAGTCGCGTGGCGGCCCGTCCAAAGTGCAGTTCTTCTGCGACGGCGACGAAATACTCCCATTGTCGGAGGTTCATGGATCCATTGTACCGAAAGAGTATCACTGCCGCATCAATAAGATCTTGTACAGGCGATTAGACCCCACTTTATACTGATGGCAGGAGGGAAGAGCATGAATCGGAACATTATTGTGTCCGGAGGCGGGACGGGTATTGGACGCGCCATCGCCCAGCAATTCGCCGAGGCCCGATACCATGTCGTTCTTTTGGGTCGGCGGGCAACGGTTCTCGCCTCGGCCGCCCGAGAGATCAATGAGGCGACGGGCGCTCATCGGGTGGCGACGTGGATCCCGACGGATCTCGCCAGTGTTCCCGATGTCCAGGCGATGGTGCGTACCCTGGAGGAGCGGGAGATGACCCCGGTGGATGTGATCGTCAATAATGCGGGGGGCGTGGTTCAGACCGCAACGCACGATTTGGCCGAGATCGCCGCGCGATGGCAGCAGGATTTTCAGACCAATGTGCTGACTGCTGTGCTGCTAACGGAGGCTCTTCTTCCGTATTTGCGGCGTCCCAACGGTCGGATCATTCATCTGAGCTCGATAGCCGCCGTCCAAGGACTAATCTTTACCCATATCTTTTGAAGGGCAGCCGCCAAATTATGGCATCGTCATCACGCAGGGTCTGCGATTCTCAGCCGAAGAAAAAGTTTTGATCGCGGGCAAGTTCCCAAAGGGATTTGT
>JAKACZ010000085.1 GCA_021820965.1 Bacillota bacterium | reverse complement strand
GCGGTGGAGTTGAGCCGCGGCTAGCCGCATAGACCCACAGTAATGGCAACATAATAGCGGATGGGTACCAATATGTCCAGACCAACAATTGGTAAATGGTAGGTTAATATTTCAGGGCTCCTAAGGTATGGCCCGTTAGGAACCAGGAGGTGGCCGTTAATGTAGACACCCGCCATGGGACACCGCCGGAAGCGGAGTTTTCCATAAAATGTGCCCGGTCGAAGCCTGAAAAGCTACTTCGTCGTGCGTCACCGGCGACAGCGTGTATACCACGCCCTGATGCTCCATTAAAGCGGCACTGCCCTTAAAGGGTGGGGTGGGAGCTCCTGGGCCCAGAATGTCTGCCCACACGACCTGTCCCGTGGCGGCATTAACCGCAAAGACGCTTTGCTCTTCTTGGGTGGTCGTTCGGTTTACCACCCCCTCGTCAAATACCAGGCCCAGGCGGTTAGAGACGGCAGGCGTTGCCTCGCCGAGCCCATTGATACTAAGATCGGGCGGCTGGTATTTCCATAAAATTTTGCCTGTGTTCGCAGACAACGCATAGAGATAGCCCGGATCCGTGCCCCCCGTGAGAATTTCGGCTTGATGCGTCGCCGGATTCATCCACCAGTCCGTGGAATCCATATTGGTATAAGAATTCACGGTCGCTTTCCACACGTCTCGGCCGGTTTGAAGATTCAGCGCATAGACATGCCCGCCCCCGGAGGCAAAGTAGACCCGGTTGCGAAGTATAACAGGCGGGGTCATCACCTCGCCCCGAGTGGGAAAGCTCCACAGAAGCCTTCCCTTGGACTGAGAAAACGCTTCGACTCCTGAAAAACTGTATCCACGCACCACAGGCTGCCTAGCACTATACACTGAAAGCTCCCCGTACTGGAACCCCGCATCGCCGGTTCCGATGATGACTTTGCCACTCGCAACCAGCGGGTTCGTCATATTGGCGTTGGCCGTGCTTCGCTTCCACAACACGTGTCCAGTCGCCGCGTTGAGCGCATAGACCAGGTGCGTGTTGGTATCCGCGTAAATAACTCCGTTCACAAAGGTGGGCCCCACCGGATCGCCAAACTGGTGATTCGTGGCAATGGCCGCCCCGGTCGATCCCAGCAAAGGTTCATCCAGGGGCGGTGCAGACAGGCTTGGAAGCCCTTCAAATTCACGGAACTGCCAGGAAACGCCTCGGTTTAGCTGAGGGTTCGTGTGGTAGGAAACACGGCGTTGTGTTGCGGATTATAATCGTAGGTCGTCCAATGCGACGGCGTTTGGGCCGTAACCGCAGGGTGTTCCGCCGACAGGGACAAAGAGGTGCCGCAGCCTGCCAAACCGACAACCAGTGCCGAGGCCAGGCTCAAACGAAATGTGTTCTTGCGCATGGGGAGCTCCTTTCCGTTCGATGATAATTTGGACCTGAAGATATTTAGAAGGCGGGGGTCTTGGTGTTCACGCGCCGCGTTCGATGAGGCCAATAGGCTTCACGGGACGCCGACGGTGTCACGGGAACAACCACTGGATTTAACAGGCATTTCCGGCTTGTCGCGCGCTTAGCGTTACTCCCCAGCACCTCAAACAACCGTTTAAGGCCAAAAACCCCAAGCACTCGCGCCGATGCCAGCCAACCCTTAAGACCGTGACCTGCCTCCTTCCGCCCCGATGCCCGGGGCTACCACTTCTTGGCGGCTCCCGGTCCCCTTTTTTCAACTGTTATTAAGATCTTCGCGAAACGGCGTTCAGCAGATGCACGCGACTCATCCCTGGCAGAAATTTCGCGGGCCACCGACGTGATCTTAATCACCGTTACAAGCGCATTAAGGTTCTAAAATTTATCTGAGCATCCTGACTCATCTGGTCGTGTGGCGTGATTGCTGATTACAGATTACAGCGCATCAGCCCTTAGACATCGCTCAATGATTTTGGCGTTCACACATGTTCGGACACCAAACTGTGTAGCAGGTGTTCAACAATTAGGGATTGACCTGACCCATGCGGTTGATGAACTCAATGCCATCGAACCGTTGATAAGCCAATAAAGCCGTTGAAGGGCAAAAGGATGTTGTCATGTGCTCTATCACATAGAGGAATCGACGAAATTTACACCTGACCGTCATCATACCGAACTCGTTGCAGACTTTCCCGAAGGTCGTTTGGCTGTTTTTTCCCTGGAGCCTGGTCAAATTGTTGACGGCCATCAAGCCCCGGCCCGTGTATTAATGTACGTGGTGTTAGGTCGAGGAGAGCTTGTGGTGGGAGATGAGGTTCTGGCTGTTAAGCCAGGAGACATGGCGAATGTGGATCCCTATGTCACTCATGGGATGCGCGCCTCGGAGGAGCGTTTTGTGGTAATGGCCGTTATCATTAGAATGTAGTGTGGTCTTCACTCTCAGGAGTTTTACTCGTGCAGATGAGCCATATTGATAGCAGTACGGCCTTGGGTCAGCTGCTCCTCAACCTGTTGGCAAGGTTGGCCGAATTCGAATTGGAACTGAGAACGGGTGGCCGCCAAGATGGGACGGGCGCACACGGAAGGTAAACGCATCAGGCGGCCGGAGGGGAGACGTTTAACGCTATCCAATCGACGGGTCGGCCGGTGTTACCGATTCCACGCCACCACGACCATTTGAACCCCCAAAGCCGCCAAGACCCATACCATGCTAACGACCCAGACGACCCATTTGCCGCTGGCGTAATGCCCATGTTTATCTCCACTAAACGCGATTTTCCCGTGAGCGTGAAGCTCAACCAACAAAATCATCAACAGGAGACCCACAGTTTCGAAAATGGCGGTGCCAAACAGCCCCCAAAACCGTGGTTCCCACCCACTGGGGGTGGCACCACAAAATTAGTTTTGTGTACGACCATACGCAGGGGCATGTACGGCCATTCGGACAGACTATAGAACCATAAAAAGCCACAGTGAGGGCCCCAGGCACGATCCAGTAACGGCGAAACACACGTAACGATTCTTGCGTCACGATTAAACCCCCGGTTATTGTGCGTCGGGTCGAGATCTCTCAAGGTGCATCACGAATTTCAGTCCAACAATACCGAATCGAGATGTCTACATGTCTGGGTTCCAAGAAGGGCGGCCTTCCGTCCTGCCTCGTACGCATCGGCACCTTGAGCCAACAGGGCAGCGAAAGCACCAGCGACGGCATCGCCCGCTCCTGTTGAATCAATGACTGGACCCGCTTCATCTGTAGAAATGTCGGTTGCGGTCCCGTTCCGACGGATCTGCAGCCCTTGGCTGCCCCGCTTCACGACGCAGGGTATATGGTCCGGGCGACCCAATACTTGCCATTCATATTCATTAACCAAAAGCCAATCGACGTACGGAAGATAAGGCGCCAATTGACCGCTCAAATACGCATTGGCGGGATCCAGCAGAGCCATCATGCGGTGTGCATGTGCCCAGTTCAACCACCGATAGAGTCGTTCGACACCCTGAGGCCGAGCCACTAGGTATCCAGAAATTAAGAGCACTTTCCCCGCTTCTTTTGCCGGGAACGCCGAGGGGACCCAGCCCTGGGTAAGTCATCAAAGCTCTTTCTCCATCCCTCCGCACCACGGACACAACATGCGTGAGGGGATCCACGCGGGTTAAACTCACTAGATGCACACCTATATTATGAATGGACCTCGTCAGCGATCGACTTATGGAGTCCGTCCCAACTTGCGTAACGAGAGCTGTCGAGGCGCCTTGCCGGGCGGACGCGATGGCCATATTGAAACTCTGCCCTCCGGGGCCTTGATAAATAGAGGCGGGCGTGTCGGCGTTGTATTTAAGCTCTTGTTCTATACGAATAATAGTGTCCCAAGCGGTATCTCCAACCACTACTACGTCATACATCCAGTGCTCCAGCGATTTCCGCGGCCAAGATGGCGTTGCGATGAACTCTCCCGCCGCCTAATCCTCACGGATTGAGGCGGGGGTTTCCGGGATCGCTCCGCCAGCACTCGCTGTAAAGCTCGCCGGAGATTCCTGGCTCATTGATCGGTGCGCCGGGGCCTTGGGCCCCAGACGTCTTACGCTCATCTCCCCAGGCGTAACTTGGGGTTTTTGCCGTGAAAGTGTGCTTTCCCTTTGTTTAAACAGCTTCACACTTTTCATCGAGATTCGGGAGCAAAAATGCACGGCAAACGGATGTGGCATCGTAATTGCCGCATTGACCTAACTCCTGGGCACCGGTGCAGGGAACTTGCGGATGTTTTTAGAAATGGAGAGGCATAGCCAGGGCAGTCCCAACGATCTGTAACCCTGATATAATGCACCCAACCCACCACGCACGCGCGATCACGAAAGGATGGATGACGCAAAATGGAAATAATCCCGCTGGGCGGCACCGATGTGGGGGCATCTTCGCTCTATCTCGCGATCGACGATCACGGATTTGTTGTGGATGCGGGCGTGCGATACGAGGATCGCGATCCCCTTCCCAACTACGCCCTTTTAGAACGAGCCCCATACCCTGTGGATGCGGTCTTCATCACCCATGCGCACCAAGACCATACCGGAAGTCTTCCTGTGCTCTCCCGCCTCTATCCCGATGCTCCGATCTTTATGACCCAGGCAACCTTGGCCATTGTGCGCGTCATGTTAGCCGATGCGCTGAATCTGGCCGACGCGGGCATCGGACCGCGGCTCTTTGACGAGACAGACGTTGAAAAGATGTGGGATCGGGTGCGAGTGCTTCCCCAAGACCGCGACCTGAATATTCTGGGCACACGGGTCACGACTTATTCCGCCGGCCATATCTTGGGAGCAGTGGCCATTGGGTTTACAAACCCGAAGGGGAGCGTTCTTATCACCGGCGACTTTTCGGTGCGGCCGGGCCGCCTCCTTCCCGGAGGGCTTCGCTTCCCTAAGGGTCTCCACTACGACACGGTGGTGACGGAATCGACTTATGGGGCACGGATGCACCCCAACCGGAGTGAGCAAGAGCGCACCCTGGTCGAGCAGGTGGCGCGGGTAGTGGGCAGCGGGTCCTTCGTGCTCATCCCTGCGTTTGCTGTAGGGAGAGCTCAAGAGGTGCTTGTCATTTTGCAGGAAGCCATGCGCCACAATCCCGAAGTGCCTAAGTTTCCCCTCATCGTGGATGGGTTGGTCCGGAGGATCAATAACGTCTACGGAGCGTACCCCCATCTTCTCAATGGGCCTATGCGGCGCCTCGTCCACCAAGAGGGGCAGTTGTTCGATTCGGACTTCGTACGGCCTGTGAGAAACGGCGTCGAGCGCCGTGCGGTGCTGGCAGGCAAGCCTTCTTGCATCATTGCGTCATCCGGCATGCTCAACGGGGGCCCTTCCGTCTACTATGCGGAAGCCCTGGGGCCCGGCAGCCAAAATGCCATCCTCTTATGCGGGTATCAGGATGAGGAATCCCCGGGTCGTGCCCTCATGAACTTGAGCCAGACGCCCCCGGAGGAACGTGCCTGGAGGGTGGGTGGCCGTTTAGTCCCGATCCGAGCGCAGCTGGGTTTCTATTCACTGTCGGCTCATGCCGACCGTGAAGAGATCGTGACCGCCCTGGCTCCTCTGAACCCCGGCCAGGTGATCATTTTGCACGGCGACCGCGAATCGCGGTTGGGTTTGGCCGAAAGATTCCGCAGTCGCGACACATCCGTCCACACCCCGGAAGTGGGCGAGCCTGTCGCCATCCATCCGTCAGGTAAAAAACACGGCGCCCCGCGCGTCGGAGCTCCCCAACAAGTGGTGGTCGTGGCATCCGAACAAGAGCCGGGACTGGAGGTGCTATATGTTACCGCGCGTCAGGGCGACGACCTTCGGGCAACCGACTCGGACGGCCGTGTCCGCGACCTCAGCGCAGACCAAATCCTTTTGGAGGCGGGACGAGTGCCTTGGGGACAATCGCCGGTGCCTTACTTGACCGTTCTGAAACAAGGGGCCAAAGTGGCACTGTCTCAAAACCGCATCTACGGCGCGCGTCCGGAAGAACGCATTGCTTACGCCATCGCTCAACAGACCGGCCGTCTTGCGCCTTCCGCGTTGCTGGCGACCATCGCGGACACACTCGATCCTTATGGATTCCGCCGTACCCAAGCGGATTTCGATGCACGTACGTTATCAACTTTTTGCCATTTCCCTTGGGCTGTGCCGGAAAAATTGCTTCAGACCCTTCAGCGTCAAGCTGAGGATGTGGACTGGAGCTTTCGTCTGGCGCGCGAGATATATTCGCCGGCCCTCATCGAGCTGATATCCCACTTCAGCGAGACCCCCATCCGCGTGGGCACACCGCACGTCTACCCGACCGAAAAACGAGCCGTTATCCCCATTGAGACGGATCAGAAAGATACGGCGGCACTGGCTCAAGCGGTTGGCGAACGAATAGGTGGTACGGTCACCTTTGTCCCCCTGGTATCAACGACTGCCGATACGCCCGAGGCGTCGCGATGGGAGCAAAACGCGGCTTCGGCACAGATTCGGGAAGCCGCGCCCGAGTCCTGGCGCTTGCAACGCGTCGCGATTTTCCCCACCGAAGGGCGAATGGAATTGGTCGTGACTTTCCCCGACACGCTGACACACAATTCCGAGTTTGATGGTTGGTGCCGCCAATTGGCGGAACAAACCGGATGGCACATCACTTTAGCCAGGCGCGGCGTGAATCAAAGGGCGTTAGCGGACCGCGCGCAAATGCTGACGGGATCGTCACACCAACCGTCTCTCTATTTGGAGGAAAAGGCCGTGGGGGTACGCATCTCCGAAGAGTACACGGCCGATCAATTCGCTGCGGCGGCCGCCCAGTTCGCTCGAGAGACAGGGTGGCAATTGAAAGACGAACGTGTCGCCAAAGATCCCGTGAACAATCCACGCCCCGCGACCGACGGGCGGCAAGAAGTGAATCAAGCCATGGAACACATTCGTCAGGTCGCGGAAGCCATCGGGCTGCCCTTGCAAAAGGTCTCGAAACGTGGCGATACGCTGGAACTCTTTTGCGTCACGCCGGAATCTGCCTCTCCTTATCAGGCGGCTCTGGAACACCTAAGCGAGGAAACCGGTTGGCCAATTCATGTGGCTCGGCGTGTACACCAGGGAGCCTTAATGATGATGGCCCAACGGGCCATCGGCCAAGAATTGTCCGCGCCGCCCAGCTTGCGTGCCGCCAGCCAAGAGGTGGCCGTGCGACTTGGCACCACCGTGCCCGAACAAGCCCAGTCCCTCTTCTTCAAAAAAACCGGATGGCATCTCATCAATGGGTAAGGGCACCGTCCCACGGGTGGTGATCGCCTCCTTTGAAAGATGAGGTTTGGCGGATGCGCCAACGCCGGGGGTCGGCAGCACGTGCCATAGCGTGATAGGGGCCATTTGTGTGCGCCATTGCCGCGCTGAATCGATCGGTCGTTGAGTTCTCTATATCTTGCATTTGGCACCCCTGATTAGACGTCGCAGCTCCTCTTGAAGCTCATGGCCACCGCTCCTTTCTTATCAATTCATTATCACAAGACCATCCGAGTCGTTCGACACCGCGGCCGCAGCCCCCCGCCCTCATAGCGTTGATGTGCTTTCGCCGCCGATACGATGATTAACTGAGAAAAACATGTGGGCTCATTGCGCTAAACTGGCCGAAAGCGATGATAAATCTGGATAAGCCGAGCGTTGACTACGATGGGGGCAGCGATGACCACTACAAGCACCAGAATGGCTGCGATCACGTGAAACGTGCCGGGACCTGGCTGTGGGGTGCAACGCGTGACTATGCCGGGGCCGCCGGTGCAGGTTGAGGGTTGAACGGAGGCCGGAAGGGCCATCCCAATGCCGGCGGCATATAGTGCGGTAGCCAACCCCCCAGGCCAAATGAGCGTGGCCAGAACTTTATCCCGTGTCTTCCATATCGATGAATTCCACAATAGCACCACACCGGCCAGCCAGCCGATGATGAAGACAAATCCGCCGAACAACAGGAGCCAGGGAGCCCATCGGTCTCCCCAACCGGTATGCGGGCTAATAGACGGAAGACCCGCTTCGGCCCGAATTGCTTCGGGGTCGCCCATGTCGTCGAGTAGTTGGCGGATTTGAGCTCCGTCTTCAGCAGCCATGGCGGCGCGGGCGGTGCGAATATGTTCCCGGATGTCCTCGACGATGGGATCACGGCGCTCCCGCGGAAGATCCCGAAGAGCATGGTTGACACGCACGATGTATTCCTCGACCAGTCGGTCGTTTTGATTCCGGGAGCTCATTCGGAAGAAACCTCCTTTGCATTATCCATTAACTCGTTGACCGCGGCGGTAAACTGCATCCATTGCCGCCGGAATTGGGCCAGTGCGTCCGCACCGGCCGACGTGAGGGCGTAATAGCGCCGCGGCGGGCCTTCGGTCGACTCCCGCCACACCGTGTCCACCAGCCCGTCCCGCCGGAGCCGCGACAGCAAGGGGTAGATGGTGCCCTCACCAGCGATGATCTGGGCTTGCGACAGGGTTTTCGCCAAGTCGAACCCGTACCGTTCATGGTGCTCCAGGAGGGCCAGCACACAGCGGTCAGCCACGCCGCGCCGCAATTGGCCAAACCATGATGACTCGTTTTTCTCTATCATGTTATGCATGATACTATGCGAAAGAAGATAACGTCAATCTCCCGCCACTATTCGGGCGGATGGAAAGGTCCATGCCGCCACCTGCTTGGTCATCGCGTCAGACCCAGACAATCAAAAGAACCGAATCGATTACTTAACGATGCGAATAGCGGCCTATCCGGCCCCGTTAGCCCTCCCCTAAGGATTGCTGTCGTCGGGTTCACAATTCAACCCAGACGGGCAGCCGATCAATCATAAACCGGATACCCGGTTCTTATACCAACAACCATTCGACCGACGAAGAGGAGGACAGATCGTCGCGAAAGGCTTCGATGGCATCGAAATCGTTCTGACCTTGTGCCAACAGACCCAGATAGGCCACCGCTACATCCCGATGCGAAATATCCGGGTGCTCCGCGCCCGGAACGCGGGAGGTACAAGGGCAGCGTGTTCAGCAGTAGGCCACGACCCCGAGGCCTCCGTGTCCCGTCAGGATCAAATCGTCGTCGCCCACTTCCCAAACAAAGGCTGGCTTTGGCATGGCCATGCCCTCGTTGCGCTCTCGTTAGCCGCGGCGCCTATACATCCGGTCATAAAGAATCACAAAAGCATTAGGCATATAATGCCTAAGCCACATGGGTTCGAGTTTATGTGCAGCGAATGCCGCGATGACCATCACGAGTACGCTAGGGTGGTACATCAAACGCCGGAGACGCTTAATCGGCGCCAGACTGGCGCTGGACTCATTTCTATGCGCGCAGAGTAATACCGTCCGACCACGGTTTCGTCGGACCAGAACGCCTGAGAGATGCTCGCCTTTAGATCCGGACGCAAAGGCGGTCGATGATCGTCATGGGATCCTGGCTGATGTGGACGAGGAACGCGCCCACGGCCGCGATAATCGCCTCGACGCTTTTGAAAAAGACATGGTCATGCGGAAGCGGAGCCTGCTTTGACGAGATATGACTAGTGACTACATTCTGATGATCAAGCCCTGAAACCCGCACGGTGACTGCGTTTGGCAATAAGTGGTGCCGAATGTGGGATATAAACACGAATAATGCCAGAACCACGCCCTTCACGATTCGATAGGGGAATTCGGCGGCGCAATCATGGCTCGTCGTGCGCCGCGGTGCCAATCCGCCCTCTGCGCGTGTTACCGAATTCGTTCTCGCGTCACGGCCGCAATGGTTTCCTGCAAATACGTGATGGACAACGGATCGCATTCAGTGACATATCCCACGACCATCGCATTTTTGTATTTTGACCCTAGCGGGACTTTAACACTTACAATGTAGTACCAGCCCATATCCATATTACTGCTTCAGGTCGGGAGTGGTGAAAGCCGCTTCCGGCTTGGGTTTTGCGTCGTAGCCACTGCAGCCGAGAGGAGCTT
>JAKACZ010000039.1 GCA_021820965.1 Bacillota bacterium | reverse complement strand
TGGACAGTCGCCCGCCACCGTTAATGGCCAGACTCCAGCTTTAGGAAAAACCGTGGTTCCAAAAGCGGAGAGCGAACAATAAGTGGAAAATGAGCCTGGGTAACTTTGGGTAAGTTTTTCGTAACGGAAATGACCACTCTTGCTTAACCATGCGGGTTAACGGAACCATGCCGCAATCCCGGGGGAATACCGAGTAGTGTGAGAGGGCGCGGGTGAGTTACCCCGCGCCGTCTCATTAAACGTCTTGGACATCGTTGCGTAAGACGGCATTCACCATATCGTCCATCTCCAACCGCTTATCCACCCGATCATCGATGGTGACGGTGGTGACAACGCGATCCACACCGTTGTGGAACGGCGTACGGTGCATAGCCTCAACCACTGCAAGGATGTGGTCGAGCTCTCCCTCCAACAAGGTCGAGGTAGGCGTTAGCACACTTTCGACACCGAGTGCAGAGGCGGCAATCTCAAAACAATCCTCGATGTAGCTGGAAATACTTGCCGCGTCGGTGCCAATCGGCAGAACCCTGACCTCAGCAATTGCCATGGCTCGTTCCCTCCTTGTAAGAAGTTCGATGCCCGCCATTAGCCTTTCCGTGTCAAAAGCACTTCACTCTTCCATGTCGAGGGTAAAGGGTTTTTCGCCGGCGATCACCGCCGTTATCTGGTTGTCTTGATCGACATGAACGATGCGTGGGTTTAGCCCTGCACGAATTTCCTCCTCCGAGTATTGCCCGTACGCCAATATGATAACCGGGTCTCCGGGATGAAAGTGCCGTGCCGCGGTACCGTTGAGGCACACCGATCCCGGATTTTCGCGGTCCTGAATGACATATGTGACCCAGTGGTCGCCGTTATTGATGTTTGTGATGTGAACAAATTCGTACGGCAAAATGTCCGCAGCTTCGCACAGCGCATAACCCAGAGTTAGGCTGCCCACGTAGTTAAGGTTGGACTCGGTCACGGTTGCGCGATGGATCTTGGACTTCAACATTTCACGGAACACAAAAAAACGCTCCTTCCCAAATCGGACGGCTGCCCGGTGGTCACGGGTCGCATGCTCTCTCTGTCTCCATTGTATGCCAGACGGCGGGAAGTTTGCCGGATGCGCATAGAATTTGTCCAGCGAAGGGATGATATCCCAGAACCACGACGCCAAATCCACAAAGAAGGGACACCTATGGAAGAGCGAGAGCAATCCACGGAACGTCGCCATCGGGTACGAAAGCCCGTCAACAAGCATCCAAAACCGCCGATACGACCGGTGAATTCGCTAAAAGACGTCATTCGGCAGGAATTATGGTTTGTCGATACCATCGTGGCATCGCCGTTTCGCACTGTCCGCAGACAGCTTCAGTCTAGCCGCAGCGGCGTAGCCGAAGGCCTGGATGAGACCTTGTGGGCACTTGAAGGCATGACCCGTCTTCCCATTAAGCTAATGCAATCAGCCTTCGGCGAGACAATAGGGCCGAAACCTGCAGTGCCAGAATCGGGACCAGAAGGCAATGGTCCTAACGGTCACGGCTAAGTCCAATTGATTCGCGCGGCCAATTTTTCCAACGCCTGCAAAACCGTGTCGGGAGCCTCCCAGGGAAGCTCGTGTCCTGCAGCCGTCAGTTCCTCCACCTCGAGTTTGGGTAGTCGCTGTTTGAGTATGCTCCGATCTTCAGCGGAGATCTTTTCCTCGCTCAGCACCATCAGCGTTGGCAGGTCAGACGCCGGCACCTGCTCAAGTTGATATTGCGAAAGATTCCAGAGCATGGCGGCGATGGTGCCAAGATCCGCCCGGGGTTTAATAACCGCGTTTTCTTCGACCATCATGGCACGCAGTCCTGCTTCAACGGTGGAATTCCAGTGGCGAAGCTCAGCCCGCACATGGAACAAAAAGGTGTTCCAATCCGGGAACTCGTTGTCTTGAAACCAGCCTTTCAACGCCTCCTCGACTGCCTCGGGGGTGGCATAAGGCTCCGCCATGGGAAGGCCCCCATCCAATACCAGCATGCCGAGCACCCCATGCGGCTTCGGTGCGGCCATCAACACGGTGGTGCCGCCCAATGAATGCCCGGCTAGAATGGCCGGATGACCCAGGTGCGCCAAGGCTTCTTGAATGATTAAACCCGCAGCCCTCCAATCCCAGCTGTCGGGCCACGGCTGGGATAATCCGTGGCCGGGCGGGTCTATTGCCGCTACCGTGTATCCGGTATTGTGGCCGCGCTCCATCAAGCCCAAAAACTCTTCCGCCGGCTCCCCGGTTCCGGGCCAGCAGAGTACCGCGCGTGGGCCGCCGTCTGCGGCCAGCAGGCGCATCCGTCGACCGTTAATAGTCAACCATTCCGTTCGAAAATCCATCCGAAATGCCTCCTCGGTGCACCTTCCTGTATGATATCAGGTTTTCACAACAATCCTCCGGCTACCGAAACAGACAGGGAAGAGTACGTTGTAAGGTTAACAAACGCTGTGCGACGGAAGGGGACGTAGTAATGCGTTAGGTCTGGATTGCTGGGCCGGAGGTCGTAAACCACCAAATCCGAATCTCGTATCTCGTATCACCCCGCGGTTCCTGATTTCGTAGCCGGAGCACATATCAGGGGCTGAGCGAGGACGACGTTCTCGACCGGCTGGAGCGCGATTTGGGCGAAGGCGTGGCCCGGCGAATAGAGCGCCTGCGGCGTTCCGAGCTGATGTGCTGGGTGGCGGTGACGCCGGGCGGCTATGTGGTGGGCTTTGCTGATGGCGGGCCAATACGAGCCCCACTCCAGGGCTATGATTATGAACTCTATGCGATCTATTTGCTCAAGGGTTGGCAGGGATGCGGGATGGGTCTCGCACTGGTTCGGGCCCTGTGGGATAGTGTCTGCCAAGAAGGAGGGCCGCCCTACGATGCGACCCCACCTTAAGGAAGGAGACAGCTTGGGCTTTCGTCCGCACTTCCGGGGAGTCGCAAGCTCCGCCCTTCAGGGCGGGGTCGTTGACGACGGCTAAAGCTTGATTGGTATAATGTGCCTATGGCACCCAATATAGATCATCCGCAATATCGACTGGGGTCTAGTGACACTTGGCTATCTCCCATCGGCCTCGGAACATGGCAGTTCAGCCAAGGGCACGGCATGATTGGCCGGTTTTGGCCGCGCTTGATTCCCGCCTTGGTTATGTCGATTGTGGAAGAAGCCATTCATCACGGCATTAATTGGTTTGACACGGCCGAAATTTACGGCGGGGGCAAGTCCGAGGAGAGCCTGGCCTCGGCTCTGGATGAACTGCACATACCGCCGGATGGAGTGGCGATTGCGACTAAGTGGTGGCCGGTACTGCGCTCCGCCGAACATCTCGAGCAAAGTGCGCAAGCACGCCTGGCACGGCTTCATCATCGCCCCATCACCTTGTATCAAATCCACCAGCCCTATTCCCGGTCGTCGATCCCGAAACAAATGGAGGCGATGGCCCGGCTTTTAGATGCGGGACTTATTCGCCACGCCGGTGTGAGCAACTTTTCTGCGCGGCAAATGACCGAGGCCCATCGGTCGCTGAAGTCGCACGGCCATTTGCTGGTTTCCAACCAGGTGCGCTATCACTTGTTGGATCGGCGGATCGAGACGAACGGCATCATGTCCTGTGCGGCAGATCTCGGCATGAGCATAATTGCGTATTCGCCGCTTAGCCAGGGGATATTAACAGGCAAGTTCCACGGTCGTCTCCAACAGCCCCAGGGAATGCGGCGCATGGATCCGCATTTCCGCCCGACATTCTTGAATAAGACTCAATCGCTAATTGATGCGCTGACCGAGATGGGGCAAAAGTATCAGGCGACTCCTGCGCAAGTGGCGCTGAACTGGATTGTGACACGGCCTGGCGAACGTGTATTCGCGATTCCCGGCGCCACACGCGTTAGTCAAGCCGCACAGAATGCCGGGACCATGGGATTTACCCTGTCTTCCAGCGACCGGCAAGCTTTGGACCATCTTAGCGCCGATCTGTCGCGCTAATCTCCCCAATGGACCAGGCTGCCGCGCACAATGAGCCGCATGTCTATTTTTCTACCCGGCCGCGTAATCATTCAAGAAGAGGAATCCCCAGCGCGAGGCGAGAACATCTGGCTATTATCGTCGGGGAGGGGTTCTCGCATGAAGGTTTGGCTTACCTTGTTTTGGGGATTTTTCAAAGTCGGAATCCTGGGATTTGGGGGAGGCCCGGGTTCGATTGGTCTGGTGCAAGCGACGGCGGTCGACGGGTACCACTGGATGACGAATGAGAAGTTTGCCGAGATGCTGGCAGTGGGTAACGCACTGCCGGGGCCCATCGCCACCAAGCTGGCAGCGGCCATCGGCTACCAAGTGGGAGGGCCTATAGGTACGATCGCCGCCCTGCTAGGCGCCATTCTGCCATCGTTGGCGTTAATGCTGGGCTTCTACCGGCTGCTTATCATTTATCAGTCCAATCCCTACGTGGCCGGGCTCATCCGCGGCGTCAAGCCCATTGTCATTGCCCTTTTAGTTCTGATTATCATCGGCCTGCTTCCCAGTTCCTTCCCCAAGGGCCGATGGGCGGTACCGGCAATCTTTTTCGCCGGCGGATTCGCCAGTATGTATTGGCTAAAAGTTCCTGCGGTGTGGGTCATACTGGCTTCAATGGCTGGAGGAGCGTGGTTTCTTAGGTGACGCGAAGGTTGGGCATGACGACGGACTTGTGGCGCATGACCTTGGCTCAGGGTTTGTGGGGCTTCGGATTTGGCCTCTACGGGCTCTTTTTCCCCTTATACATTGAGAAGCTTGGGGGAGGTCCGGTCGTGGTCGGGCTTTTAACCACGGTGGCCGGCATTATTACCGCCTTCGTGGTATTCCCTGGCGGGTGGCTGTCGGATCGGGTTGACCGCCGTGCCATTCTGATATGGGGTTTCGTGGTGGCCGTCCCGGTGCCATTCATGTTCGCGGTTGTGCATAGCTGGGTGTGGCTTATGCCTGGCGTATTGTTATATTTCGGGTCGGCGTTCTCCACTCCGGCAATGCAGGCCGTCATTGTTGCCGAGACTTCAGGCGAGCGCTTTTCTACCGCCTACAATATTGTGATGAGCGTCTTCGGCGCAGGCATGGTGGTAGGTCCCATAATTGGCGGGTATCTCACCGCGCATTACTCCTACCGTCTCGTCTTTGTGGTTGCCGGCTGTGTATACGCAGTCTCGACATTGGTGATCGTGCGTATCCGGCCCCATCTGCCCGACCGGCGGCAGCACCACACGGTACAGTGGCGTCCCAAGAGTCGTCCCCGCTTTTTCCAGTGGATGATGTTTTCCGCGGTTCTGGCGGCTGTACAGGGTATTGCCTGGCCGTTTGTGGTACCCTATTGGAAATCCGTGGGGCATCTGAACGTCGAGGTTATCGGCCTCTTGGGATCAGTATCTATCTTGACCGCGACGCTAACGGGACCCATATGGGGGCGGGTTGGCGAACGCCTTGGTATTCCGCGTTCATTGGGCGCGGGTCTGGGGCTTATGGTCGTCGGGTGGTTGGCACTTTTGTGGGCGCCGGAAAGCGTAGGATGGGGCGTATTCTCTGGGCTGATGCGAGGATCGGGTGAAGGATCTCGCGGACTTCAGGGTGTAGCGGTGGGCCGTGTCGCCCGCCCGGGTGAAATTGGGACCGCTTATGGACTGTTTAATCTGGTGACGGAGTTGTCGGCAGCGCTGGCACCTCTGCCCGGGGGACTTTTGTTTCGGCATTGGGCTTTTGGACCGCTGGTAGTCGCCACCTTCTTTACCGCCATTATCGCCTGGTGGCTATGGAATGGCCTCCCCGGTCGCCCTCATCCGATCCCCCCGATGACAACGCAGGAGTTATAAGGCGGCTTGCTTGGTCGTGACCAAATAGGTAGAATACTGCTCGAACCTCTGGGAGCGATCCCGGAAACCCGTTTGGGTTGGGCGGCGAGAGTTCACCAAGAATGAAGGTGCCGCCTTCCCGCCCTCGATGGGACAAATCAGGATGGCGGATTGGATTTTGGTCGGTTGGAAATGCACCGGGAGGATAAACTCCACCGGCACGGGATCTCACTAATCAAAATCAGTGAGGTGTGGCCATAGGTGGCGGGTCGGCCAGACCTTTTGCGGCGGCGGCTGTGATTATCGGCCACGTCGCGACGGGGAGGCTACGCCAAAATCGCCGTTCCCTCCTGCTCAAGGGAGCGTTAAGGCGTAGTCCGGCTGAACCCCGGTATGATGCTGGCGGAACAGGCCATGGCGAGTGTAAAGCTCGACTCCCAGGGTCTCACCACCCGCGGTGAGCCACGGCGGTTCCCCCAGAATCTCTGCCCTTTAGGGCGGGAGGTTCGAAGCACGTATGATGTTCAAGCGCCTTGTGTTGGCATTCTTGCTGGTTCCTCTAGTGGAACTGGTCCTTCTTGTTGTCATGGCTCATTTTATCGGCTGGATTTGGACTATTGCTCTAACCATGGCCTCATCCCTGCTCGGCGCATATCTCGCCACCCGTTCGTGGCACAGCTGGTGGGCGCGAGTGCGGGACGAATGGAGTCGGGAAGGGTTTCCGGTGCATCGGTTGGGCGAAGGGGCCATTTTGGTGACGGCCATGGCCTTCATGGTTACGCCGGGACCCTTGACCGGAATACTTGGCATTTTATTTACCATGCCCGCCATTCGCGAGCGCGTGTCCCGGCTGTTGGTGCGTTGGGCCAGCGACCGCTTGTTAACCCACTTCTGGCGCTAGCCAAATTGTCGCCGGAGAAAAGAGGAAAAGCCCCAAGCCTGCGGGAAGTGATCGGGGAGAGCCGACGAAGGGGCGACGCTAGATGGCAAATGCGGCCAACACCCGGCGTAAGAATCAATGGGTCACGGCCATCGTGGATTCATGGCCATATTCCGTGCAGGAAATCGAACGCGCGGTATATTCAGCCGGCCGCGTGGCCCACCGAGTCATGGTGGTGCTGCCTGATATCATTTCGCCGTACGATGTGGGCGACTTCCCCGGTATGCCGGCGGAAATCCACCGAGTTCCCTTTTGGGGCAACTTTGCCACGCTGAGAAACCGAGTGATGCGGGGAATATCCACTCCCTGGGCGTTGCTGTTGCTGGGTAACGAGGAGTTTTTGTCGGCCGATGCCGAGCGGTTTCTATCGGCTCTCGAACCCGGCGCCGTTAAAAGTTTCCGTCTGATTGTGGCAACCGGCGCGCGGGGTCAAATCCTGGCGGAGCCAATTCGCGTCGTGCCCGTCAGCCCCCAGATCCAGTATGCGGGCCGGATTTGGCCCCAGGTCGGCGGCAGCTTGATAGAGTTTGGTTACCCCATCGAATCGCTTAATGCACATGTCTACCGCCTTCAAGATCTGAGTTCCACGGCCAAGGCGACCGCCCGACTGCGTTCGGTTTTGGGCAAGTTGGCCTCACCCCGGAATTGGCAGGCGCAGTTGGCCCTGGCCGTGTTGCTGTGGGCAGAGCACCGCTATGCTGATGCGCGCAGTCGGCTGGATTCATTGCCAAGAACGATGCCGGACGCGGAGCAGCACATGGTAGATGGTCTGTCGGCGCTTTTGTGGCTGGACCGGGGGCAGCCGAAAAAAGCGCTGGCCCGGGTCCAGGCGGGGTTGGCGCGTCATTCGGATCGGGCGGATTTGTGGGTCATCGCGGGTGATGCGTGGGCAGCCCAGGGCCGCTTTGCTGAGGCCACCGATGCCTATCGCCGCGCATTGAATTGCGAGGAGCTGCTGCTGCCTTATATGGAGCCGGGGTACGCCACCTACACGGCCCGGTTGAAACTAGCTCGTGCGGAGATAGCGACCATGCGGGTATCTCAGGGGGTGGCGCGTCTCTTGGCGATTTTAGAAGATTACCCGGGATACCGGCCAGCCTGGCAGGAGGTGTTGTCCCATCTTCGCAGCATGCCGCCTGACCAAGTGTTCGCTGACATGATAACGGTGGTGGCACCTTCTAAAATCCGACAATTTTTTTCCTGCCTGACCCATCCCACCGCGGACGAATTCCGCATGCAGGAATGGCTTGCGACCCGTGACACTTGATTAGTATTTTCTTCATCCAAAAGCAGGAAATGGCATGCTCCTGTCGAAAGGTGAAATATCGGAGAAACAAATTCCGACATGGGAGGGTGGAACATGTCGAGTAAAACGCTGGCTTTCTTCCAGGGTGGACAAGCCGTGGAAATGTCGTCTCCCATCTTCACCCGGCCTCGCAACAAGCGTAGGGGGCGGCGTAGCGAGTCCGACCGGTATTTTCCCAACGGAACAATGAAGCCGACCCGCGACGAGTTACTGCAATTCATACTAAGCCATGTGCTCTACCAAGTGGACGACACCCTGGGGGGGCCCATCTTTTGTAAACACATCATGAAACCGAACCGCGAGCGAAACCGCGAGAGCATGTACCACGTGGTTTTTGGACCACATACTTGGACCGGTGTGTGGGAAGTTGTCGGTAATCGCCGCATGTTCGACATTCGAGCGGAGTACCTGCCTAATGACAGTACATGGGTACCTCAAATTCAACTATCACCTGGCAATTACATCGGGGTGGACAATTTAAACGGCATCGAGCTAGACCCCATTCGACTGCGTCGGGAAGTGATCCGGCGCGGATTTGCGACACCGGAAGAGTACGACCGTTTTACGGGCGGACTGTCCAATCGGTACCGGGCCATCCCCTTCGCCGAGCGAGGAATTTGGATGTAGGGGGTTCCCGGAATGCGCCTTGACGTTAGTGCCTTCGGTGGAATTATTTTTGGAGTCGTCGCCCTGGTAGGTGGGTTCGTCCTGGAAGGTGGCAAAGCGGGCGCTCTGCTTCAGGGCACCGCGGCCATGATTGTCTTTGGCGGCACCATCGGTGCCACTGCGGTATCTTTTTCCATGGCCGAGCTTAAGCAGGTGCCCCGGCTGTTCCGGATGGGACTGACGCGATCCAATTTTGATCCGGTCCAGCTAATTGAGCAGCTGGTTCGCTATACCGACATCGCCCGACGCCAGCAACCCTTGGCGCTGGAGCCTGAAATTGCCTTGGCTAACGACCCCTTTTTGGAGAAGGGGTTGCAGCTAATCGTGGATAATGCCGATCCCACATTCATGCGTCAGATGCTTGAGACTGACATCTATGCCCAGTCAAGTCAGCAGAAAATGGGTGCATCGATTTTCGAGGCGGCCGGGGGGTATGCCCCCACCATGGGCATTGTGGGAACCATCATGGGTCTGGTGCATGTGCTGGGCGAGCTGACCGGGAACCCCAACGAGCTCGCTTCCGCCATCGGTTTAGCGTTTATTGCCACGCTGTATGGCGTGGCGAGCGCCAACCTGGTGTGGCTTCCCTTGGCGAGCAACTTGAAGAATAAGGCCAAACACGGAACTTTGATGCGGCAGATCGCCTTGGAAGGGCTATTGTCCATCCAGCAGGGCATGGCACCATCGCTACTGAGGGACAAGTTGATGAGCTTTATCCGGCCGTCGGGCGTCCCCGGTACCGGCAACGGTACTCAGGCGACGGTCGAGGAGGTTCAAGTCTCATGATGACGGAGGAGCACGAAGAAGGCGAGGGCGGCGAAGGCGGCGGGTTGATGCGATGGCTTATCACGTACGCCGATTTGATTACCTTGCTGTTGGCGTTCTTTATCGTGCTCTACGCAATGAACCGGACCGAGCAAGTCAAGTTTTCCTTGGTGGCGCACGCGCTCGCCCGGCAGTTTGATTCGAAAAGCATCGTAGGTAGCGGCATCGGCCCGTCAATTATTACCAACAACAGCGGTACCCAGGCTCAGAAGGCAACGCCCCAGCAGTTGCAGTCGATGAACCACCTGCAAAATAAACTGCAGCAGGCGATTAACCAGTCGGGGCTGTCTCGCCAAGTCTCTGTGACCAGTAACCAGCGCGGCGTGGAAGTCAGCTTGGATGCTACCACTTTGTTCGCGCCCGGATCGGCGGTGCTCTCGCATAGGGCGCTGATGCTGCTCAGAGATTTGGGCGGCCCTTTGGGGATGGTGCCAAACGACATTGAGGTTGTGGGCTATACGGATTCGACGCCGATTCATACCGCCCAGTATCCGAGCAACTGGCAGTTGTCGGCGATGCGTGCGGCCAATGTGGTGTACGTCTTGAGCCATGATCCCGAGATTAACCCCGGGCGTCTGTCGCTCTTGGGATTCGGGCAGTACCACCCGGTAGCCTCCAATGCGACGGCGGCCGGTCGGGCTAGAAACCGCCGGGTCAATATTCTGGTCTTGAACCAGGCCGTGGCGCAAGTTGCTATTGGCAATGGGCCCTAAAGACATGAGAGGGGGAGTGAGGATTGGGAATCGGTCCGCTCAGCAATACCACTGATGCAGCCATTGTCGCCGCAATGAACTTAAGCCGCGAACAGGAACTATACATCACCAACGATTTGGCTAATTATGACACGCCGGGCTTTAAGGCGCAGAATTTATCGTTTCAAGGTGAGCTGGCTCAGGCGATCAAACAAGGCCCGAACGCGGTGATGAAGGTCACCGGAACAGTCACCGCCACCCCCGGCTTTGTGCAGAACAACGGCAATAGTGTTTCCATGTCGGCGCAAATGGCCAATCTGGTTCAATCGCAGCTAACCTATGAGACGGCTGTACAGGCCTACAATCAGCAAGTGACGGAAATTAAAATTGTTACGGAAGGGAAGGCGCAGTAATGTTTGACGGAGTGACAATCGCTTCAACCGGACTTATCGCCGAATCTACCCGTCTGTCGCTGGTCGCCAATAATTTGGCTAATGCCGATACCACCGTTACGCCGGGGGGAGGTCCCTACCGTAGCGAGTATACGGTGTTTAAGGCTCAGGCGGCTCCTCTTTCCGGTCCCAATCAGGGGATTGGTCAAGGGGTTGTGGTGGCTGGCATTTACCAAGACCAAAGTCCATTCAAAATGGTCTATGACCCCACCAATCCCCAGGCCAACGCACAGGGGAACGTGCTCTATCCCAACGTCAATTTGCAGACACAGATGGTAGACATGATTGAAGCGTCCCAGGCCTACCAAGCCAATGTGAGCTCCTTCAACGCGGCCAAGACCATGGCACTGAAGGCGCTTACCATCGGATCGTAGCCATGGGCGCTCTGCCGATTACCCTCTTGCCGCCGGTTGCTCTGTCGGGGAGCGGCCCGGCCACACCCGCCAGTCTGCCCAGCAATTTCGGATCGCTTCTGGGACAAGCGATATCGGGGCTGCAACAAGGGCAGTTCAACGCCAATGAAACCATTCAGCAAGCCATGGTGGGGAACGTCAGCGTGACCCAGGCTATGGTCGCTATGACTAAGGCGCAGTCACAGCTGGATATTGCAACGGCGGTGCAAAATCAGGCGATTTCCGCCTACCAAAGCATCATGAACATGCCGTTGAGCTAGGGCCAAAGGAGACGCGGGCATGAATGAGCAAGTGAAAGGATATTTTGACCGGCTGCGCCAATGGTGGGCGGGTCAGTCGTCCTCCAAACGTCTTCGGCTGGTGGGATTAGTAGTTTTGGCGATCGCTCTGGTGGGCGCGGGATGGGCTGTGATTGCCAGCCCAAACTGGCAGCCCTTGTACACCAATTTAAGTGCGCGCAGCGCGGGGCAAATTACCTCGCAGCTTGATACCATGAAAACCCCCTATCAGCTGACCGACGGCGGGAAGACGGTTGAGGTCCCCAAGAAAGATGTCAACCAGGTGCGGGTGTCGCTGGCTGACCAGAACATCCCGTCGCAAAATGTCGGTCTTCCCTCGTCGCTCAGCTTCAGCTTGGGCGAGAGCGATCAACAGATTCAGGCGACCGAGCTGGCCAACTTGGAAGCCACCCTGGAGTCGACGATTAACAGCATCAACGGGATTCGATCGAGCCGGGTGCTGATTAACCAGCCCGCACCCGGGCTGTTTGGCGAAACCACGGCTCAGGCTAGCGCCTCAGTGTTTGTCGATTTGGCGCCAGGCGCATCGCTGTCCCCGGCTCAGGTGCGAGGGATTATGAACTTAGTGGCGCACTCGGTATCCGGGCTCCCGGTTAAGTCGGTTTCGGTGGTCGATCAGACCGGTCTGGTGTTGTCAGCCGGAGCACTCCAGGCGGTGAGCCAGACCGCCAACGTCTCGGGAATCTCCCAGGCCGAACTGGCGGCGGAAAACTCGGTAGCTTCCCAGATTCGGGATAACGTGCAGAACATGCTGGACCAGGTGCTGGGGCCGGGCAACGCTGTGGTTCAGGTAAACGCCGTGCTGAATTTCAACCACTCCACGGTTGACTCGATTCAGTATGGACATAGCGTACTGTCCCAACAGCAAGTGCAAACCAGCGCCACCACGGGCAGCACACCGCCGTCTACGCCGGTAGGCACGACCGGTAACACGCCGACCGTGACGACCACGTCGTCGGCCGGCAGCGGTAATTCGTCGTCCAACGGCAAGACCACCATTAACAAGTACGATGTCAACCAAACCAAGACGATTCAAACCATCCCGGCCGGCGAAATTCAGCGTCTAACCGTTGCCGTGGTGGTTAACAAGCAGCTGACCGCCACCGAGGCCAAATCGCTTAAGAGTATGGTGGCTAATGCTGCCGGCGTGAATTTTAAGAGCGGTGATCAGCTCAGCGTGGTAGGCATGCCGTTTAACCGCGCGGCGGTATCGCAGGCTATGAGCAGTATTCAAAAGGCGCAGCGCGCCCAGACCATTCGCCAGGGAGCGGTGGCGGGTGCCGCCTTACTGGCGTTGCTGTTGGTGATCCTGATGATACGGCGTACGCTCAAGAACCGACCGCAGGCGCCCGAGACTCCGGCGGTGTCTCTGCCCACGGCCGTCGGTGCCGAGGCAGATTTCCAAGAACCCATGTCGGTGGCGGACCTGTTGAATGAAATGCGGGCAGCCAAGGAGCCCTCAATACCCGATAGCGCGCGTCAGCGGCTGGATGACTTGGCCCGCAACGATCCGGAAACGGCGGCGCGTCTCCTCAAGGCATGGATGGAAGAGGAAAACCCTTAGGATGGATAAGGTGCCCGGAGCTAAAAAGGCGGCTGTCCTGCTCCTAAGCATGGGGGCTGAGGAAGCGGCAGGGATTCTTCGATATATGAAGCGCTCCGAGGTCGAGGCGATTACAGTGGAAATTGCCAAGATGAAGCGTGTCGAACCGACCCTCCAGGACGAGGTGCTGAGCGAGTTCTATTACCTTTCCCAGGCCGATCGGCAGATTGCGGAAGGCGGCGCTGACCTGGCTAAGGAGATGCTGGAACGCGCGTTTGACGATCAGCGCGCCGGCGAGATTATGCATCGGTTGAGAAGCTTTTTGCAAAAGCGCCCATTTGAGATTTTGCGCAAAGTGGACGCCACCCAGATTAGCGCGCTGGTCCAGGACGAGCACCCGCAGACAATCGCCGTTATTCTGTCGCACACCGACCCGGCACAATCGGCCGCCGTGTTGTCCGCGCTGCCGGCGGAACTGCAAACTGACGTGGCGCGCCGGATTGCGTTGATGGGCCGCGCAGCCCCGGAGGTTATCCAGGAAATTGAGGCTCTGATTGAGCAAAAACTCTCCGATTTAGCGGCCGATGAAGCCGGGGGCGGCGGGGGCGGCCTCAATGTCATCGTGCCAATCTTGAACAACACCGAACGGGCAGCGGAGCGCCAGATTATGTCCAGTCTGGAAGAACAGGACCCAGAATTAGCGGAGAACATTCGGAATCGTATGTTTGTGTTTGAAAACATTGTGCAATTGGATGACCGTGCAATTCAAAAAGTGCTGCGCCGGGTCGACAACAAAACGTTGGCGATGGCACTGAAGGGCGCGGCACCTGATATTAGCGACCGTCTCATGAAGAACTTGTCACAAAAGGCGGCGGAGCTCTTGAAAGACGACATCGACGTGTTGGGTCCGGTTCGCATTCGGGACGTAGAGCAGGCCCAGCGAGAGCTAGTCAATATTGTCCGCCAATTGGAAGACGCGGGCGAAATCATAATTTCTCGGGGGGAGAAGGATGATTTCATCCTCTAAAGTGGTTAAGGCCCATCAGCAATCTTTAGCTCGTCAGCGCATATCGGTTGAGGTTCCGTTGTTAGAACTGGCCATCGAGGTGGAACCGCAAATCGAAACGGCCCTCGGTGAAGTGGTCAATCGGGCAAAACAGGAGGCTCGCGCCATCCTTGAGCAGGCCGAGGTGGAGGCGGAGAAAATCCGCCAGGGCGCGCGACAGCAAGGTCATGAAATGGGGCGTCGGGAAGGTCGGCAGGCTGCTCTTGAGGAGGTGCGAGCCCTTTGGGAAGAGGTTCGTAACGCCATTAACGAGCCGCTTGGGCTGATTTCCCAAAGCCGAGAGTACTTGTCGCGACTTAACGATGAGACCACCCTGGCCATGGCCGCGGCACTCACCATGACCGTGTTCTCGCGGTTGAGGTTGGAACGGCTCGACGTGGTTGCTGGCTATATTCAAGAACTGGCTGCTCAAGTGGACAAGGACAAGGTGGAGATCTTCTTGGACTCGAGCTGGGCCCCACGCTTACACGCTCTGGAGGAAGCGTTGGGTGGAGCTGTCTCGTCGGTAACGGTGGCGGTTGACGAGGCGCTGGCGTCGGGTATGATGCGCGCCCAAAAAGAAGGCGCCGAAGGGGCGCTCGGGGGCCCGCTGCTAACCTTGAAGGCCTTGTTGCAGGAGGCCTTGGGATGATATCCCCCGAGACAATTCAGGCGCTGCCCGACCACCGTCGGTTTTGGCGGTATGGGACGATCGAATCGGTACGCGGGCTGTCGGTCGTATCCCATGGGCCAAAAGCGCCGATTGGCGAGGTTCTCTGGCTATTGGAGCGTACCCCATCAACCTCTCAACGTTCGGTGGCCGGTCTTTTTGGGTCGGAAGGTGCCGTCATGGCGCTGGAGGTGGCCGGCTTTCTTCCAGAGGGGCGCCTGCTATTGACGCCCTACGGAGAACTCACCGGGATTCGCCAAGGGATGATGGTGGTGGCCAGTGGGCGCCGTCTTACCGTACCGGTAGGCCGCGCGCTGTTGGGGCGCATGGTTGATGGTATGGGGGAACCCATCGACGGCCAGGCGGCGGTGTGGGCGCGGCGGATGGAAATCACCCCGGAGCCGATCCGGCCTTTGGCGAGAAAACCTATCGATCAGCCGTTGTGGACCGGGATTCGCGCCATCGACGGCCTGCTCACGCTGGGCCGCGGCCAGCGCGTCGGCATCTTTGCCGGAGCAGGGGTGGGCAAGACGACGCTTTTGCAGCAGATGTTGTCGGGCACTGCCGCCGACGTGGCGGTCGTAGGACTCATTGGGGAACGGGGCCGAGAGATATCGGAATTCTACCACCAACTGGCGCCGTCCGCACTAGCCCGGACCGCTATTGTTGCTGCGACGTCCGACAGTCCGGCCATCTTGAGGCTCCGCGCCATCGACACCACCTTTCGTGTGGCGGAGTCGTTTCGTGCCCTGGGGCTGGATGTGATGCTGGTCGTCGACTCGCTAACCCGGGTGGCGCTAGCCCAGAGCGAGGTAGGCCTTCAGAGCGGGGAGATTGCCGCGGTGCGTGGGTATACACCTTCGGTGTTTCATCTGCTTCCGCGTATCCTGGAGAGGGCCGGGCGCGTCGGCTCCGGCACCATTACCGGTATTTTTACTGTCTTGTTGGACGGTGACGACCCCACCGACCCCATTGGGGATGCGGTACGGGGGATTCTTGACGGCAATCTCTATCTGTCCAGGTCCCTGGCGGAGCGCGGCCACTTTCCATCGATTGACGTGTTAAAGAGTTTGAGCCGGGTCATGCCGGAAGTCGTCGGCCCCGAGCACCAACAGCTGGCGGGAAAAGTGCGCCGCATCCTATCCCGCATCGAAAAGAATGCCGATATCGTGGCCCTGGGTGCCTACCACCCCGGCACCGATCCGGTACTGGATGCCTGTCTTCGGGTTCAGGAACCATTGAACCAGTGGCTGACTCAGGATGTCACCGAATTTGACTCGGTCGAAAACACGGTCGCATCGCTGGAGGCGCTGTTGGCGCTGGAATCGGATGTGGAGCTTCATGATTGAGACGTTGATTGACCTTATCCAAAGAGAAGTTGATGAACTATCAGCACGTTTAACCGAGGCGCTGCAAGAAAAGGCCCAAGTGCGCCACCAGACAGACTATTGGCGACATCAGTTGAAGACTGCCCAGGGGGTCGAGTCCACAGTTCCGGCTATTGCCGATTTTCTCAATTGGGGAGCCAAAGCCGACCGTGAGCTGAAAATGCTGGCAGAAAAGGATTTTCTTGTCGAAGAGCGAATATCTGAGTGTCGGGCCAGTCTTCTCGCCCTGGCTCGGCGTCGGGACGCGCTTTTCCAAGTGCTTGAACGTCGGCAAAAGGAGGCCGACCGCCAAGCCCGGCGCCGCCTTGATCGGGAGATGGCCCACCGTGGTGCGGCTCTAAAGGCGGCAGCAGCGGCACAGGATTTGTTTGGTCGTTGAATCGGCCTTACGGCAGGGACAGGCGGCACCAGCCCCCAGACCATCGGCGTCTGTCGCTATATCCTAAAACTGCCGTCGCCGTGGCCCTATTACGTCGCAATGAGGTCTTGATGTGCGACGTTGTGGAATTGGAAGGCGCAGCCATTCGTGTATCTGCCGGTGGTTTTTGGGAGGAAGGAACAGCGTTGGCGCTAGAGCCGAATCAACCCATCCAAATTGTGTTTTCCAGCCGGGCTGTACCTACCCGGGTGATTCGCTCTATGCGCCATGAGGTATACATTGATGCTCTGGATGATACCGAGGTTGAACTGACCCCATTACCAGGCAACAAAATTCTACTCCGCTGGGTGGAGGATGAAGCCCTGCTCCAGCAGTTGGCAACGGTGACCGATGTACTCGACCCAGTGCCGATTATTGTGGTAAGACTGGAGGACAGTCCGCGCGTTGTCGAATTGCGCCGGTCGTTTCGGGTTAAGTATTCGGTACCCATTGAATACGGTCTGGTACGTCCCGATTCAGAACTGTTGGTGACGACTACGCAAGACATTTCGTCAACCGGTCTGCGTTTTCCCAGCGCGGTACGGCTCTGGATCGGCCTTCAATTGCGGATCCGGGTCAGGATCGAAAACCGGATCATTGAGCTTATCGCCAAGGTGGTCCGGGTGGCACCGAAGCCGCGGGAAATACGCGGCCGCGAAAGTTGGGAAACGGCCGTGCAGTTTACCGTGATTGCCGCGGGCGATCGACGGTGGTTGGAGCAATGGGTTCGCCGTCAACACGCGCGGCTGCGCGTTGGCAGGTAAAGGGGGTGAGGCTTTAATAACCACCAAGTTTAATGCGGAAAGGAGGTGAATTTATCCTATGAGTCCGATATCGGTTGCCATTTTACGTGTTGGTGGTCAGTCAGAGCCGAAAGTTGCCCGGGAAAGCTCCGCGGGGAAAGCCGGGGCGTTTCACCGGGTGCTGTCTGCCAAGGCTTCCCGTGTGACTTTACGCCCCCGTGCCCAAGGCAGACTGAAGACGAGTACGGGAAGAGCCCATAAAAATACGGGAACAACAGGGACGCATCCTGTCTCGCACGCGAAAAAAGACGGGAAGCCGAAGGGAGATTCGACGCTGCCCGCTTTAGGGCAGCGCCTGCCAGTGCCACCTGTCGTGCCGCCCATAGTCACGCCGGCCGAGAGCCCAGGTGCCAAAAAGGGTGGGCCCCAGGCTGAGTATTCGCGGGATGCCAAGACCCAGGCGGTGACTATCCCGACCAAGAATATGAAGGCTTTATCTGGCTCAGCGGCGGCTCGGTTCAAGAATTCGCTCACGGTGCCCCCAGGCCCTCCGGCAAAAGCGACCGGCGCGATCATGCGTGTGACAGTAAAAGGTGTGGCGCCTAGCGGCAAGAGCCCTGTGCCAGAACCGGGGGCCGACTCCAAAGTGCCCAAGATGGCGCATGCGTCTCTCGCGGGGCCGATCACGGGAGATGGGTCCCAAGCCGTGACGCTGGCAAGGTCGCCGTCGCCCGCCCAAAGCCCAGACATCAAGACAGCCGGAGGGCAGAAAACGGCGGTTCCGGCATCAGAGGGCACCGTACCCCCATTCAGGGCAAACACCGTGACGGTGCCGCCCGCTCCCGCGACGGCCCCGGTGCCGCCGGCGGAACGGCAGTTTTTAGGCGGGCATGTCCCACTGCCGGTCCACCAGGCCGATCAGAATGCACCGGCAACGCCCCCGGCGGGATGGAAGATTCAGCCGATGAACACGCATAACGCCGACGGAGTGCGTTGGTCGACCTGGACCATTCGTCCTCCAGCGGCCAATGGTCCCCCGATGAAGATGGAATTAATCCAGCAAGGCTCGAGCCTGAAGGCCAACCTCACGGTTAGCACTTCATCGTTGGGATTGATTGACACGATCCCGGCGTCGCTGCCAAACCATGCCGTGCATCTGCCGGAAGGGGTTTTAACATTGCACTTCTCGGTCATGACGCACAGCGGAGGCAAAGGCCCCGGGGATCAGTCCAACCCAAACCCCCACCCGCCGGGCGGAGAATTGGCCCAAGCGTATGGCGGCCGAGTGGGGGCCTCGACCCCGGCATGGATGGAGACGGGAACGGAAGCCGCCGAACTGTCTTTCTCCGGCGTAGACTATCGAGCGTAGAAAGGAGGATGCTAGATGAGTGTGAACACCAGTCCCAGCCAAATCCAGAATGCCCAGGGCATAAGCGCCTTGGCGTCGAGTAGCAAAAATCCCGCTTCACAGCTGGGAGAGTCAGCTTTTTTGACCCTCTTGGCAGCGGAACTGAAGTACCAAAACCCGCTTCAACCCATGAACAATACCCAGTTCGTGGCGGAGCTGGCTCAGTTCTCACAGCTGTCTGCCGTGACCAGCCAAACCTCAACGCTCAAAGAGATTCTTGCGGCGGTGAAGGCCGGTGCAGGCTCGGGGCCCGGATCATTGATCAATGCCAGCCAGCTCATCGGCAAGGTAATCACAACCCAATCCGGGCAGTCGGGACCGGTAATCTCCGTGTCATCAACCTCAAGCGGTCTCACCTTTGACGTCTCTGGTGTAGGTACCGTGAAACCAGCGGATATTACCGAAGTGAGCGCGTCATGAGCGCGGTAGACGGGATAAAGCCTCCTGCACCGACAGTTGCGTCCCCGAGTCCGGTCAAGCCGGCTCCCGGATTTCGCGAGCTGGTCAGTCAGGCCAAGGCACCGGTCAGCTTCAGTCGGCACGCGGCGCAGCGAATGCAAGAGCGCCACATTGAACTATCGCCTTACGAAATGTCGCTGTTGCATCAGGCGATGGGTCAAGCGCGCAGTGCAGGAGCCAAACAAGCCGCCGTTGTGATGGATCCGGGGATCTTTATTGTGGCCCCAAACAGCAACACGGTCATTACGACCGTTGCCAAGAACCTAGGACAGCCGATGCAGGTGATATCACATGTGGACGCGCTGGTGTTAGTAGGCCGGACCTCTTCTTTCGAGGAAGCTTCGTCCCCCCGACCGGCAGACGGGGGACAACCGGCCGTCCACTGGAGTCTCATCCAAAACTAGACTCTTAAGAGGAGGTCGTATCATGTCTGATCCCATGTACGCGGCTATATCCGGGCTTAACGCGAGTCAGGACATGCTGGGCGTGGTCGGCGCAAATATCGCCAACGTGGGCACGGTGGGATATAAATCCAGCTTCATGACGTTCGAACAGGCGCTTCAGCAAACACTGTCGGGCGCCTCCGCTCCAACCGCCACGGCAGGGGGCATCAATCCCGTGCAAGAGGCGGCCGGTGGCGCCGTCAACGTGGCCGGGGTGCAGATTAACACCAATGAAGGCACACTTGAGTCGACCGGCGTCAACACCAACCTGGCCATCCAGGGAAATGGCTACTTTATCGTGAAGACGCCGCAAGGCGGTTTGGCTTACACTCGGGCCGGTGACTTTAGTCTGGACGCCAACGGTAACCTGGTTGACCCCAATGGGAATATCGTGCTGGGGTGGAGCAATGCCACCGTGAAAAGCGGATCGCAAACCGCGACCAACATGGTGCCGATGACCATCCCGCCCAACCAGACCGACCCAGCCACGGCTAGCACCAACATGACGTTTTCCGGGAATCTGAACAGCGGCGACACGTCGGATTCGATTCCGGTGACGCTCTACAACTCGCAGGGTAAACAAGTGCCCATCGACATCACCTTTACCAATCCCACGCCGTCCACCACTGGGTCGGGAATGCAGTGGGATGTCGGATACACGACGTCCGGATCGAGTACGCCGACTCAGATCGGGACCGTCGATTTTGGAACGACGCCGCCTACCTACACCTCTACCGGGAGCATTAACATTCCGGCGTCCGGGGGAGCGCAAGCCATTACCGTCACATTGTCCTCGAAGGACTTTCTTAATCTGACCGACTACGCGATGGCAACGCAGATGACGGCGACCGCAAACGGAAATGCCGCCGGAACCATGGAGAACTTCACGATTGGGTCCGACGGCACCATTACCGGCAGTTTTTCCAACGGCGGCACCATGGTGTTGGGGCAGGTGGGATTGGCCAACTTCGCCAATCCCGGCGGCTTGCTTAACATCGGGAAAAATCTCTGGCAGCAGTCGCCCAACTCCGGCCAACCGTTGGTAGGCACCGCGTCCACCGGCCAGTTGGGTAGTATTGCCGCTGGCGAGCTGGAAGGATCAAACGTGAGTTTGGCTAACCAGTTCGTGAACATGATCGTGGCTCAGGAGGGCTATCAGGCAAACTCCAAGGTGATCACGGTAGCGCAGACGCTCGACAACACACTGGTGAATATGGTGCAATGACGGCCTAAGGGTCGTCTGTGCAGGCAAGCGGCCATCCTTTCTGGGGTGGCCGTTTTGGCCTTTATGGCGAGGTTTCGTGAAAGAGCATGCGTTGAAACGAGTCCGCGGTATCGCCAGCGATGGTCTGGGTCACCCGGATGACATGAGGTCCGACCGGCCAGACCACAAGTTTGATCGGAGACGTCTGGTTGGAGCCCGTCAGCGATGATTTCGACACCTGTCCCAACAGTGTTAGGGAAGCGGCTGACCGAGGAACGGTGCCACCCAGGGTGGTCTCGGTCAATGAGCCGAATCCGGTGAAGTATAAGATTGCGCGCACGCGGCGGCCCTGGGTGATGTCCATGGTAAAGGACTCGCGGGGGATACCGGCTCCGGGATTGTTAAGCTGCCATACCGAGCCGGATCTCAGTAAGATGGGTCCCCAGTTCAGTGACCGGTGCGACATCCGGGGCGGATGGAGCTCTGACTGATGCGTCGGGGTTCCGCATCCTGCAGCCAGCAAAACCACACTCAGGACCACCAGAGAACCTCTTCCATACCGGACCATGATGCCGCCTCCGCAGATGCCTTGGTCTCCCTATCATATCATGGCCAAGGCGTGCCCAGACGATCGTCTCAGCGGGCGGGCGAGCGCGCCGGTCGGCCAGTCAGCACGCGCATCACATCCTCCAACACCAGCGTGGTGGTTCGCACCAGCGCCTCGTCGGTCAGGCCCGCCAAGTGAGGCGTGAGCCGCACTTCGGGGAATGAAGCCAATGGGTCTGGAAGTGTGGGTGGCTCCGACTCGCGGACATCCAGATAGGCTCCGCCCATGCGGCCTTGCTCCAATAGGGTGAGCAAGGCCGCCTCATCAATTAACCTGCCACGCGCCGTGTTAATAAGCAGCGCTCCGGGCTTGAGACCGGATAAGGTACGCTGGTCCAAGAGATGGTAGGTGTCCGGGCGAAGCGGGGCATGCAGCGTTACGGCATCCGCTTGGCCAAGAAGAGCGGGCAGTGTCTGGGCGGGAGATACAGTGCCGTCGACCACCAAGGCATGGAAGGGTGCTAAATGCGGGTCATACACCAGCACTTGCATTCCTAGCGTGCGGGCGGCACGGGCAACCCGGCTTCCGATGTCCCCCAGGCCAACCACCCCCAGAGTTTTGCCATAGACCTCGTGCCCACCCAGCCGTCGCTGCCAGGTGCCCTGCTTCGTGCGGTGTGACCAGTCGACCCAAGGGCGCATGTAGTGGAGGAGAGCCCCAATAACGTATTCAACCACGGGTATGGCGTTGGCACCACGCGCGTATACGACGGTGATCCGGCGCGCTTGGCACGCGTCCAAATCAATGTTGTCGAGACCAACGCCCAGCCTTCCCACTACTTTGAGGCCCGGCGCCGCATCAAGCAGATCGGGAGTCACCTGGGTATTGTTGCGCACGATCAAGGCCTCCGCGTCTATCAGCAGGTCTTTCAACCGGCTCTTATCGGACCAGATTTCCGGTTCGTAAGTGTACGCCCGCGGCACCTCTTTAAGGAGGCCCAATCCTCGGTCATCCATCCATTCGCTGACGAGAATCATACTGCCCCTCCACTCCATATCCCCGGGGGACGATTTCGGTCAAATGGCTCTTGATGTTTCGTATTCATCCTAGCTGGTTTTTATAATAATCGGGAGGGATTGGGGGCTCGTCGAAAATGGGTTCCGTTGGTGTACTGCTGCGCTTTTTGTTTGCTATGCTATTAGTCGTGGCCCTGGCATACGTCGCCGCCCGAACATTGAAACGGATCGGTTACGGTAAGTCGAGCCCATCACGCTACCTGAATCAGATTGACTATCTCCCGCTGGGACCCAAACGGGGCATTGCGTTAGTACAGGTGGTAGACCGGACGGTTGCGCTCGGTGTCACCGACCAGTCGGTGTCGCTTTTAATGGAAGTGAAAGCCGAAGCGATGGCAGAACGCGCTGCCGACGCCATCGACGGGATGGATGCATCGCCTTCGCTGTCTCAATTTGCCGAGGAAATAGTGAAGCGGTGGAAACGGGACGACCGCTCATGACCCGTACATGGCGGCTTATTCCGGCGAGTTTGGCGGGGCTGGTTGTCTTGACGCTGTCCGTTCCGGCCTTGGCCGCCAGCGGTCCCAGTCTTCCCAGTGTCAGCATCAATCCCGGCCAGGGGGCTTCGCCCAGTCAGACGATCGGGATTTTGGCGTTGCTGACTCTGATTGCGTTTATTCCGGCCATCTTGCTGACGATGACCTCATTTACGCGAGTCATCACCGTTTTGTCGTTTGTACGCAGCGCGCTGGGACTGCAGCAAACCCCTCCCAACTTGGTGCTGATTGGACTGGCGTTGTTTTTGACCTTCTTTATTATGTCGCCCACGTTTACGGCGATTAACCATCAGGCGCTACACCCGTACCTTTTAGGCCATATTTCGCTGGTTCAGGCGGGATCGCGGGCGCTCGGACCGGAGCGCAGGTTTATGTACCATCAAACCCGCCCCAGTGACTTGGCTCTGTTTTTGAAGCTCGACCACATTAAGCCGCCGCATTCCCTGGCGGGCGTGCCTACGGTTGCCCTAATTCCGGCCTTCATTATTTCTGAGCTCAAGACCGCCTTCGAGATTGGCGTCTACATCTACATTCCTTTTGTTGTGGTCGACATGGTGGTGGCTACCATTTTGATGTCCATGGGCATGATGATGGTGCCGCCCACGCTGATCTCTTTGCCTCTGAAATTACTATTGTTCGTGCTAGCCAACGGTTGGAGCTTGGTGGTCCAAGGGTTGGTGATGTCATTTCATGGAGGATAGCGATGCAAGACCTGGCGCTGCATTTAAGTCAATCCGGCATGATTACCGCAGGCATTGTTCTGGTGCCGCTTCTGGCGGCATCGCTTTTGGTCGGGCTTTTGGTCGGGATATTTCAGGCTACCACCCAAATCCAGGAACTGACGCTGTCATTTTTGCCCAAAGTTGCGGTTATCGGCCTCATCTTGTATTTCGCCGGCCCTTTTCTGTTGCGGGTTATGGTATCCATGATGCATCAGGATCTGCTGAATTTTTGGCAGGTGGTGAACTTGCCGTGAGGCTCTCATTATTTGCCCTAAAAGTTGGGACGGTCTTACCCGGGTTCCGTACAATGAAAGGGGATTCGGCCCGAGCGCGCTGGAAGATGGGCCGGTGACACTGGCTCTTCAACTCACCTCGCTGACCACCACGTTTTTCTTAGTTGTCGCACGGGTGGCTGGTATCGTGGTCACGGCGCCTTTTTTCAGTTCCAGCTACATTCCCGCTCCGATGCGGGCCGCCCTGGTATTTGTGGTGGGACTGATTCTGACCCCGGGTCTCAACGCAGCCTCGTCCATGGATGGCGGCTTCTTGGTGCTGGGCGTTGTCGTGCAGTTTGTGGTAGGTGCCCTGATGGGATTGGTGCTGGCGCTGTTTCTCAGCGTGTTCGGCATTGCCGGGCAAATTATCACCTATCAATTGGGTGTGGGCTTGGCGGTGCAAGCGAATCCGGGATTGTTGACCGATGGGTCGTTCTTGGCGGAGTGGGAAACGCTGTTAGCTATTTTTATCTTTGTTGCCGGTGGCGGGCCCGAATTGATGGTGACGGCGCTGCATGCCAGCTTTCGGGCGATTTCGATCAATGCCCTAGTCGTGCCGGGTGCGTCGTTTGGGTTTGTCACCGGTTTGTTTCAAACCGTGTTGGCGGTCGCGCTATTAATGGCGGCCCCGTTGGTGATTACCGGACTGGTGGTCAATCTTAGCGTGGGAATTCTCTCGCGGGCCTTTCCGCAGCTTAACGCGTATTTTTTCGCCTTGCCCATCAACTTTGGACTGAGCCTATTGATATTCTTGGCGATATTGCCGTTGATGTTTTCGGTCATTCCGACTGTGTGGCAGCAAGGGTGGACTGATGTGAGCCGCCTTTTGGTATATCTGGAAGGACACGCATAATCATGACATTGACACTCAATCTTAATCTGACCTGGTATATGGCCGAACGGACTCAAGCACCGACCCCGCGCAGGCGCCAGCGCGCCCGGGAGGAGGGGCAGGGTTGGTTTAGCCCCGATTTTCAAGCCGCCTTGGCATTACTGGTGGCCGTCTTGATTTTGCGCTGGTACCTTCCTTACAGCGGCCGTCAACTCGCGTATATGGAGTCCGCCATCCTGTCTCTCGGGATGGTTCCGCATTTTAGCGTGGCCTGGTACAGTGCCATCGCCGTCGCGGCCCATTCCCTGATACGCGTGTTAATGCCGATGGGGCTGCCCATCGCGGGCGTGGGCCTGTTAGCCGGTTTTGCCCAGGGCGGACTTAGGTTTAATGTACAGCGGCTTGCCCCGGACTTTGGCCGCTTAAACCCGCTGATGGGGCTGGCCCGGATGTTTTCGGGCCAGAGTATGTGGCTCTTAGCCAAGGGATTCCTGAAGATGGGCATCATCGGCGTGGCGGTTGGTGTGGCCATTTGGGCCCACTTGCGGACCTACGCCGAACTGATTATGATGCCGCTGGGTTCAGCCCTGTCCGTGTCGTCGACGCTTTTGACCGGGCTGATGCTTCGCGCTGCCGCAGCGTTTTTCGTAATTGGGGCGGTCGACGCGGCCTATCAATACCATGCCTTTCAAAAGAGCCTGCGCATGTCCACCGAAGAAGTGCGGGACGAGATGAAAGAGCTTGAAGGCGATCCCAAGATCCGGGGCCGTCGGCGGCAAATGCACCGGCGGTTAATTCAGACAGGCATGCGTGAGGTCAAAAATGCCTCAGTGATTGTCACCAACCCCACCCACTTTGCGGTGGCGTTGAAGTGGGACGAGAAAATCATGCCGGCGCCGGTGGTTTTGGCCAAGGGAACCGATGAGGTGGCGCTGGCGATGCGGGACATCGCGTACCAGGAAAGCATTCCGATTGTCGAAAATCCGCCTCTGGCCCGTTCCTTATATCTGGTGCCCCTGGGCGAGACCATCCGCGAAGAGCACTACCAGGCCGTGGCCGATATTCTGGCCTTTATCATTCGTCGCCGGAGCGGGGGGTGGGCGCGGTGAGGTTGAGTGTGCGGTCGCTGGTGCGGGAGGGATTCGTGCCCATGGCCGCCATCGTGGCGGTGTTGATGCTGGTTATTCCGGTACCACCGTGGGTTCTTGACTTCTTCCTGTTGGTGAACATGGCACTGTCGGTGACGGTGCTGGTTAGCACCATGTTTATTGATCAGGTGCTGGAGCTGTCCGTCTTCCCGTCCTTGCTTTTGCTGACAACTTTGTTCCGATTGGCGCTGGAAGTTACCGCCACCCGCTTAATTCTTTTACGAGCGGACCCCGGGGCGGTCATTCAAACCTTTGGCCGGTTGGTCGTGGGCAACAACGTCGTTGTGGGGATTATTATCTTCATTATTCTTATCGTGATTCAATTTATGGTGATTACCCGGGGTGCGGAACGCGTATCGGAAGTGGCTGCCCGTTTTACCTTGGACGCCATGCCGGGCAAACAGATGGCGGTTGACGCGGAGTTGAACGCCGGGCTAATCAAAGAGCAGGAGGCCAAGCGGCGACGGCAAGACATCGAGCGCGAGGCCGACTTTTACGGCGCCATGGATGGTGCCTCCAAGTTTGTGCGGGGCGACGCGATTGCCGGGATTGTCATCGTTCTCATCAACATTGTGGGCGGGTTAATTATTGGCCTGGCGCAGCGGCATCTGGCTATCGGTGCGGCGGCCAGCACTTATACCATCTTGACGGTGGGTGAAGGACTCACCACCCAAATCCCCGCGCTTTTACTGTCGACCTCGACCGGTATCTTAGTGACCCGGTCGGGCGCCTCGGGCAGCACCCTCAACCGGGATGTCTTGTCGCAGCTGACGGCGCTGCCGCGGGTTCTCTATATTGTAGCCATTGTGCTGGGACTAATGGCCATGCTCGGTATTCCGCCCCTGATACCTCTCATGCTTGGTGCCGCCTCATTTTATGCCGGTTGGCGACTGGAGGCTGCCCAAAAGAAGGAAAAGGCCGAGCTCGAGGAGAAGAAGCGTGTCGAGGGGGAAAGCCAGAAGAATCGACCGGAATCGGCATTGGCGCTCATCGGCAACGACGCGGTGGAACTGGAGGTCGGGGTCGGGCTGGTTCCGTTGGCGGGGGGACAAGCCGGTCATGAGTTGCGCGAGCGCATCACCGCGCTACGCCGGCAGATTACGGTGGAATTGGGCTTGGTCGTGCCGCCGATTCGGGTGCGTGACAATTTGGAACTGGAACTTAATCAGTATCGGATTCGCATTCGCGGTGCGGAAGTGGCGCTGGCGGAGGTGCGGCCCGATCGATTCTTGGCCATGGGAGGCGGTGACTTGGGCATAGAAACCGCGGTTCCGACAACTGACCCGGTATTCGGGCTGGCGGCATATTGGATCCGGGAGGATTCGCGGGAACGGGCAGAGATGGCGGGGGCCACCGTGATTGACCCGGGCTCGGTCCTCGTGACCCATCTGGCTGAAATCATACGGCGCCACGCTTATGAGATTATCGGCCGGCAAGATGTGAAGCTTCTGATCGATCATGTTCGCCAGACTCATCCGGTGGTGGTGCAGGAATTAATCCCCGACTTGCTTAGTCTGGGTGAGGTTCAGCGGGTCTTGGCCAACCTATTGCGCGAACGGGTGTCTATTCGCGATTTGCCCACTATTTTGGAGGCCCTGGCCGACCGAGCCCGAACCAGCCATGACATCGACGTATTAAGCGAAGCGGCCCGCCAGGCGGTGGGTCGTCATATTACCCGCGGACTCATGCGCCAGGGCGTGCTGCATGCGTTGGTGCTCTCCCCCGAGGTGGAAGCCGAGATTCGAAGCTCCATCGAGCAGACTGAACAGGGCAATTATCTTAATTTGGACCCGGCCAAGGCCCAACAAATCTTTCAAAGCATTCGCGACTCGCTGCAAAAGCTGCCCCAGGGCGCACCGCCGACGATTATCACATCGCCCATTATCCGCATGTATCTGAAACGGCTAACGGAGCGGATGTGGCGGGATATGGCGGTGTTGTCCTACGCCGAGTTGGGCAGCGACATCTCCGTGAGAACGGTCGGGGTGGTGTCTTTATGATTGTGAAACGCTTTACCGGCAAGACCGCAGAAGAGGCGTTGGCGATGGCCAAGTGGGAACTTGGCGAAGATGCCATTATCTTGTCCTCGGGCAAGGCTCGCGAGCCCTGGTGGAAGTTTTGGCAAAGCGGGTTTCAGGTGCTGGTGGCCACCGATTATTCCCGTCGCAATGGCGCGCGTGCCGCACATGAAGCGGCGCCTACGGTTGTGGCAATGCCCGAGCCGGAAATGCCCGTGGTGCAAGTGGGCCGCCTGGCAGGGGAGGACGCGCACCTTGCCGGCCCGGCTCGGCCCCCGGCTCAGGACAGTCGCTTGGACGAGGTGATCGTGATGCTGGAGGGTCTGGGTCGGAAACTGGAGCGCATTGAAGGGCGCGATGATGAAAATCTCTCGGAGGCGTTCCACTGGCTGACGCAGCGCGGCGTGAACGAGGCGTGGGCACTGAAATTGGCGACAGCCGCCACTCGTTACCGCGATGAACGCGGCTCAACCGTAGCCGAATCAGTCCGGGAGACGCTCTTGGAGCGGCTGGCCCCACCGGCCCCGATAGCGCTGGCCGAACCGGCCACGGTGCTCTTCATCGGGCCCACCGGCTCGGGTAAAACCACCACCATCGCCAAGCTCGCCGCATACTGTCGGCTTGAGCGGCAGAAGTCGGTGCTGCTGATTTCCACCGATACCTTTCGGGTGGCGGCGGTTGAGCAGTTAAAGACCTACTCCGAAATTATCGGGGTGCCGTTCCAAGTCGCTTTGCGGCCGCAGGACATTCCGCGCATTCTCAAAGACCGGCAGTGGGATGTGGTGCTGATTGACACTGCCGGCCATAGTCTCAACCACGCGCTCTACATGTCGGAGATTCGCACCATCGCCGAGCTTTCCAGAGCCAACGACATTGAACTGGTCCTGCCGGCCACCATGGACGCAGATCTCTTAAGCGAGACCGCGCTCAAGTTTGGGGAAGGGCTCAACCCGAAAATCTGCATTACCAAGGCAGACGAAGTTCGATATCCGGGAGCCATGCTGAGCGCCGTGTTGACACTGGGCTGGCCACTGTCCTATATCACCGACGGCCAAAATGTTCCGGACGACATTCAAGTGGCCTTTCCCGAAACGCTGGCGGGCCTCTTAAAGGGAGGCGAGAGGTGATGGCCAAGCAAGGCGATGGGTTGCGCAGCTGGGTGAAAACCAAGACCGACCAAGCCACCCGCGAAGTGCTGCAGGAACGGTTGACGGGAACCCGGGTGATGGCTGTCACATCGGGGAAGGGGGGCGTGGGAAAGTCCAGTTTGGTGTTAAATCTTTCGATGGCGTTGGCGGAAAGAGGACAACGGATCGTTATTCTCGACGCAGATTTGGGTTTAGCCAACATAAATATTATGCTAGGTAATGAACCCGTATACACCTTGTGGGATGTGGTGGAGCGAAGAGTCTCGCTTAAGGAGACGCTTGAGACCGGGCCCAACGGCGTCAGAATTATTCCCGGCGGTTCGGGCATCACGGAACTGGCCCGTTTGGATTCGGTCGAGATCGCCCATATCATCGAAGCGTTTCAAGAACTGGAAGGGGAGTGCGATTGGCTTCTCATCGACACCTCGGCGGGGATATCCGACAACGTTTTGGCGTTCGTGTTGGCAGCCGATGAGGCGTTGGTCGTGACCAACCCGGAACCGACCGCGCTAGCTGATGCCTACGGATTAATTAAGGCGGTCTGGGAGCAGGATGGCCAGGTGGCGCTGAAACTGGTGATGAACCGTGCTCAAACACGCGATCAAGGCACCCGGCTTGGGACGCGGCTTACCGATTTGGCGCAAAAGGCCCTGGGTCAGTCAGTGGAGTTTTTGGGATTGGTGATTGAGGATCCGGTTGTGGCTCGTGCGGTGATAAAGCAGGTGCCGTTTTATGGTGCCTATCCGCACAGTGAGGCGGCGTATGACGTGGCTGACTTGGCGGATCGGCTGCTGCACCGGGTGCCGCCGCCCCGTCGCGGGGGTTGGGGCGCGTTTGTCAAGAGATTGGTAGAAAATTGGCCCCGGGGCATGAATCAGGATTCTATGTAGGGGGGATGGCGATGGACCCAATATATATCGGAGCGTCGGGAATGATTGCCCAAAACCAATCGTTATCGCTCATTGCCGGAAACCTGGCCAACAGTCAGTCGCCCGGGTATTTGGCGCAGGTGGGGATCTTTAGCGCGTTCCCCACCGGAACGGTGATTCGCACCGGAACGGTTCCCGCGGTGTTGGGGCAGAGCTCGACGGGTGTGGCATTCAGCTCGGGCCTTGAAGTTTCCGGGGGCGGTGTGGAATCGACTTCGAACCCCAATGATCTGGCCATTTTGGGCAGCAATGGCTTTTTCGTCGTCCGCACGCCGGGTGGGATTGCCTACACCCGCGATGGCCAATTCAGTGTGGACGCCAATGGAAATTTAGTGACCAGCCGCGGCGATTTTGTGCTAAGTCAGTCCGGCAAGCCGATCAAGCTCAAACCAGGTGTCCCCTTTAGCGTCAGCCCTTCAGGGGTACTTACCCAAGGTGCGACCACGGTTGGTGCGTTGGCTCTGGCGGACCTGCCCAGGTCAGGTGTTCAGCCGCTGGGAAACGATTTGTACAAAAGCCCCACCCGGCTGCCGTTTACCGGACAAGTGGTGCAGTCGTCACTGAACACATCCAACGTGAACTTGGCCGATTCGATGGCTCAAATGATTGATGCGCAATCATGGTACCAATCGATAACGCAACTGGTGAATGAAGAGAGCAAACGACTGGCTACGGCCGCGACTCTCGGAACGCTGCCATAGTCGGAAAAAGGAGGCGGGACGATGTTCTCGGTTCTCGGCATCGCGTCCAGTGGCATTAATGCCCAAAATGACGTACTAAACTCCATCGCGGCCAATATTGCCAATCTCAACACCCCTGGCTACGGGGCCAATCAGCCGGCCTTGGCCAGCATCGGCAATCTGGTGGTGCGTCCGGGCGGGGCCACGTTGGCCGCACAGACGCTCAAGCCCGGCTTGGCGATGAATTCGGGCGCGGGGCTGGTGGGCAACGCCCCGATTTTTTCGAACAATATTCAGACCACCCAGTCATCGGCGAATCTGGCTATTGAAGGGAACGGCTTCTTCGTGGTGTCGGGCCAAGGTGGGCTGGCCTTTACCCGCGCCGGCATGTTCCAGATTGATGCCGGCGGTGAACTGGTGCTGTCCGGGGGGCAAAAGCTCTACCCGCCGATTATCATTCCAGTGGGCGAGAAATTTAGCGTGGCGGCGGATGGCGTTGTCACGGTGTCGGGGCCAGGCGGCCCCCGAGTGGTGGGCCAGGTGAAGATTGCCTCGATTCCTAACCCCCAGGGATTGGTGGCAAAGGGGAATGGCCTCTACGGACTGTCGGGAAATTCCGGTCGGCCCACCATCACGACCCCGGGGAAAAACGGCACCGGAACGCTAGCGTCGTCTGCCGTCAACCAAAGCGGCACCAACCTGGCACAGAGCCTGGTGGACTTGGTGCAGGCGGAAACGGCCTATAGCGTCAATGCCAAGGTGGTATCGGTGGGGCAACAGGTGATTCAAGCCACTACGGCGCTGCAGGCTTAGGTGTTGGCTTTGTATGCACTGAGTACGTCAGCCACATAGTGCTGAGTTTGGGGGTAGGGCGGAATCCCCCCATACTGGGCAACAGCCCCGGGGCCGGCATTATAGGCTGCCAGCGCGAGTGATAAATTGTGCCCGAATTGATTTAGCAGGTTCTTCAGATATTCCGCTCCGCCCAAGGCATTTTGAGCAGGATTGGCCGCGTTGACTCCCAGGCTTTGGGCGGTCTCGGGCATCAACTGCATCAACCCGATGGCGCCGGCGGAACTTACGGCGGAAGGGTCAAGCCCCGACTCCACCGTGGCCACCGCTTTGAGCAAGGCGGGCGAGAGGCCAGTCTGAGCGGCAGCGTTCTGAATTGACTGCTGCACGTTGGAAGAAGCCGCTTCGGGAAGGGTGGTTGTGGTGTTAGAAGATGAGGGGGCCGATAAACTTGGGAATGCCCCTTGGCTCTTACCTCCCAAGGATGTGGAAACCGGATCGAAAAGGTCTTGAAAGAGGGTGTTGAGTGCCCAAAGCAAATAGGTATCCATAATGATCTGCCTCCCCTCTCCATTCTATCTAAACGGTTGGGCGGAGCCGAATACTTAAGGAGATATTTTCAGCGAAGAGGAGACCGGTAGTGAAGAAAATTTTGCTGTTTATCATCGTTTTTGTTGTCGGCCTCGGCGCGGGCGCCGGCGGAATTATTTTTTTGGAACCGTCAATGCTCAGCCATACGCCGCCGCCTGTGATTGAATCCGCCCCGTTCGACCCGAAAACGGCTGTGTCAATTACTGAAACGGGGATTCAGAGCAACTTGGCCGGGAATAGCCACTATGTGAGTTTTGACCTGGAATTTCAAGTCACGCCTGCCGCTTTAAAGGCGGCCGGTGGAGTGTCAAGCTCAGCGTCGGGGGGATCGGGAACCGGATCATCCGCACTCGACGCTCAGATCCGCAACCAGCTCATTGCTTTGGCGCGGTCCACGCCGTATTCGGTGTTCTTGTCCTCGGGGGGGCTCACGCTGTTCAAGGATCAGGTATCTGAGGTACTGCAGTCTATCTTCGGACCGGGAACCGTGAAAAATATTTACTTCTCCAATTTGCTGACCCAGTAGCTGGCAGGAGATTGGCAGCCCGGGACGAATATTGTCGAAAAAGGCTCACGCAACCGAGAGGGGATGTCCATGGGGTTAGTGCATGAACAGCAAGCGACCCGCCCTTATGACTTTCAACGACCACACCAACTAAGCCGGGCGCAGCTCGATGCGGTAACCGGAACTCAGGCAACATTTTGGCGCGGTGTCGCCAATTTTCTCTCCGCCTACTTGCGCACGCCGATGCAACTGCAGCAGCTGGTGGTCCACCAGATTCCCTATGAGGAAATGCTCCAATCCATCCGCATGCCGGCGGTGATTAGCGTGTTTAAGACCAGCCCGCTGCCGGCCACTGCACTATTGGAGTGTTCGCCGGCCATCGCCATCGCCATGATTGATCGCGCTCTGGGCGGGCAAGGCATAGGGGCCACGGCGGCCCGCCGCCTCTCGGAAATCGAGCAGACCATCATGAAGCGCATCTTCGAGCGGATATTGGGACTATATGGCGACGTTTGGAATGCAATGATGGCGGTGGAACCTAAACTGATCGCCATGGAGCATAATCCGGCTTTTACCCAGATTGCCGGTGAGGGGGATCTGGTCTTGGTGTCGCGTCAGCAGATTACCATCGATTCCAATCGCGGGCAGCTAATGCTGGCCTGGCCCTACTCCAATGTGGCCCCGCTGGCGGAGGCTGCGGTTCGGGCCCAGTTGGTCAGGGACGGTTCCCTGGCCAACGTCGTCGTGAAGCGCGACCAAATGAAAAAGCATGTCGAGTCGGTAGCAATTCACGGATCGGTGCTTTTGGGTAAAACGGAGCTCAGTTTGGGCGAATTTGATCAGCTCAAGGTGGGCGATGCCATCGTGCTGAAAAACCGTTATGATCAACCGCTGACCATGCGCCTGTCCAACCGGGACAAATTTTTAGTGTTGCCCGGTCGTAGCCGCGGCCGCCTGGCGGTCCGGGTAATTTCTCGAAAGGGGGAGGACTAACATGTCCAAGAAGGCGTCGCGCCTGACCGCGGAAGAAATCCAGGCATTAGTTGACGCATCCGAATCGGCCGATCCGGAACCGGAAGATTCGGTCGTCGAGGTCAAGAAGGTCGAATTTGTCGAGTTGGATGACGCCGGACCGCGGCCCGGGGCACAGGAAACGATCGAGTTTGTCTGGGATGTTCCCATGACCGTGGAAGCCATTTTGGGGACAACCGAACTCACGGTGAAAGACGTACTTGAGATTGGCCCCGGATCCGTGGTGGAACTTGACCGGGTTTATGGCGACCCGGTTGACGTGTTCCTCAACGGCCGGTTGGTGGCGCGCGGCGATGTGGTAATCATTGGAGACAACTTTGGAGTGAAAATTACCGAGATTTTGGTGTCGGGCGACGAGATGGACGCATTTTCCCAGGCTCCGTAAGCGAGGACAAGTCGTCTGGGGAAATCGATTGTGCCGCTTCTCGGTTTTGGCTCTGCGCCTCGACAATTTCTTCGCGCATAATGCTGACCTCCCGCGGCGCATCAATGCCCAGCTTGACTTGGTCCCCCTGGACTGACAGAACAACGACCCGGATGGTGCCCTCCTCAATCAGGAGGGCCTCATTAATTTTACGGGTAAGTACCAGCATGGCTCGGCTCCTCCGGCGCCTCATCGTCGCCCGAAAACAGGGGATATTGGATCGGATAGGGCAAGGATAGCACAAACTGCCCCCCGTGGCGGGAATTCCGATTGAAGATCAAGGGGCTCCTCAAGTTCATAGTGGGATCTTGCCCGCTTCCCAGGGTGCATAAGCACAGGATCGCCCACTCACTGGAATCTCCCAGTGCCGGGGGAATTTCAGCCGACGGAATTTGATATTCCGGGAATCGCAGGAGAGGGTCGATGGCGACGAAAGCCAACGACGACGTCTGAACCGACTGCAAGTATAGGAAAGGGCTATCCGGCCGATGCGGCAACAACAAAAACCGCTTTTCCGACGGGAATCCTAAGATTTCATAGTCAATCGTCAGCACGTCTGTCTCTTCAACCGAGATAGTGCCGTGAAAGCGTGTCTCGACGGTCAGCATGAGGCTCCTCTCTACGGATTGATGAAGTTTAAGAGCGACAGGGACAACACTCCTGCGCCGCTTTGCAACGTGGCCCGGTAGGCGTTTTGCTCTTGCGCCAGTTGGGTGGTGACCTGCGCCATGTTGGCACCGGAGACATTGGCTAGATTCTGGTTAATGTCACTCTGAGCGTGGGCGAGCTGAGTCAAGGTGTTTTGCACCCGCTGCATGTTGCCGCCGACTAAGGCCTGCGCTCCAGTCAGGGTATTTAAATCGCTTTTTAGGCTGCCGAGTATACTTTGCACGGCCAAGGGGCCCGACTGAATGGCGGCGGCCAGCTTGCCCAGGTCGCTGTATGCGGTTTGCAAGTAGTTCTGCCCCGACGGCTGCCCGACGTTTTCCCAGCCGGTCAAATTGACGGTGACGCTCACACCATTGTTAATCTCGAAATTCTGCAACTGCCCTTGGGTAGCCGCCAGCGCGCTGGCCGGCGGATTGGCCGAGGTCAGCTGCGTGGGCGGGTTTTGGGTGTTGTACCCATTGAAAATGTAGCTGCCTTCATATTGGGTGTTTAGCATCTGAGCAAAATTTGTCTGCATCTGTAGGACGTTATTGGCTAAGGCGTTTAAGTCGGCCTGATTGTTGGTGCTGTTTGCGGCCTGAGTGGCGGTTTGAAGAACCTGATCCCACAGATTAATCATGTTAGTCAATACGCCATTAGTTTGGTTCAGCCATCCCTGGGCGTTTTGAGCCGAGGTTGTGAAAGTCTTAATCCCGGCCAGCGTATTGTTCAGGTTCAATGTGTTCTCGGCCGCCATAGGATTATCCGACGGCAGTTGGAATTTTTGCCCGCTCGACTCTTCCTGCTGCAGTTTGGTGATTTGCGCCTCTTGGTTTTGAACGTTCTGTAGCAGCGTGTTGGCTACGATAATGGGTGTCACTTGCATAGCGATGCTCCTTTCCCGGATTTCTATCCGACGGCCGACATAAGGCTCTGAATGGTGGACTGTTCGGTGGCAATCAGCTTGGCTGCCGCTTCAAAGCTTTGCTGCTCCTGAATCATATTGACCGATTGTTGATTCAGGTCAACGCCTGTAACTCCCTGCAGTTCATTATTCAGCGACGTCAACGTATTCGTGCCGTCCGTCTGAAGGTTGTTGGCGTTTTGTCCGTTCAATCCTACTTGACCCACCAGCGACTGATAGTAGCCGTTCAGGGTGGTGCCGACCGATGAGCCGATGGTCATCGTGCCGGTCGACAAAGCATTGTAGATGTTGGTGGCATTGCTGCCATCGCCTGTATCGAAGCTCGAGCCCGAGGGTGGAGGTGAGGCAGCCGCCACCCCATCGGGGGTCATGGCTGCACTAACCGCTATGGTGCCAGCGCTGGTGCCGGTAAAGAAGTTTGCCCCTGGATTGCCGGATAAGTCAAGGCCGCTCTGCTGTCCGTTATTGACGGTTGTCTTTAAGCTATTGGCCAGATTGTCCAGCTGCTGGCCGTAGTGGGTCAGATATCCGGCCGAAACGGGTCCGCCGCTGCTCCCGCTGACGGTTTGGTTGTACAACAAAGCGATGTTGCCGGCCAACGATCCGGATTGCACCTGAACCGGGCTGCCGTTGTCCGACCATACCGGTTGGTCGGCGGTGAAGATTGAGGATCCTGTTCCCGAACTGGAGCTGCCCGGAACTCCGACCGGAGCAATCTGCATCTGATACACCGTGCTGCCTGTCACCAGGGGATGCGCACCGATATATACGTCAACCGAATTGGCCGGACCAGCGGTATAGCTGATGTTGGTGAGTCGGCTCAGCTTGTTCAATAGTTGATCGCGTTGATCCAAAAGGTCGAGGGGCTGTTGGCCAGAAGTACTCACCGTTGCAATTTGGCCGTTCAATTGGCCAATTTGACCGGCAAGTTGATTAATTTGCTGCACGGCGGTGCGGATGTTCTGGTTTACGCTGTTCTCCTCGGAAAAGAGCGTCGCGGCCGTGCTGTTAAATGTTGACGCCAGCGTCTGCCCGTCCTGGATAACGTTTTCGCGTGCCGATAGGCTGGTCGGACTTTGCGACAGGGCCAGCCAGGCCTGACTAAACTGATTCATCATTTCTGCCAGGCCACCGTTTTGCGGCTCTTGAAACACGCTTTGCACCTGATTGAGCCCTTGGGTCAACGCGGTGGCATAACCGACGGCGCTGGTCTGATTGCGTACGCTGGATGACAGAAAGGCATTGGTGGCTCGGGTGACGGCCGTGGCGGTCACCCCGTTGCCGATTAAGGTGCCGGGCATGGCGGCGTTGGGCGACGGCGCGTTTTCCGTCAGATCGACCGACTCCGCACTGTAGCCGGGAGTGGTGGCGTTGGCCATGTTATTGCCAGTGACGTTCAGCGCCAACTCTTGAGCCTGGATGGCCTGCGACGCGATTCCCAAGACTTCATATCCCATAGGGATGCACCTCCTTGTGCGCCAACGAGCGATTACAGCCCGACATTGAGGCCTGGCGACTCCGGCCCGCTGATTCCTAACAACTGTTTTAAGTACGCGATATATCCGAGGTTCTTCTCCAAAACGTTCTGCAAATATTGTTCGCGGGTTGCCCATCGCGTGATGTGGGTGCGAAGGTCCGCCTGCTGGGCCATGCTTAACATGCCAAGTTCCAGGGTGCTGCGGTTGAGCCGGTACATCGGATCGATTTGCTCTTGCAAGAGGTTGACCAGCGTCTTGGCGTCACGACGCACGGCGGCTTGGATTTTTGCCTCTGTGAGTCGCTCCATTTCTTTTAGGTCGTCCAGCGTTTGAGCAAACAGCATGTCCAAGTCCATGCGGCCTCCTAAATCCACAAATCCAACATTAATCCGCGAATGGCGTCGAGCCGCCGCGCCAGCTGTGTGGCCGGGTGGCCGCTGCGAATCGCACCCACCAGATCACCTAATGCCTGGTTGATAGTTTCGATGTGCACCATCTGCCTAAACCGCCCCTTAGGTGACCAGTATGGCGTCGACTTGGCCTTATGATGCTGTAAGGCGCGGTCCAATAAGCGCTTAACCGTATATAAATACTGGGCGACGTGGGGGTCTGTCGGATTTTCCAGCATTTTGGCTTCGTGGCTGGATAGCTCCCGCCATAATGCCTCCTCATCGCCAACAAGGGGGTGAGACCGCTCTGTTGGGTGCGCCGCCCGGTCAAGCGTAGCCTCGATAGGTATGGAATTGAAGCGAATCCGCATCACACACCACCCTACTGTAGAGTGTACAGCGTATGGTGTGCAGGTTTAGAGGAATAAGGCGGAAATATTCCTGGTTTTGTTAGCCGGTCATGCTGTCGTGGTACTGACTCCTGTAATATCGCTGCACGGCAACGATGTGCTCATCGATTTCCTGACTGATGCGAATGACCTCGGGATCCAGATTTCCGCGTTGGGAGGCGAGTGTCCATAGGCGGTGTTTGAGATCCTTGATTTGGTCTATGCGTTGTGCATACTCTGATAGTGTCCGTATCGTGGTCATGGGCCTGTCCCCTTTGTTGGGAGATGTCCCATTTTACCGCAGAACCGGACAACATACAAGATTTGCCATAAAAGGAAACTTCGACTATTTTCGCGATCCACTCCATCGCTTGAACTGACGTCTGACCCAATGCGCCATGATTTCCGGGCTTGTGACCCCGGCTCGACGCGCCTCGGTACGGAACTGGTCGAATAGTGCAAAGACTTGTTCACGCGCTGCCTCGTGTTCTGGTGTGGTTTCGATGCGCAGGTGATATCCGCGATCAGTCTTGTCGACGGCTACCTCAAACCCTGCTAGACGCGCCTTGCGTTCCATGGCGATGACCTCCTCGAGCGTGAGCCTAGTATGAATTCTGTAGGTTAAGTGTATCATAGGAAAGCGTCCAATAGACACCTGGTGAATTTTTGTCCTTGACACGTTTTAGACCGGCAGATATGATATTTAGTGTTCCTCAACAGGATATCGTCGCGGGGTAGAGCAGCCAGGTAGCTCGTCGGGCTCATAACCCGGAGGTCACAGGTTCAAATCCTGTCCCCGCAACCAACGGCGGCGTAGCTCAGTTGGTTAGAGCACACGGTTCATACCCGTGACGTCGGTGGTTCGAGTCCACCCGCCGCTACCACCTCTATCTATGACATGGGCCATTAGCTCAACTGGCAGAGCAGGGGACTCTTAATCCCAAGGTTGTAGGTTCGACCCCTACATGGCCCACCATTTGAAACCCGCACTGCGCAAGCGATTGCGGGATTTTTATTGCCCCGCCACAACCCCTAAAATCCCCTACGGGCCGCAGAAAATTCCACTGCATTCCGCAGGACGTATCGTGACACCCCGAATGACCAGTACCAAGACCCCCTACCACAAAGAAAAATCGGCCGCACGTGAGCACCGACCGACGGGCCGCAGAGACGGGCCGCAGAAAACCCTTCACCCGGCATCCTGCCGGCCCTAAAAGGGCAGGTCGTCGGGGTCTTCTTGTGGCGTGTCCACGGGCGTGACGTGCGATAAAAACCGGATCAAGACATCAAGTGTTTGCGATGGATAGTCCAAGAGCGTCCGGTGGTGGGCCGCGGACGAGGCGTACCAGCTGGGCAGCGATGCCGCTGACCACACGGGATGGGATGCCCGCTGGGCGACTGCCGCCGCCGAGGCCGGAGACGCGCGCGAATATATGATCACGCTCATTATTACTAAGTACCCCGCGCATGTGAGGTCCGCTTCCGCCCATATGGCGTCCGCGGTCAAGGTCGGGCAGGCAGTTGAGCGTGTGCGGCCCCGGTCGGGTGGTAGCGGTCTCTTGTCTAATCGTGTAGTAGGGCGAGACGGACGTGAACCGTCGCTCCGGCCCGCTGGGCTAGCTGTTGCAACGTTTCAATCGTCAGATTCTGCTCGCCATTTTCCAATCGAGACAGAAAGCTTTGCTTCACGCCCACGCGCTCCGCAAATTGCGCTTGCGTCATCCCTAACTCGAGACGAATCCCAATCAACTGCTTGGCAATTTCCCGTTCTAAGGTTCCGTCTTCCCACACATGCTGAAACGCCGGGTCCGCCTGCGCCCGATGCCGCACATAATCGCGTACAAAACTCATCTTACGTCCCTCCGTGTCTTTCTAACCAGTCCTCCCGATAACGTTGTGCCCGTTCAAATTCCTGCGTATCCATCTTTTGCGACTTTTTCTGATACCCATTGGTTAACACAAGGACGGTGTGCTTCCAATGAAAAAAAGAATGTCCGGAAAATGTCGCTGCCGTGTTCTGTCCGCAATTCATACATCCCGCCTGGCAATGATCGTACATGGGGCATACCCCATCGCGGACCGTACGCCTTAGTACATCGATATCTCGGAGCACCTTTTGTGCCTTCTTGACGGGTAACGCATCTAAAAACTCTTGAACCGGAATTCCCCCGTCTCCCGCCTCGTAAACGCGTATATCCCAACCATCCTGATCCATACCTCCATTATCACTTACGAGTTATCTTTTTGCAAGCCGCCTCGAAGAATGAATGAGTGCGAAGAGCCGGAGGCGGAAGACCCTGGTATCACAGTAAAAAAGGGGGGTGGGTTGTCGTTGCCTTCCGGGCATCGCAAAAACTTGCCGGAACGGAAAGGATCTTAACTGATACCCGTTCCCTTCACGCCGCGAGTGTAGGCTGCCCCGGGTGGCCGGCCGGACGGTTTAGGTATCGATCCAGCGATCACTGATCAACCGATCGCTACCCCGAGCGGTGGGTACGCGACCGCAAGGAGCGTCCCACCGCGATCTAGTTAATACTAGATATTACTGCAATCCCGCCCATATGGCTTCCCGTTAGCTCGGTGATGGTTTCTGCACGTGGACATCCCCGGTTGGCTGATAGCTGATCATGAGTCGTCCGGTGTCGGTCTGACGATAGACGGGCCGCAGAAAACCTTCACCCGGCATCCTGCCGGCCCTAAAAGGGCAGGTCGTCGGAGCCTTCTTGTGGCGTGTCCACGGGCGTGACGTGCGATAAAAACTGGATCAAGACATCAAGTGTTTGCGATGGATAGTCCAAGAGCGTCCGAATTAAGCGAACCAGTTCGGGGTTTTCCATGCCGCGCCATGTTAGCTCCTCTACCGTATTACGCCATGCGCTTTGGATTGCCGATTCTGCCGGGTTTTCATCCACAGGATGCGCTGGCTCACGGTCGAGTGGCGATTTTTCATGGTCTGCGTAGACAAAATCAGAGATGTCCAATCGGGGAAATTGATACCATGCGACTTTGGGATCGACCAGCGCATTGCGGACGGATTCGGCAGCGGTCCACACAAAACCCCATTGATTCCATCGCCGCAGTAAATTTTCTTCATGGGCCAATCGCGCCCGCATGGCTTCGAAGGCTAACGCCATTTCCTCATTTTCCTGGTCGATTTCGGGTTCGATATCTTCGACCAGCCGCTGTCTAGCGAGCTCGACATGGCGCAACTGTTGCATCCAAATCCATACCCAAAATGGCCGGGTGTCGGTCCATGGCATCTGCGCTAATCCGGGCACGCCGGACAGGGTGGTGGCGGCCGTGTGCAGTATGGCATGGGCATCGTCCGGGGCCGCGTTGACCACCGCGTCGGCGGCGGCGAGAGCCGACTTCACTCTAGATACCGCCATCACTTCTCCGTCTGTCGTCGGATGAAATCCGACGCGCGCTGAAAAAATCCAGACCAGTGCGTGGATGAACACCGCGTTCTCTGCTGCATCGCACCACGGTGAGCCATAGTAGGGAGCGATTTCGCGAATTGTTTTCAGTCCGGGAATAATGGCCCCGCGCTCCGTTTTCGACAAGTTGGACTGGTTGCTCGCTTCTGCTGCGTCAGCAATCCCCGTCAAGGTCAGCCCCCGGATCTGCCGAGACTGCCGCAACCACGTCCCCAAAGCCACCACGCCCGAGCCGCTGCGCATACCTACCGTCACCTCTCGTTCCATTGTCTGTTTTGTGCCATTATACCTAACACGTACCTATGCGGCAAAAGATATTTGCCTATAAAAAAGGGAATAGCGCAGAGGAGACGAATAGGTATAGTGTAGGCAGTACCAAGGTCGCAGAACGTTGACAACTGCATCGACAAATAAGGGGATGACCACGCATGGCACGAAAAACCAAGCCGATTGATCCGGCCCAAAAATATTGTTCGCCTCGTCAAGCCGCGAAAGTACTGGGGTGCAGTGAATACCTCGTCTATCGCGAGTGTCAGACCGGCAAGATTCCCCATCGCAATCTCGGCAAACGCATTTTGATCCCCGTAGACTGGGTGAACGGGGTGAACGGCAACGGCGAGGTCAGCTAGGCTCCACTGTTCACAAGGACAAATCGGCAGGGGGACCGGTTTCACTGCCTGCATGCGGGCGGTGTGGCCGAAACGAACCGTCTTGGCAGACTGGATAATGCTGAGATTCGGCTTTGGACACCCAAAGAACGCGTGAGGGCCATCCTGATGGAGAGGTTCCGTCGGCGGAAGGTGATCCCTTGGGGCACGCCGCTCCCGACTGGACTCTAGCGTCACGATAGGTACTTTGGTCATGCAGTATGACTGAATGGTAGGCCCATCGGCAGAGAGCGAACAATAGGCGAAAATCCTCTCAATGTCTACGTTTGTTGAGGATTTTCAGAGCGGAGATTTCCTTCAGTCACGGATGAGCCCGCAGGGCTCAATATGCTACCTAAACGCCGGGGTCCCCGGCGCCTTTTGTAGGTTGAATCAGTGACGGCCCCGTTTCTTGTTTTTATGTTTGCCCTTGGGTTTTTTGCGGCCCGACCGGCCTCGATGGGTCGAACGCACCTTGGTTGGGGGACGGCCATTGTGTACGCCTAACAGTGAATCAAAACTCGGCAATGCCAGTTCATCTAAAAAGTCTAAGGCGTCAGGAGAACTATCCTCGAAACTCCGTATCGCCGTGAGACTATCCGCAAAGATCTGAGCCTCTTTCACCCACACGTCAGGGTCCGCGCTGTCTGGCGGTGTCCAACGGTGGACGAAGGAGTATCTCCAGAGGTCAGACCGAGATGCTTCGATTAAGGTCGCTTTGAAGTGGTCCGCCAGGGATATGCAATGGGTGTGTTCATCTGTGCTCATCCATCCGTGATTTTTCAGGAAGTCGGCCACATAAGGAATACCCCAGAGCGTAATGAAGGCCCAGTCTCGTTCTAACCCTAAAAACCGCGCGTATGAGCTAAGATATTGATCGAGTTCCTGCTCCGTCGGATAAAAATAGGCATCGGGTTTGATATGCTGACGGCCTTCCAAAAGCCCAAACACGCTGTCCCAGATATAGGTGGAGGTCGCAAACGAGAAACCTTTGGCACCTCGTTGATGCCGCAGGAAAACCCAGTGCAGATCGCGGAGAACGGCAGGACGCCGGTCTGCTTGACGCCAGTCTGGACTGGGCGCCAGCCGAGTCGGATCCGATAGCAGGGGAATGGCTCTCGCACCCACATCAACGGCGTGATCGCCGTATAACTGGTGCTCCAATTCCGCTAAAGGTGCGGGATCGGGCGGCTGCCCGCGCGAAATTTGGTCATACAGACGTTCGCACTGGTCAAAAATAAGAAAGTGGCCTAAATCGTCCTCGGCACCGGGAAGAATGTCGTGTGACGCCTGAATCATCGGAAAGCCTACCTCCGCCTGCTGCAGCGCGATGTCCCGCTTTTGATAGAGACACAGCCACCGGAATGTCATTAAAAAGTGATCCACGAATTGAACCGGATTTTTCCGAAAGTAGGCCGCGGCCGTGTCGATTTGTTCTGGGTCGTCGTGAAAGAGTCCCCAGACGAGCATGGTGTCCTCTAAGTAGGGGACTTCTTTGAGGTGAAACTCAGGCAGCACCTGTCGGACCTTGTCTACGAGCCGGACCATCGCGGCCGGACCGACGGTATCTTCCAGTCCCGCGATCAGAAGACTCATTTCGCTATCTTCCAAAAAGTCTTCGGTCAACGGGTAGTCCAAGGTTTGATCAATAAAGTCGCAGCGATCGGTGGGTGACAAGGTTGAATAGGCGTCGTACCAATCCTCGACATTGGCTATCAAATCGGCGGTGACTGCGGTCACGAGATTTTCCTCCCCCATTTACGAACTAGCCTCAATGCAAAGCTCATCGTGACGAAACTACCGACAAGAAACAACTGCCCTTTCACCAAGAGATCCCACCCATTGTATCACCTACGTAATCGGCTAACTTAGGTGATAGGACCGGAACTTTCCCATAGCTGAGGTTTTACTGACCAACGTGACCTGTAACGTAACCAAGTCATGGCATCGATCTCAGCCTGCGAAAGGATCTGGCCGTATGGATTCTCGCTAAAGGGATCTCCTGTTTGTGGGTAACTAAACGCCCTCGTACGCGAACATACCGTTGACGCCGTTTATTCAAGCGTTGGTGATGACAGCTCATCACGATCTATCGGCGACGGATATGGATCGTGGTGTGTCCATCGTATTCACCGAATGCAACCCGGCTAGTTTAGCCTATTTTGGAGACCAGTTGGATGGTCTATTGCGACTGGCCCCGCAACGTCGATTATTGGCCGACCTGCTCATGAGCCTGGCAGCCCGGATCTGGTCGTGACAAATATCTAATCTATCACTTGGGAACCTTGAGCCGCTATTACGATGCAGGGAAGGTGAGATTGGTCGGGCTAAGCGTTCGGGTGTCAGATCAGACCCGGACGGCGCTAGGCCGGATTCCGGCCCATTCACACGTGGCCGTCATTGCCCCTGCTCGGAATGCGATGGCCAACATCAGTATGATTGCTTCGACGGCCTTGTCCGAGGCCAGGAGATTATTCCCCTCAACTTCGAAGACGAGGGGGAACTCCTTCAGGGTCTGATCCGGGCGGATGTCATCGTTTTGCATGAGGGGCAGCGCAGTCTTCTAGCGGTACTTTCACAGTTAGTAGGCAGCGTTTTTGGGACACGAAGTCCTATGCGGGTTTCGCGACGGCCGACTGTAGTACCTATTGGGTGAGGGCCGTGTGGTAGCGCGCTAAGTCAAAATGCTGGAACAGCATCTCTTGGTCGGCGGAACGTTCGGTCACCCGCACGACGGGACG
>JAKACZ010000007.1 GCA_021820965.1 Bacillota bacterium | reverse complement strand
GGGAAAGATTCCGTGGCGTTGGTCCTGCCGTGCCTGGGAAAACGGTCTAGTACAATGCTTACGATGTAAAAGTCTCTTCACAAGCCCCCACCTCGAGCGTGAAGCTCAGGTGGGGGTCATTGACTCGCTCTGTATGTCGGCGAGACACCCCGAGCGATTCAGCAATTTGCCGGGTCAGATCTTGACGCATGTCATCTAAATACGCCGGGATCCATGATACACTCTCCTCACCGCGTGGGGGGGTTCCTGGGCATCCAGCCTTCCTTCCATTCCGTTCTCGTTAGATTCGCCGTAGATCCCGCAAATCCCTGTCAGTTCCCGGTTCTGTCGAAAGAATTCGTACCCGAAACGGGAACCCTACTGAAAAGCAAGGAGAGGCCAGGTTTGTCGGCCGATACTGATTGGTTTGGTAGCCTATGCGATCCGGCGTGACCGTCGTCGGCGCCGTGTGGCTCCACTTGTACCAGTGACGATGTCTCCTCTAGCGACGCATTGATCGTCGCCTTATTCGCGTCCAGTTTCGGGGCCCGAGCCCGCTTAAAGGGGTCGGCAAGCGAAAGACGGCCTACTGGAGGTATTTGCCGACCATCTTGCGATCAAACTAACACTTGATCGACGATCACCAACACACTTCCGCGGGTCTGTAGCATTTTAGATGAGTTTCTCGCAAGAATCCGCGGGATTCATCCGTGGAGGGTGTCAACCGGCCATATAACGGCACTCCCCGCCAACCCATGTGCTCAACACACGACTTGTTTCGATATTTTGGAAAGGACTCCTATCCACCACCACGAAGTCCGCCCACAATCCGGGCATCAAACGTCCTACTGAGTCCTCCCGCAGTCCCAGGTACGCCGCCCAACTCGTATATGCGCGAAGAGCATCCATTACCGAAATTGTTTGGTCCGCTCCGAGGATGTGTCCATTCCGTGTCGTTCGAGTGGACGCAATGTAAATTGAATATAACGGATTTAATGGCGTGACGGGGCAATCTGAGTGTATCGAAAATCGCAGGTCCAGGCTCACGGCATCCCGCAAGGGGCTAATGCGCTGACCGCGCTCGGGACCGAGAAACAACGAATAGTGCCGATCACCATAATAATAGACATGGTTGACAAAGAATGATGGTAAGACCGACAACTCTTTCATGGCAATGAGCTGCTCGTGACTGGCCATCTGAGCATGCTCAATACGGTGACGCAACGGGTTTCCCGGATCATCCCGTAGAATCTTGGCATAGGCCGTAATGGCTGTGTCGATGGCATGGTCACCGTTACAGTGAATGATGACCTGCCGCCTCTGTTGGTGGAAATGGTGAATGACGTCAGCGAGCTCATCAGGCTGATAGAGCAACATGCCTTGCTCGTCATGCTGATCGCTGTATGGTAAATTCAGGGCTGCAGTGTGCCCTTGAATCGACCCATCAGCAAACAATTTCACCCCACCTGCAAGGAGGTTAGGGCTATTCATAGGATCGGGCACAAAAGAGTCATGATCACGCACACGGGCATAACATTGCACACGGACCATTAGATCACCCGTCTCACTTGCCCTTTGATAGGAATCCCATATCAATTTGCTATTACGGTCGTCACCCAGCCCCATCGCTGCGTCAGTCATTGACGTCACGCCGACTTTCAAGCAATCCGCACTACCGGACCGAATATACCGCACGTATTCGTCTAGGCCTGGCTTAGGAATGTAACGCGACACGGCTTCTAAAGCCGTTGCCTCTTTCAACACACCGGTCAACCGCCCTGCATGCTTCTCGATTCCAGGAATAGAAGTTTGAACGGTCATTCCGGCAATGTCTAAGGCACGCTGATTCACGACAGCCAAATGCCCCGAATTATGCGTGAGGTAGACGGGGTTAGCAGGTGCCGCAGCAGTGAGTTCCTCCAGGGTGGGCGGGCGTCTTTCGGACAGAAGTGATTCGTCATAATGGAACCCAAGAATCCACTGATTGGGTCCAAGTCGTCGGGCCTCTTCTTTAATCCTGTTCAAAATATCCGTTACCCCACCATTTGGCGGCGTACCGCAATCGATTTGCTCTTTGACTTGGCCCATCATGAGTAAATGAGCGTGCGATTCCACAAACCCGGGTAACACCGTTCCGTCGAGACGGATCCGCTGGGTGTTCTGATCGGTCCATGTGCTGAAATCGTCCTCCGCACCCTTTCCAATGATACGACCGCCTTGCACCGCGAGTGCGGTAGCCTCCGACCCATCAACATCAACAATTCGGTCAGCCACGAATAGTATTTTCTCCATCTGGTAGTGCCCCCTTAACCAATCTTTAATGGCTCTCCTGAAGTTGACCCGTGCCGACGTGGCGTAATAAGTGACATTCCTATCATAACGATGAAGTTGGCAACCAAAGCGATCAGCCCCAAATTCAATCCACCCGGGGAGACGTGTAAGAAATATAAGGTGAGTGCGACCAGGTCTCCAACCACGAGCCCAGTTCCTACCCCGACCGCCGTAGCTCTGCGCCAAAATAGCGCGGCCAAAATCGCCGGGAAAAATTGAGTAAACCCATAATAGGCGGTGTTAATCAGGTTAAGCATCAGGTGAGGCGCGATAACAGTTAACAGCAAATCCAACAGCAGGTAACCTGCCACGACCATCTCAGCCCACCGACGAACCTGAACATCGGTAGCGCGTGGGTTAATCCATTGCCGCACGACATTTTTCGAAACGATGGCCGACACCGTTAAGCTGAGTCCCGTAAGGACCATGAGGCCCGACAGTGCGGCACCCGCAGCGATAATGCCTTGCACCCACCCGGGCAATAGGTGCTCAGATACGGCGAATATCGCAAAATCCGGGTTTTTCGCCAATCCTGGAATGTGCAGCGCGGCAAAAAAGGCCGCCACTACCAAAAACACATACATCAACATGTAAAGCGGCATGAAGATCTGGGCTTTGGCGACAGCACGTGACGACTTTGCCGTAAAAACGTACTGCATTCCAAATGGCGACGCATAAAAGCCCATAGCTTGCACCACGATCGTCGACAACACAAAAAGTGTCTCGGACGCTGGCACGGCAACGGCGGTCTTGCTAGAGGTCACGAGATGCGAAAAGATCGGTTGAGATCCATGTGCGGCACTCAGCGCCGCAACCCCAATGATTACAATGGCAGCTACCATAAAAACGTCCTTCACCACGGCAACCATAGCCACAGCTCTCATACCCGATACGAGGATGTATGCCAGGCATAATGCGCCAGCGATGGTCAATGCCAACGACGGTGACAGGTAAAATTTGAAGGCATGGAGGACTTCCTCTAATCCGGCAAATTGTAGTTGGCCCCAGGGGATAATAAAGATCAGTCCCGAGACTGACATTAACAGGCCTAACCCCTTGCTATTCCAGTGGCTTTGAAAAAAATCAGGACCTGTCTCAGACTTATAGCGCTTGGCAATGCGCCAAATTAGCGGGTTGATGAAAAAGCCGATAGGGTATGCGAGCAAAATATATCCCATGAACCACACAGCATAGGTCGCGCCGCCAGCATAGATCCCTCCAGGAAATCCCACTAGAGTACCGATACTATAGATTTCTCCAACTGCTAAGAAGAAAAAGAGAAAGCTAACGAAAGAGCGATTGGCCACGAAAAACTCACTTAGCGTATTGCTCTGTCGATGCGCACGGGCGTAGAATGTCACCACTAGGCTTCCTAGAATGATGATGAGAAAGACCACAAGTGTTGTCAAGATTCATCCACCTCCGTACTGTCGTATTGATCTTGCCCCAGTCGCCAGCTGAGATAGAGACAAAGAGTTGTCAGCGGAAACCAAATAAATATCCAAAAATAAACAAATGGAAATCCCGCAATCATTGGATATGTGCGGTTATATACGGGGTATAAAACCACAATTGCCACCATGGGTACAACTATGCCGATCAGAACCCTGATTGTTTGACGCACCAAAGACCCCCCTCTTGTTGTTCTCTCTACCCACCCGATAGCCACTTGGTTGGACATTCTGACATTATTACATTTCTTGCGACGATGCGAATATTCCTGCAAGCAAGCGCGCCCGCAAAAAATTTTCAACCTGTACCCTGATGTTGCGGGCGACTGTAAAATCGCCAATAACGAGAGGACGGCGACAGTCCCGGATTCCCGGCGCACCCGTCACAAACCCCTATATACAATTCTGAAAGAATTGAGTACGGAGACAGGTGCATGTCAGAGTCACGAAACGGTTGCCGGGCACAGCGCGACACGGGGAACATGTGATAATCCATCCCCACCCAAGGTGTGACCTGTCATAAAACTCCAACGATCCGAGACTACTTAAAGCCAGGATAAGAGACCATTGTGCTCCGGGCGATCCTGAGGAATTTTCTGGCCACATTGGAAACTCCCTCTTGACAATCGACATTCAAGAGATGTGTAATTTCCCCATCAATATACGGATGATTCCGAATAGCAAGTTCCAAGATTATACATAACCAGTGCAAAATGCCCGATAAAGCGAGCGATCTTTGATCGTCAAATCAGCAGGATTATATGCGATACCTTCGTAAACAAGTGAGGGTTGGGAGGCCTCATCCTTACGCGCGATGGATGCATGGCTGAAACGCCAAACGAAACAGACCAACATATTGAGGAGGGCGTACACATGAGGTGGCTCAATCACCAGACCAAGATGGCAGCAATGGGCGCATTACTAGGAGTGTCGGGATTAGTGCTCGTGCCTGCGATAACGGTTCAGGCGGCTAGCCCTCCGGTCTCCCATCGAGGATCGCCCAAGGTCCCGTACTTTAATCACGTGTTTGTCATTATGATGGAAAATCACAGCTACAATGACCTCATGTACGAGAATGACGTGCCTTATATCCACCAGTTGGCGCAACGCTACGGCATTGCCACCCAGTACTATGGGGTGACAAATCCAAGCGTTGGCAATCGGGTCGGGATCCTCAGCGGCACCACGGCGGGGACGGAGCTTCCTCATAGTAAGACAACCGGATTGACGCAACCAAATTTGATTGATCAGCTATCCGCTCACCATTTGTCGTGGGGAGCGTTTTACGAGCACTCGCGGCTATCGTCAAGCAGCCATCCCATCTATAACTACCAGCATGGGCATTCGACGTTCCTGCGGTTTGCGGATATTGCGAACAATCCGGCGCGCATCGCACACCTGCATCCGCTGCGTAGCCTACCGGCGGAATTAGCCACGAACCACGGACTGCCGAATTATGTCTGGATCGGGGCCAATAGTATTGGGAACATGGAAGGCGGGTATCGCTCGCCGGGTCAGTTTACCTTCCAAGGAGCGGGGCCCGGAGGCGCAACCGCTGCCGATCGGCAGCTTGAACGAGGCGGCAATAACTTCTTGGCTACGTGGATTCCGCGCATTATGCACTCGAAAGCCTGGCATCAGGGACATAACGCCATCTTTATCACGTGGGACGAGACCAGTTATAACGCGAGTAATCCTGTCACCGGCTATTGGCTCTCCGATCACGGCGCACCCGGGAGCCCCGTAATCCCCGCGGGCACCAATTTGGCAGGCAACAGCCAGTACCTATTCCCCGGCGGAGTAGATGGGGGAGGGCACGCCCTAGCCCTGGTCATCAGCAATACGGCTCATCACGTGGTGTCAGCCACGCCGTATAACGAGTATTCCGTCTTGAAGACGATTGAAACTGGCTGGCACTTAGGTTACCTGGGCCATGCCGCGAACGCGCACGTCCACACAATGGCGGCATTCTTTGGTCATGCCAGCGGCCGATCCTCCCCACCTCGCTTAGCGGTGGGCGCGCTGTCGACCTATGACGCACGTTTGATGGACACACCGGTGGCATCGTCCGCCGCGACACCGCAAGCCCACACCGCGACGTCCTTGGCCACATTGTCGACGACGACCAATCCCTACTTTGCCCGGGGCGTTTCGCACCAGGTAGGAACGACGGTCACGATTCAAGAATCGCAGGCCGGCGTGCTCAATCACACGTTGGCGTTTACCTTGCCCTCATCGGAGTCCGGCGTCCGTTTTGCGCGTCAGTCGAGCCCGGTGGGTAGCACTCAAATTGCCAATCCCAGCGATCAGGGCGTACAGTTTGCCCCATCATCGGCGGCGGCTCGGCAGGTGAGCATTCCCGTCGTAACGCCCAGCGCCGTACCCTCGACAGCCCTTATCACCGGCTTAGTTTTGGATGTGAGTCCGCACGCCCAGGCCGGACCAGTCATCGCCACGGTGTCTTCAGGAAGTCACGTCCTCGGCACGGTGACGTTAGGCACGGTGGGACGACCCGCTGCCTTGACCGCACCTCAAATGATGGCCCCCGTGGTCCTGAATCATCTCATGGCCTTCCCCTTTGTTCCCGGGACATCGCAGCGTGGAAACCACTCTGACGTGCTTCGGATTGAAGGGCAGTACCCGACATCGCGCTCCCAAGATCTGAATCAATATGCGTCCTTCACAACCAAGACAAACGTCCCCGTGGTGAGTGACACCGCCGTCAACCTCACTAGTCAAGCGGGCAAGCAATATTGGGCGGAGGTTCGACCGATTAATCACCCGGCCTCATGGTCGTCAGCCGTCACGTTCAGTGTCAGCCGCTAGGAGGGCCATCTCATGGTAAATGCGGAGGGTGTGGCTCTTTCAGAGGGACGTTCTGAAGAGTGGACGCCCGCGTTAGAGTTCGCGATCCTGTGTGAGCGACCGCGCGACCGTGATCATGGCCGTCAAGCGCGGTCAGGGTCCACCAAGGCGCTCGTCGGTGCTAAACAGTTCCGCGATTTCCGGTTACGGCGCGCCTATTCTGATAGGCTGGCGTCACCTCTTTGAGTAAACACGGATAGACGGGGTGTCCTGGGTACCGCGTACTGGTATGCGGGCCCGGCGCGATGCCCCAAATGCCCATCTCGCGCATATACCGTTGGACGCGTTTACGATTGATGGCATGGCCTTCACGTTGCAGCTGGACTGTCATCCGCCGCCCCCATAAAAGGGCCGATCGGTGTAGATGGCGTGGATTCGGTGCTTCAACGCCCACTTCTGCCGGGTTCGGCCCCACGGGCCGGTAATACTGGCTCGACCGAGCCAGACTGAGCAAGGTAGTCTGGACGGTCAGCGGCAAGATCGTGTCCCCTCGGTCCAGCAAGGCTCCGCGCTCAGCGCGCGACAGGGTCGAGGCCAGATTTTTTTTGAGCCACTCGACCTGAGTTGTCAGCTTGCCGATTTGGGCGTACAGCTCCGTGAGCTCCTGGTCGTGGGCATGGGCTTGTTGCTTGCGCATCTCTGATTCGGTGAAGAGGTGGATGAAGTTGTCGACGGCTTGTCGTTTCCAGCGATGCAGTTGACCGGGATGAATTTGGTGCTCGGCCGCAATTTGGGCGACCGTTTTCTCTTCTTTCAACATCTCGAGTACCACTCGGGCTTTGAATGTCGCGGTATGTTTTTGTTTCGGCATGATGTGTCCAGTGTAACACTTGAAGCCCTCCAAACTTGTCTGGTTTTCGGGGACCACTATAGACCTTTTTTTTGGAGACCGGGATCGTTCGCACCGTTACTGCACGACCCAAACCGACATTGCGTCGCGCAATAAATCCCCGGATTTTTCATGTATACCAAAGTATGTTTCGTCATGGCTTCCCTCCAGAAGAGCCACACCCATTTGGCATCTGCATGACCATCATCCCCGATGAGTTGCCGCGAGAGTCGTCTGTCGGTATGGCTACCATCCATATTATGTTTTGGCTCCGCACTCTGTTGGGGACGCCCGACCTCCTAAAGCGTTCCAGGGTTGCTGCGCCAAAGCTTATCTAGCGCTTGGGCCCAACTCATGTAATTGTCCGCTAGGTCAGGATAGTGAGACTGCGCGTGAGGATCGATAAAAATCTGCGCACTGGGATGCGACGTCGACACAGGCAAGCATGGTTCCCCTATGGCTTGGGCACCCAAAAGGGCCGCTCCAACTGCCGCCCCAGGATCGTTTACGACGCGGACGGGTAGTTGAAACACATCCGCTATCATCTGTATCCAGACGGTGCTTTGGGCCCCACCCCCGGTCGCTACGATCTCGTGCACTCGGCTCGCGTCTGGCGTACTCATCATCCGCCAAGCATGGGCTAAACTATATACCACGCCTTCCAGCACCGCCCGAAGCATATCTGACCGCCCAAGATCGCTACGTATTCCCATAAATGTGCCCTGGGCCTTCGGATTATTTAGTGGGGCCCTTTCCCCGTTTAAATAGGGGAAAAACTGTAGTCCACGCGCACCAACAGGGGACGATTCCGCATCCCGCAACATGGTTGCCAGTGGAACCCCAGGAAAAAAAGTCTCATGATACCATTGCAAAGACAACGCAGCCGATTGTGTCACACCCATCCAATGCCAATAGTTTGGGTCAGCATAACAGAACATGTGAATCGACGGATGATCCGCCGGCTGAGGAGTATCCCGGGGCCAAAAGACCACGCCAGAAGTACCCAGAGAAACCCCAATCTGATCTCCGTCAAGACTCAATTTGGTCCCCACCGAACTCGCCTCCTGGTCGCCCGCCCCGGCCGCGACTGGGAGGCCTTGCATCTCGTTCGGAGCTCGACACAACGCACCTACAATCGTGGCCGATTCCACGCTTGCGCCCCACCAGTACGTCGGAATGTCCATCTCCTGCATCCAGAATCCACTCCATTGACGGTGGGGGACGTCAAAGAGAAACGTGCCCGACGCGTCAGTTACGTCCGCAAAACGAGTCCCGGTGACCACATCGCGAAGCCAATCTTTCGCCACGGCCACCGCCTCAATTTGACGATATATATCCGGTTCGTGATCCCGAATCCATAACAATCGAAGCAGGGAAAAATTGCTCAAGGGGAGATTGCCTGTCAATCGTCGGAGGTACCGATCACCATAGGTTTGGCGTAACTCTGTTCCATAGTCGCTCGCACGGGTGTCGGACCAGAGAATGGCTGGACGAAGAGCATGAAGGGTTCTACTCGTGACAACCGTCGTGTGCATTTGACCGGTAAAACCGATTGACCGAACATCACCAATACGGGAATATTTCGACGCAGCATAGAGGGCTTCATCATAGGCTTTGAGCCATAACTCTGGATGTTGTTCCGCCCGTCCAGGCATCGGGGCGTCCGTATCATAGGAAACTTGGTGCGACCAGCAGACTTCTCCAGTTTCATCGATAATGACGGCCTTTAGCGCACCCGTCCCCACGTCAATCCCCATATAGCACCCCATGATGGTACCATCCTCTCGTTACCCCATAATCTTGTCAGAACCTAAGACCTGAAGCTTAACCGTGACATAATTTGCAATAGCATCTCTCGCAGAAGCTAAAGCCTCGCGCGGTTTACTGCCCCGATGGGCCTCCAAGGCTTTCCACCAGATCACCCGCAGTTCCGTACCAATGTTGACCTTGCTGATTCCCTCAGAAGCCAATGTTCGAAGCACTGAGTCCGAAACTCCGCTTGACCCATGGAGCACTAACGGGCATCTGCTATTCTTCCGAATGGCTCGAAGTACATCGTAGCGAATACCTTGCTGATCTGCCGGCTGACCGTGGTAGGTACCAATAGCTACCGCTAATGCATGAACTTCCGTCTCGATGCTAAACTGGAACGCGTCCTGAGGATTGGTCACGGCCTCCCAGCTGGACGGTTCACCGACTCGCGCTACGTGGCCGAGTTCGGCTTCAACCATAACATCCGAATGACGGAGCAAATTCATTACTTCGCATGTGTTCGATGTATTCTCCTCAAGCGATAAAACCGAACCGTCATACATGATTGACGTAAACCCCACGTCTACGGCTCGCCGAATACTGGCTATATCGGAGCAATGGTCGAGGTGAAGCCCAACCTCGACAGAAGCCGTACGAGCAGCATTAACCAACACGGATGCAAGACGGTCCCACCCCCAAATGTCTAGGGTGTCGCGCGTTACCTGAAGCATCACGGGAGCCGAAATCGCTTCCGCACCGGCAAGAACGCCCCACGCCATGTCCAACGAGTCCACGTTGAACGCGCCAACCGCACACGCCTTTTCGTGTGCGGCTTGGAGAAGTTTCATTGGGTTGATGAGAGGCATTTCAATCCCTCCTATCAGTTCTTTTCCATAGAAGCAGGGGTTACCCCCCCATGGACTAACGACCACAGACGCTGTAACAGGCGCGGGCCTTCGTCACGGGGTCGATGCCACACGGCACGGCCCATGACCAAACCCGAAGCGCCCATGTTTAGTGCTAATTCCGCTTGGGTGAGCGTGGCCTCAAAAGAGGGAATCGTACCACCGCCCAAAACCAAAACAGGAAGAGCATATCGTCGAACCCATTCGCCCAACAATTGGGACTCTTGGGGAACCGGCACTTTGAGAACGTCTGCTCCAAGTTCTACAGCAATGCGAACGGCGTCTGACAGCATAGAATCGGACGATGGCGCACGTCTCGTGGTGGGCTCCACCATTACGGGTATTTCCCATGTGGAGGCCAATTTAATGAGTCGGCTGATTTCTTGCGTCATATGCATCCGGATATCGGCAGGCTGATCCCAGAGCATAATGACTTTGATGGCGTCAAATCCCCACCGTACCGCGTCCTCGGGCGATGCCAACACCTCATAGGCAATCGTTCCATCCTCTCGATCAAAAAACGTATCCGCCGTCATCAGACGACTGGGGGCAGTCCTGCCAGAGAGTAAATCACTGACGATGCCGTCGAGGCCTATGGACAGCAGGACCCCGTCTACCGGTCCGGCCAGAAACTCCCATAATACCGCCCGCGGATCCTCGAGTCCCGGAACATCCCCTAACGCCAACCCATGGTCAATTGGGAGAATGACCGCACGATGGTCGGGCCCAAATATCCGGCTCAAACGCCATGATTTGCCCCGCATCCGCTACTCCTTCGCCCCATTAGGCACCAATTGCACCTTCAACGCCCTTCCTGACTGGATCAGGGATATGGCTTCCAAATACTTGGTCAGGGGCAATTGATGCGTCACGAGCCTTTGGAGGGACCCCTGTATCTGTTGGCTTAAGCTCATCGCACGACCGTAGCTATGATTGATCGCCATCGAACTCACAATCGTCACTTCGTTGTGGTAGATTAAATACGGTTCGACGTGCGCTTTAGCGCCGATCGGAGCCACCCCAAATAACAGCAGTTGCCCGTTTTTTTTCACCCATGGCAAGGCCACGTCCAAGACGTCCGGATTCCCGGTCGCATCCACAACCAAATCAAATCCATCAGGGTAAGTTTGCTTCAGGTTCGTTAAAGCGGCATCGTCGGCCCGAACAAAATCCGCTTTGGCAATTCCCCGAGCTAAATCTAAACGTTGAGCGCTACGGTCGATTAATACCGCATCTTGCATCCCTGCGTTGCGTAACAATTCTAGTAAAATTAGCCCCATGGGTCCTGCCCCGAACAACAACACACGGCCACCTATACGTATTCGCAACCGCTCAATGGCCCACGTGGCGCAGGCCACGGGCTCTACTAAAGCTCCTTCATTAAAGGAAAACGCATCAGGCATCTGATACACGTTAGCCGCAGGAACTCGAACAAATTCTGTGAAGCCTCCATCCGTCGTATCCCCTAAGGCACCCCATGCACGACAGTGATTAAAGGCGGCATCCCGGCAGTACTCACAATGTCCGCAGGCCAACGTAGGATCCACCCCAACGTGTTGGCCTAACCAGGAGCGGTCCACGTTACGGCCTAAGTCCACCACCGTGCCGGAAAATTCATGGCCAGGAATCAGCGGATAGGGAGAAAGGTATTCGCCCTCAAAGATTTTCAGATCGGTGCCACACAGTCCACACGCGCCCACTTGGACGATCACTTCATCTGGTCCCGGATCTGGGCGTGGAACACTTTCTACCGTAGCGCGTCGCGGCTCATGCACGACAACTGCTTTCATCGCGTTCATCTTACCGGCCCTCCTCTAGAGTCAGAAATGTCTTAAAGCCTTTCGGCGGTCGTTCAAGCGCCTCTGGAATCCCATCCAAGCCCACGGGATCAGTTAAGAGCGGCAACAGATCACGGTACTGTGTGTTCACTACGCTCACAGCCCGACTCATGGTAAACGGGTTGGTATTAGCCGACATGATCGTTAATTCCTTAGCGTAGAGGGTATATGGATGGATGGCGGCCTGGTCCTCTGGATGCGCGACTCCGAACACCAAGATTCTGCCTGATCGCCGCAATGCCGTTTCGGCCCACTGAACGACCCGACCGGAACCTACAGCGTCAATGACGGCGTCGAATCTCTCAGCATAATCCGCTTCAGCTCGCGCCGGATCCCATTCCGCGGTATTGATGCCCATGTCCCTAGCCGCTGCTCGCCGGTTTTCATTAACCTCAAAGGCAGTCACATCTCGTATCCCATACATCTGAAGAAGCCGTGCCATCATGACACCGATGCTCCCCATGCCCACGATGGCTACGTGGTCGTTCGGTGCGGTCTGCAACTGATCAAGACCGTGTATACAACACGACAGGGGCTCGGCCAACACCCCCACTTCGATTGGAATGTCTTCATTTAGTCGGTAAACTTGACTTGACGGAACGACGGCATATTCTTGGAATCCGCCATCCCAGTCGATGCCAATGGCCCGACGTCGGGTACACAAATGCACTTTTCCGACTCGGCAATATACGCACGCGTGACAGGGAATATTGGGATCGACAACGACCGGCACGCCAACGGCTAGGCCGAGGTTGGATCCATTGGGAAGAGAATCCACCCTCCCCACGATTTCGTGACCCAGCACCCGCGGAAGGTCCGCAGGATAATCGCCGTGGACAATGTGACGGTCGGTCCCACAGATTCCCGTTGCGACGAGACGAATCCTCACCAAACCTTCTTCAGACACTTCGGGAATCGCTCGATCGACAACCTCGCTTCGTCCGTTGTCATGCGTCACAGCAGCCTTCATCGTGCACCCCCCGACTCCGGCAATATAGCCACCAAAACCTTGACGTCTTGGGACTTGCCGACACTAAGTTGCTGAAATGTCTGTGGTACGTCTTGAAAAGGAACGTGCCGTGTTATGAGTTCGTTGACGGGAATCGCCTTATCGTGAATAAGCCGTACCGCCTCTTGAAAGTCTGGTATCTGATACATCAAAGTTCCAATGATGCGCAGCTCTCGATCCTGAATGTATACGGCGTCCAATGTTAGCGGTCCCTCTGGAACGCCTTCAAGAATAATCGAGCTTCCCTTACGGGCCACCCGGAGAGCCATATTCAAGGTATCGGATATGGCGACACAGTCGAACACCGCTCCTGGACCGTCAGGATATACTCGACGAATCTCCTCTATCACACCGGATTCCCGCGAGTCATATACATGATTAAAGCCCATCTGCCGCGCAACGTTCAGTCTGTCAAGACGAACATCGACGATGCTTACGGGATGAATTCCCTGCGCTTTCGCTACGAGAGAGGTGAGAAGGCCGATGGGGCCCGCACCAATAACCACGACTCCCCCATCCACACGTACCTTCCTCAGCGCGTGAACGGCCACAGCCGTGGGCTCCACGAGAGCCGCGCTCGATAAGGACAGCGAATCCGGAATCTCCAATACGCGGTTGAAGGGAACATCCATATACTCAGCCAGCGCTCCCGGAACCCCAATATTCCCGATCACCATCAGGTTCTCGCAGATATGTTCCTGGTCGTGCGTGCATTGATAACATTGTCCGCACGGAATGGACGGGCTTGCCACTACTTTCTGTCCCACCAACGCAGGGGAACAGCCTTCTCCGATTTCTACAACCACCCCGCTAAACTCATGCCCAAGGACAATGGGAGGTCGTACCATCGGATGACGACCGCGATACGAATGCAGATCGGACCCACAGATACCACAATAGGCCGTACGAATTCGCACCCACCCCTTAGGTACAGGGTCCATGGCTGCGCTCTCTAGCCGAAACTCTTCCGTGCCGCTCAAAACCCACGATGTATTGATCATTGCACTACCTCCCCGTGATGTCTTCAACCCATGCTTCGCAAAACTGCTCATATTCCTCCTCAAACTCACCCAAGCGTGACAGCTGCGGCTCAATCGCTCTTGCAGGTGGGGATTTCACCATTGGATCGGTTGTCACGCCCGACCGCGCTGTAGCCGCGGCGCCAAGGGCCACAGCTTCCACGTCGTGTAATACGTAAATCGATCGTCCTAAAACGGTGGCCTTCACCTGAAGCGCCTCCTCGGACGCCGCGCCTCCGATCACGACCACCGTCGCATCATGAGCGGGGACGGGCATGTGGGACAGCGCCCATCGAACAACGAAGGCACTCGCACGAAGGGCGGCAGCCCAGATGGCGGAGAACTCGGTTGCCGGAGTCACATTTCTCACATCAAATGATGGTGCGGAGCCCAACCGATTCGGAACCACATATACCGACCCTTTGTGCGACCTGGTTGGCAGGCCCTCTTCGACGTGGCCGCTAAACAGACGCCTGAGCGTGTTGAGAGTCATTCCCGTGTAAGTCCCTGCGCCAATGTAGCAGGGTCCAGAAGGAAATCCGGTGTAGCCGTACTCAAACGACCGATCAAATGCACCGTGGGCGAACTCACCAACAGGACGATACAAAAGTTCGGCGGTTCCCATGGAATCGAGAACATGTGACTCTTCTGTGACGCCTGCGCCAATCGCCCCGATCGGATGATCGTGTCCTCCCACAACCACTGCAACACCCCGTGGTAGACCCCAGTCATCAACCAGACCGGGTAAAGTTTCGCCAATAACCGAACCCGTGGACACACATGGTGGGAGAGATTCCGATCCGCGAGGCAGAACATCATCGAGCCACTCATCAATGAGTCGCCTCGCCCAGGGATTAAACGCGTAGGTTCGGGAAGCCTGAGAAAAGCTCAAGGCCCGATTGCCAGACAGCTTATAAGCGATGTAATCACTGACGGAGAGCCATTGGTCAGCCTCGTGCCACAACTCGGGAAGCTGGTCGCGCATCCAGAGCCACTTGAAAAGTGAGTAACTCGGTTTTAGCGGCAGTCCGACAACTTCTGGCGCGTTTGGGTGGTCCTCCATCCAACGCTGGATCGAAGCGCTGCGTCGCTGCTCGTACCATACGATAGCTGGATACATGGGTTGGCCTTGCCGATTCACCCAAAACCCTTCCTCGCCTATGCTAGCGACGGAGATAGCCTTTATCTTGACCTCAGACGCAGGTAGTGATGACAGAACCCGTTTCACGACCGTTTGACACGCCTCAATTAAAAGTTCCGGCCGATGCACTTCGCCGTATGCGTCGATGGAGACCGGTGTACGGACGGACGCCTGCCCCGCCACTGACCCATCATCATAGAGCAACAAGCTCTTAACATGAGTCGTTCCTATGTCCAATCCCACATAGATGTCCATCACAAATTCTCCACGAATAATTCTTCAATATGGGCTTGCCGCGCCACGTTAGCGATCGACTCGCGTGCGTCAATTTCAGGCAACACCCGGGTCGCATTGCTGGACGCGGCACTCTGCCCCCACGCCAACGCCGACCGGAAACGCCTCTCTTCCATATATCCTGCTAAGAATCCGGCCAAAAAGGCGTCTCCCGACCCTATAGCATTGCGCACTTCAATAGGAACAGCCTTGGCAATCCAGCTGCCGTCACTGGTCCAGGCCGCAGCCCCTTGCGGGCCATTCGTAACCACCACGTTTGACCCACGTTTCACCAACTCCAGGCAGAGGGCGGTAATAGCGTGATACCAGATATCCGAGCGGGATAAGGGAATGTTTAGCTCTTCCGCGAGCGTCGGCGCAACGCTCATGAACTCACCAAAATTCACTTTGACCAACCATGGTCGCTTACGAAGCGCACTCGCTAGCGGTGTGCCGGTAGCGTCCACCACGCTCTTAATGCTCAGGTCGCGTGCGTAACCAATCAAAGACGCATAAAACGCGTCTGGAACATTTAGCGGTAGACTACCAGTAAACACAAGATAGTCCGGGCGATTCTCCGCCAACTCATGGCGAAAGGCGACTTCCAACGCGTCGAGCTCTTGAGCTGATAGCGCTGGTCCTTGGGAATTAATAACGGTAGCTCTTCCGGCATCGGGCTGCACAATCACGTCACAAATTCGCGAATAATCCTCTATCGCGAAAAACGTACAGTCGCGATCCATGCCTTTTTTTTTGAGGAGCGATTGAATGGTGGCACCCGTGGTATTTCCCACCATAACAAAAGCTGACGCGGAACATTCGAGAGTTTTAAGCGCAGCCAAAACATTTAGCGCCTTTCCCCCACCAATCCAGGTTTCGTCGCTGACGCGATGGACCGTGTTTGGCACGAATTGAGGTACGACTAAGATTCGGTCTAGAGAAGTATTTAGTGAAAGAATCGATACCATCAATGGTCCTCCCAACGTTATTTCACGGCACCAGCTGTAAGCCCCCGAACAATGTGGCGCTGAGCTAATAAACCCAAGACAATCGGCACAACAGCAATCATGGTGCCAAGTGCTGATACTTTCGCCAGGTACAGTCCTTCACTCGTCATAAACGAAGACATCATCACCGGAAGCGTCGGGGATTTCGTTGACGTAAGGTTCACCGCGAAGAAGAAGTCATTCCACGAAAAAATGATAGCTAACAGGGCCGATGAGACCATTCCAGAAGAGGATACCGGCAACGCTACACGGTAAAGCGTTTGAAATGGCGTACAACCATCCATGCGGGCGGCTTCCACAATTTCCATCGGCAAGTCCATAAAGTATGACCGTGCCATCCAAATAATTAGGGGCAAATTCATTGACGTATACGCGATCAACAGACTTGGTATCGTGTCCAACATGTGCAAATGAAGAAAGATGATGTACAACGGAACAATAATTGCCGCGAAAGGCATAAACCTCGTGGATAAAACGAAGAACAACATCCCCTGCGACGACTTCCCCGGCATATGAAAGACCATCGCAAAAGCCGCCGGCACCCCAATGACCACGGCTACCGCCGTTGAAATCAGGGAAGCTAAGATGCTATGGCTCAAGTACACAGGAAATCCCGAACTCCATGCCAAGCCAAACTGAGCCCACGTCGGGTGAAAAAACAGATTGGGTGATGATTGGTAAGCCTCTCGTTCCGTCATAAAGCTGGTTAAGACCATCCAAATGGCGGGAAAGACAAAGATAATGACAGCCGCGTAGGCTACTGCGGCCATAATAATCCGTTTGGGTTGCATTTACATCTCCCTCCCCGAGTTTGTCCCGGAAAAGTACCGCACCATGAGCTGGGCCAAAATGATCGCTAAAATGACCCCGTAGACCCCAATGGCAGCGGCTTGGCCCACCTCCCAGTATTGGAATGCCACTTTGTAGGTGTAATAAGGGAGCGTCGTGGTTTGAATCCCCGGCCCCCCTGCGGTGGCCAGATAAATCTTGCCGAATGTCTGGAAGATAAATACGGTACCAAGCAGCACAGCAACTTCGTAGTAGTGCCTCAAGTAGGGCATAACGACCTTCCACCAGATGACGCTCGGACCGGCGCCATCCACCTGAGCCGCTTCGACCATGTCATAGGGAACCGCCTGAAGCCCTGCCGTAATCACCAAGAAGAAAAACGGAATCCATTCCCACGACGTCATCGCGATTACACTGAGCATGGGATAATTGGACAGCCAAGCAACTGGCTGTCCTCCAAACAGACGGATGATCCAATCGACCAAGCCAAACGACGGACTGAGAACTAGATTCTTCCAGACCACTGCTGTCACAACCGGCGTAATCAGGAAAGGGACTAAGATCGCTGTTCGTAAGGTGTTGCGGCCCGGGAATGTCTGATTAAGCAGTAGCGCAAGCAACGTCCCTACGAGAAGTGCTATCACCAACGAGCCAAGAACGATTTTGCCGGCATTAGCCACGGACGGCCAAAATGCCGGATCGTTCACCAGTTCATGGGCATAGTTTCCGAGGCCAACAAATGGGTGTCCCAAGTATGGCTCTAACAAATTCCACGAGTGCAGGCTCAACCACAGTGCATACAAAAATGGCAACTGGGTGGCGATGCCCAGGTAGACTATGGAGGGCACATGCATCTTGGTGCGTATGGCTACAGGCACCTTGGACTTCGTACTGTTCTGTACGGACGTGGTGGGTTCGTTAAGCACGGTAGATGTCATGCATGGAGCCCTCCTTCGCGAACTTAATAACCCTTGGTGTTCTGCGCGTTGACGAGTTGAGCCGCCTGTTGCTGCCCCGTCGCAAGGGCTTGCTTGACGGTTGTGTTGCCGGCGATGGCCGAAGAGATATCTTGACTCACTTCATCGCCCAGAGTTTCGAATTGCGGAATTTCAACAAATTGAACGCCCGTGTAGGGGACCGGGTGATTAGTCGGGGCGTCAGGGGTCGCGGTATTAATAGACTTGAGGGTAATCGAAGCAAAGGGTGCGGCTTTCAAGTACTGTGGGTCCTGATAAATGGAGTAGCGAGTCCCTGGCGGAACGTTTGCCCAGCCGAATGTTTTGCCGGCCAACTTCAGATATTGCAGGCTGGTAGCCCATGTGAGGAACTTGAATGCTGCGTGTGGATGGGGACTGTCCTTAACCACCGCCAACGCCCATGACCATAACCAGTGACTACCGTTGGAGGTCACATCAACGGGCGCATACGCAAACCCCACATTTCCGGCGATCGTTGACTGGGAAGGTGTTTCTAAAACTCCCGCTTCAGATGTGGCGTCATAGTACATCGCCGCCTTGCCATGGGCCATGAGACTTAGACTCGTTTGCCATCCTGTGGTCGCGGCCGAAGACTCGCCGTACTTTTTCAAAAGGTTGACATAAAAAGACACGGCTTTCTCGTCGGCTGAACTCGTTAACGTTGGCTTCCAGTGCATGTTGAACCATCCACCGCCGAACGTATTTAACACCGTATCGATCGGGGCAAGATTCATGCCCCAGCCTGATGCACCCCGAAGAACAATTCCGTAAACCCCCTGGCTGGGGTTGTTTGCCTCTTTAGCAAGCGTCGCGATTTGACTCCATGTGGGATGCAAGGGCATGGTCAGATGATCCTTGGCGAAAATTCTTTTGTTGTACATTATCATGCTGCTCTCAGCATAAAACGGGATGGCATAGGTGTTGTGGTTGTATTGCAGCGAATCCATCACGGGCTTAATTAGATCGTTGAACTGATACGATTTTTTTTGACTAGCAGACATCGAGTTAAGCATGGGCGTCAGGTCCGAAATCCACCCGTTTTTTGCCCAAATGGGAGTTTCGTAGTTCCCGATGGTTACCAAATCAAATTGACCGGCATTGGTAGCCACATCCTCCGTTATTTTGGGCCTGAGCTGATTTTCAGGAAGCGTGTCAAACTTCACCACAATATTGGGGTTTTCCTTTTCAAACACCGTCTTCGTCAACTGTTCCATCTGCACCATCTGAGAATTGTTGACCGTCGCCACGGTCAACACAACTTTCCCATTGGTTGACGCGGACGATGTAGATCCCGAACTGCCGCATCCAGCTAACGTGACCCCGGCCAAAGCTGCGACACCGATTAGAGCAAATGAAGTCTTCTTCACGAGCGTTCTCCTTTCTTGGAAGAGAGGTTATCGTCAAACTCTTCGTTCATGAAACGATAGTATAAATCGAGGTTGGTTTTGTCAATGAAAAGCAATAGATTTTGTTGGTAATCTAGGATAATGTGTAATTGCGATGTTTGTTTTCCGACACGAAACCAACCACCAAGATATCTCGAGGTGATGACATGATTGAAGAAAGACGACGACAGCTAGCCCAACGCTTAGTTGAGGAAGGTCGACTGGTTGTGCGAGAATTGGCCGGCGAATTCGGAGTTACCACCGAAACTATTCGGAAAGACATTGCTTATCTTGAGAGCCTCGGAATAGCCAAAAAGGCGCGCGGCGGTGCAACTTATATAAATGATCGGCGAGAAATTCCCTACCACGAGACAAGTACCTTACACACACACGAAAAATCCGCGATTGCGCGCCTCGCGGTTTCTCTCATACCAGGGAACGTCATTATGCTGGACGGGGGGAGTACGAATCTCGCCATTGCTAAGCTACTCTCGCTACAAGACGGGCTAACGGTAATAACAAACTCGGTCAGTATCATACCTGTTTTGGGTAATGCGCACGGAGTTGAACTTATCTTAACCGGAGGGAAAATTAGAGCGATCAGCCAAGACATGGTGGGATTTTGGGCGTCGCGCGCCTTGCAGGAAGTTATGGCCGACGTTTGTTTCATCGGGGCCAACAGTTTATCCCACGAAGGCGGCCCGTCAACGTCCACGATGGCCGAGGTTGAGCTTAAACGTACTATGCTCCATTCCGCTCGCCAAAAGTACGTGGTAGCTGACTCCTCTAAATTGCATGTAATCAGCACATATCGGTACGTGGAATGGGGAGAAATTGATGGTCTGATAACGGATAGCGCAATAGATCCACAGTTTGTTCGATCGATCAGCAGTTTCACTAACGTATACCAAACCGATTGATCCAAACATTTGTCTTGGCATGGTTGTCTGACAATTTTGTGTCGCGAAACCCGGCTCTTAGCCACAGTCCAGTTGCATATGGGGTCATTCTGCCGGGGGGATATCCACACCATTTTAATTTGATGAAGACACCGGGCTCACCGTGTTCCACAGGCACTGGCCCTTTTTCGGCCCAGCCCGTACATACAACCTAAATTCCCGCTAAGAATTATGCCTACAGGTGACAGTTGCCAGAATTTGTCATGCGGTAACGGCAGATCCTCTCTGTGATCCCAGTTCCTGGCCCAATTTGCGGATGATGGCATGGGTGCCGAATCTTGTGTCATTCTCCGAAGTGTAGGTATCATCGATTATACCTACCGAGGAGGAGGTGTCTCGTGGCCTCCTCGACAGCGGCAGTCTGAATCGGCATTGTGCTGGTGGCAGATGAAAACGGGGTGCTGACCGCCGTGGAGAGACCCCCAACAAGTCCGCCGAAGAGAGAAAGGGGCGTCACGCTAAACCCAAGAGACTAAAGCCCTTGTGACGCCAGATTTGACGTAGTCCCCGAAAGTCAGCTGGCAGAGCCAATGTTGGCATCACCCAATAAACCGACAGAAGGGAAAAGGCCTGCCCCAATAGGGGGCGGCTCTCAGCCTGTATGATCTTATCGTACCCTCTGCTATTTTGATGGATACAACCGTCGCCATTCTTGTGTATGGCCTATCGCAAAACTGGTAGACATGTGTCAGACCAGTGGCTGTTACGAGTTCGTGGAGTGTTCGTTCTCCCGCGTAGCATGAGACATGTCTCAGATGAGACTACTCTCGAATACGAAAGGACGGATCGACATGAGCACGCCATATGCAGATAGCGGCGTCCCCATTAATTCCACGATTTACGATCAGGTGACGAGTTGGCAAGGAGCCACACCCGACGGATGGGGTCGATATTTGCTCGCCCCCAGCGACAACGGCCAAAGTGCGGGGAACGGCATCACGTGGTACAGTGGTGCGAACGAAAACGCATTTTTTAATTCCAAACAGATGCGTCTGTTGCCGATTGCCGGGCAAGGAATCACCGTCAACGACTATAATACTGGCGTTTCAGACGCTACAAACAACCTGAACGCGGTGTTAAAGGCTCTTTCAAACAAGGCGACAAACTTCCCCTCATCAATGGACTCTATATGTGCGCCTTCGCGTTGGACTGTGAGACGCCGGGCCAGGGCTTCCCAACGTTCAACTTTGCCGACTATCTGGCTGGCTGGCTGCAGCAGATGGCAACCGGCGTCACGGATTCGGTGGGCAATCAACTGATTGGTTGGGGTGGTGTCTATGGCGGACAGGACGCGACGAAAGTGTGGGATTCTGTCAACACATGCGTGAGCACCTACGGTGTCCGGCCGAACTTTGTCGCCGTGTCGAGTTACATTAGTCCTCAATTGCTAGGATTTCCATCAAGTTGGGACACGAGTTATACAAGTACCGACGTTGCGATCGGTCAGTCAACGACTCTATGGCAATACACGGGGAACGCGCTAGTCACCAACTCCAGCACTGGTCAGCAATACTATGTCGACTTAGACATGGGGAATCCGAATATCGACTTCCATACGGCGCTTGGGCAGTACTGCCCCATTCCCTAGTTGTTGCGGCACACCCTACGAGGACGGAGAAACGCGCACACGCTTCTCCGTCTCTCTGATCGGAGGTACTGTAGGTTAAACTCTATGGGGTCTCCTCATCGGGACGTTCAGGGTCGGGGAAATGGCTGTCCACCGCTGCCCGCCGGATGTAGTAAGCCAAAGCTGGGTACGGCCATTCTTCGTCCGTTGCCACAACCAGCCCACACTCGGATTCAAAAAGTCGAGACCCGATGCGGTCTTCAGAAATGCTGCCGTGCTACGCAACGTCCACGTCTGTCCCCCATTAGTCGATCGCCAGAGGCGGCCGGATGTTATGGCCCATGCCACGGCTCCCCCCCGCGTTCGAACGGTCCAAAACATGGCGCTGTTCGTGGGAAACGGCAATTTGCGGGAGGACCAAACCCACCGCTGTCCTCCATCCGACGTACGCAAGACCGTGACAAACCCGGTGGTACCCCACACGGACAACAGGCCGGCGGCTCCATGAAACGTAGGCGGCCCGGCGGGTTCGATCCACCCGATATTCGGCAACGGAACGGCGGTCCATGCGCGCCCGCCCGTCGTCGTGGTCTCGAGCTTGAATTGGGGCCCGTCGTTGCCCGGGGTCGCGATGGTTATCCATCCCATGGTGGGCGTTTGAAAGACCAAGTTCCCCCCCGCCAGGGGTGTTCCGTACACCTGATGCCACGTTTGACCGCCATTGGTAGTGGTCCAGATCGTTGTGCTTCCGATGACGCCGAGACCACTCCCCATAATCCAGCCCTCGTGGCTGTTGAGAAAGTCCACCGCCGTCAGTTCCGTGCCGTTGGTGAGTCCGGGCACCGGTATGGTCTGTTCCTTCCAATGCCGACCGCCGTCTCGCGTATAGGCCAAACGCACGGTCGCGCCGGGCCCCGCTCGCCCGGCTATCCAAGCCGTCTGCCCATTTACGAATTGCCAGACCGTGTTGCGCACCGTCGAACCATCGACGATGATGGGCAACCCGACCGGAGTCACAGATACCCAGCACCGCCCGCCATCGACGGTATGCAAGAGTTGATTGCCGTTGACGGCCCAGCCTGCCCGCAGCGTCATCATTTTCAGCGTATACAATTGGGTCAATGGGCGTTGAAGGGTGTTCGTTACTAGAGGCCTCTCCGGCGCGGCACTGATCCTCAGAGACAGAGCGGCCCCCGCGGCCGACAGACTGACCGCGGCGGCAACTCCGACAACGATAGGTCGCCAGCCCATAAGTATTTGCCTCTTTTCCTTATCACTACCGATAGAACGTCTATAGGCCGATATGGGTTACTCACGGACAAGGAGCAATCTGTGACTATCATGGTCCCTTCTAAGTAACGACTGACGTGTGCCGGTTGCCTGCGGACATGCGACAAAGTGGTGTTGTCATGAATACATAACCTCTGTCCTTACGCGTAAGCAAGTATTGAGGCCTAGTCGGATTGACTTCGATTAGTTCTCGAATCCGATGAATATGCCGATACAAGTCCTGTCCGACACGCGGCTCATCGGGCCACCCAATGGACAGCAGAGCGGCTTGAGGAATGACCTGATCGAAGTGGCTAATCAGGTATTGCATGATGCGAAAAGTGCGGGCCGGCAGCGGATGAAACTGTCGACCCTGCCACACGCCCTCGTAAGCGAGGTCGACCTGCACACCCCGCCGTATCGTTATCGTGTGCTGCGTCATGACCGAGGCCCCCTTTTCGCTGTGCGCTGTCGGAGGACAAGGGTAGTGCTCGTCTGGCTACCCAACGCCGTTGTTGCGACGACAATCCCGCTCATGAACAGCAACACAACCGTCTTCGCCGTTAACTGGTCGCCGTGAAACAAGAGCCCGCCGGTGAACATTATCGCTTCGGCCACCCCCCATGTGACCCATGGGTCCGCGCCGCGCGGCCATAGTGTCTTCAGTAACGTCACGATGGCTACCGTGAGACCCGAGGCACCGGCCACCGTTAAAAAATCACTCATCGTCAGCATCCTGATCCTCCTCTCAATTCATCTTGTAGCGGCGGGCGGCGTAATGTCGTTGCAGCTTGTTCCGGGAGGAAAGGGTTCCAGCCCGCATAACTTGTCCCTCCTTTGTATCGGTGATTAAACCCCAGGCCCTTCGCGTGGAGGAAGTGGAAATAACCGTGGAGTGCGTGGATTTTGGCGTGGAGAGCGCAGAGAAGCCCGTGGAGAGGCCTCAACAGGCGTCTCCACGGGCTTTGGTCAATAATCCCCGTATGGACGGGAGGGGTAGACAGGTGTCTAGAGGTGCGAACGCCCGAGCTTATGATGAATGTGGGCGATGTGGCTCCGCACGGTCCCGGCATCGATATGCAAAGACTCAGCAATCTGGGGAGTCGACCAGCCCGCCACCAGGAGGTAATAAATCTCGCGTTCTCGCTCGGTCAGTAACGCGACCGCACGAGGCCGCAGGGGAAAGTGTAGCGGCATCAGGAAGGCTCCCCAAATCAGCGCGTCCAGGACCGTCCAATACACCACCACCGACCAGGGCCACAACGGCGCCGTATGCACCCCCGGAACAATCCCCAACAGACTATTCGTGACGATAATGTAGAGCCCCGCACAGACCGCCCCCCGGCGGTTCGGATAATAGGTGAGAATTTCATGGGTATACAGCGTTAACAAACCCGGAACCAACGTATGGGGGGATTGGCTGTAGACCCACGCGACACCCCATCCGATCGCACCGTCCGCCACGACCGTATAGGGAATCATTCGCGGGATTCCCTCCGGCCTTCGCAGCACAATGAGGGCGGCCACCCCATCAACGAGCGCCAGGCCAGCCGCAACCATCCACGCATGATTCCAGGTCGAGTGGGGAAATTGGATGGAAACCCAGAAGAGTAGGCCCGCCATCAATCCCCGAAGAACCAATCCTCCACGATAAATGACCCCCGCATCCGGCCGGAGAGGTGGGGCCCGATGCCAAGAAGAACGCGGCCACGTTGGCAGCACGGCTATCTTGCCCCCTTTGTTGGGACGTCAGATCCTATGGCTTTGCGACCCCGTCTTTCAACGGGTGTGCTCGAATCAACGTGTTCGATTTTCGTGAAATGAGTAATGCTTCTAAGGAAGTAGACGTTACCACCCACAACTAAAATTTGAAATATTATCCAAATAACTCCGGAGTATGGACATGACCATAGTCATGGGACACACTGTCTATGAGAGGGGATCAGGGTGGACGAGCTCAATGGACAAATGTCCAACCATACCGTCTCCATTCAGGAAGCGGCCCAACGGTTCGGTGTGAGTGATAAAACCGTGCGCCGCTGGATTAAGGCCGGTAAATTACCCGCAGCGCAAGAATCTGGCCCGTATGGTGTGGCCTGGCGTATTGTGAGCACATGGGAGACCACCCTGGCGAAAATGGACGCGATTGCCGGGGGCAAGCCAGTGTTAGCCGTGATGGACCAGGGGTTTTTCAGCACCCGCAATGTGAATGCCGCTTCAGCACACGCCCGCGATGCGCTTTATCATCGCGGTGCCCTTTACCGCAGGGTTTGCCAAGCGCCTGGTCGCCAGCGAACGGAAGGATATCGACCGCCTGCAGCATACGCTGGTACTGGGCGCGGACACGCTGCGCGCGGTCACTCAAGAGCGGGCGTGGAATGCTCAGCACCGCCTGTATACGCACGTGTACTATCACGCGCTGAAGGCGGTGATCCGGCAGGAAGAGCTGTACGCCCAGGTCACCGTCCTGAAAGACCGCGCGGAGGCCGATCCGCCGTCCGCCTTGGCGGACGCGGTGGCCAAGAAGTACCTGATCATCCGCCAATCGGCCCACACCCCGTCGGGCTATACAGTGAACATTCGGGACAAGGTCGTCGCGAAGGAATGGCAGACGGCGGGGTGGCTCGTCATGGTGAGTAAGGATGTGGCTGATGCAACGCAGGCGCCCGCTATTGATCGCCACAAGGATGTGGTCGAGAAGGGGTTCCTCCGCTTGAAAGTGACGCTCGATTTGGGACGCCCCCGCGTCCATCGCGATGATCGGATGCAAAAGCAAAACAAGGTCTTCATCAGCTTCATCGCGCTGATTCTCTTGTCCCATCTCCATAACGTGATGCTGAACCAGAATTTGTACCAGCGCATGACCCTGAAGAAGTTGCTCTTGACGTTAGCCAATGAAATTTTACAGAAAGAAAATTGCGAACACTAAAGGCCCTATTTCGAGTTGCCTGTTCGTTGAATGGGCGAGATGATCTTCGATAGATCTACTTTATTGCCTGATCGGTTTACCAACTCTTTAATCGTACCTTGTTTCATGGCCTGGTCGATTACCTTTTTCATTTCGTCGGTTTGCTTCGAGAAAGATTTCTCTAGGTGAGGCGTTACAATTTTGTTGTTCGCCATCACTTACTCCTCTACCTATAGTATAGACCGAATAACGCCAGGCCGATTTGACTCACAAAAAAGGTATTCGAAATGGCATCGTTGCCTCACATGAGAAGGGTTCGCGATGCGTGGGGGGAAGTCCTGCCGGCACACTCTCTGTGATCACAAAGAGGTCCATCACGGTTTCCCCCGTCCGGCACGGTCGCTGCGTAGCGCGTCGGTGTCGCGGCGGAGGGCGGCCCACGGTCAAGGGGAATGATCAGCCAGTCCCCCGGCCACACCCAGCCGCGACTTGAGGGCTTCTTGCAGGACTTGGGAATAATTGATGTCAGCCCGGTCCGCCGCGTCTGCTAGCCACTTGGGAACTGTTAAGTTTTTCTTGACAGACTGGTTGGCCATTTTACTGCGGATCACGGGCATCCACGCCTCCACCACGGCGACCATCGCCTGGGGAGGGACGGTTGCGGGCTTCAACCGGGACGGATCAGGAATCGGATCGTGATCCTCTTCCATGCCATATATATGCAATTCCAAGGCTTCTTTCGCCATGGCAAACGCCTCTTCCATGGTGTCCCCTTCCGTAATACAACCCGGCAGATCGGGAAACGTGACCGTATACCCCGCGGTGTCGCCCGGTTCAAAAATGGCCGGAAATAGATATCGGTCTTTCATGGCTCGCTCGCCTCCTAGGTTTCACCTCTAGGGGAAAATGACGCCGGATTGCCTCGCGATACTCCGCAGAGTCTTCGGGTCCAAATCCTTCCGAGGGTGCGGAACGGTGCTTGCCGGGCTTGACGCGATGCACCAGCTGGACGTGAGAACCCGTCTGGTGTTTAATCACCCAGCCATCCGCCAAGAGGATGCGCAAAACCTCACGTGACGAATACGACTTCATGGCCGCCCTCCTCGGTTCCCCCGTTTAGTATAATACGTATCACAATGCGCATCAATGCAAGGGGGGCGTACCGCTAAGCGACTTCCTTTATCGGTACGCGACGGTACAAAATAAGAGGGGCCCAAACCCGTTCGGGGCCTCATGGGCCGACGCCGGAACTGGACCCCCGTTTTTCGGTACACACTATCATCACGAGGATTGGGGTTGGTCGGCAGTTTGGACGAATCGCTGAAGGGTACTCAGGGCTACCCCGGCTTGCTGGGCCGCCTGCCGCCAGGACACACTGCCCGAATACAACAAAGGCAGCACGCGGGCCATGTGGGCTTGTTTTTGAGGGTCGGTGCCCTTTGGTCGTCCGATAGGCTTGCCTTCTTTCCGCGCCCGTTCCATGTCTGGTCCGGCGCTGGGCTTACTAGCGGGATCCATGGGTGGTGATGGCAACGGAATGGGGGTGTGAGACGGACTATACCACGTGGTCGGGAGTAGTGACCGACCAAGGTTGGGGGCATTCCGGGGATTTGGACGCGATGGCCTATCGACAAGCGGTGCGAGAAATCCCGTGGACAATTCCACCCGTGCCCGAATTTCCGCGCGAATCGATCACCCACAAACAAAAATTTTCTCTGGCGGGATCACCCGGATCACAGATCTCATCTGAAGGGGTAGCTGGTGACACGAAAGACTGGGCGTTTCTACTTGCCCGTTACTCTCGCCTGAGCCCGGCCCAACGCTCGACCATCCGGCAGCTGATCGAGTCCTGGCTCCCGGACTAATCTGCGGCCCGTTGCTGCGGCCCGTCGGTCGGTGCTCACGTGCCGGCCGATTTTTTGTGGGTGCCGCGTATTGGTTCGGGAGTTGATACTGCGCAACTGTGATGAAATGCGCGGGCAGTCCGGGGGCGTGTCGTCGGGCATTGCCCGTTAGTGTGGGTATTCGTGTGGGTAAAGACTGATTTTTGCCCTTCGCGTGGGCAATAAAAATCCCGCAATACGGTCTTAGGATGGTGTCCCCGGCAGGATTCGAACCTGCGACGCCGGGATTAGAAGTCCCGCGCTCTATCCACTGAGCTACGGGGACGCCTCAACATGGTCGGGGCGGAGGGATTCGAACCCCCGACCCCTTGCTCCCAAAGCAAGTGCGCTACCAAGCTGCGCTACGCCCCGCCATCACATTATTATAACAGTCACTAAAAATCGGCGTCAATCAGTCACGTCGTGTGCTGTACCAAAGCGAGCCCGCAACAACTAAAAAGATAGCCAGACCAGCGGCCGTGCGCGCTCCCAGCTTAGCAACGACTAATGCCACGGCCAACGCCACCAAGGACAACAACGCCAGCCTGGGATCATCCACAAACAAGTCGTAGACTTCTTTCAGCCATTTCATGAAGTCGCTGCATCCCTTCGCTTCATGGAGGATACAATAAGCCATGTAGCGGCCAGGTACCCGGCGATTAAGATCAGGATGCTGGCGTCCTTGTACGGCCAGACCACGCCGAGCGATTCGCCAGCCCAAAAGCTGCCGAAGCTAGTCAGCATTATACCCACCACGAACTTCATCACATTCTCCGGCACGCGTGATAGCGGTGCCCGAAGAATTAGCCCCGCGCTTAAGACTAGCACGAGACCGACGGCCGATCCGATAATGGCGCTGCTATAGGCTTGCGCGGCGGATCCCATGGTCAATACGATGACCACAACCTCAAGCCCTTCTAAAAATACGCCATTAAAGGCGGTTGCCTGCGCCGCGAAGGCGTTGCCTTGGCTCTTTTTAAGTTTCCCGACTTCGCGATCAAAAATCTGCGTTTCGTCGTGAAGCGCCGTTCTCCCCGAAAACCGCAGGATAGCTTTTCTTAACCATTTGACCCCAAACAACAAGAGCAGTACACCAATAATGCCCCGGAGGACATTAATCGGCACATAGCGAAGAACGCCCACCCCCAAGATCGCCGTCAGGGCCGCGAGCACGATCACGGCCATTGCCGTCCCGCGTAGCGCGGGACGATAGCCTTCAACGGTTCCGACGGCCAGAACAATCGTCAACGCTTCAACAAATTCGACCGATGAAGCCAAAAGCGCAGCAATTAAAACATACCAATTCACACCCGGTCTCCTCTCCGAGTCGCCTCTGCTCTATTCATCATATCGAAGTGTTTTAGGGATTCACAACCGACTTTGCGAAACCTTTATCTTAAGGGCTTCGCTGGCTACAGCACGGTGGGAAATGCGATTCTTTTCGTCGGGCGCCAACTCGGCCAACGACATTCGGCCGTCAACCGAAAAAATCGGGTCCACTCCGAATCCATATCGTCCTTTGGGCCATCCCAAAATGATCCCGTCCAATACGCCCTCGGTCCAAAGCTCCCGTCCATCCGGCCAGGCCAAGCAGAGAACCGCACGCATTCGCGCCGTCCGCTCATCTCGCGGCACCGACATGAGCCGCGTTAATATTTCCCGTGAATTTTCCCAGGGAATATCGCTCACAAAGCGAGCCGAATGAATGCCGGGAAGACCGTGAAGCGCATCCACTTCCACCCCGGAATCGTCCGCCAGAGCCGGAAGTCCTGAGTCTTTAGCAACGGCATGAGCCTTGAGGCGGGCGTTTTCTAGATAAGTGTTGCCGGTTTCCGCCACAATTTCCCCATCGCTGTTGTACGCAATAAGGTCAAAGGGCGCGTCCCCCAAGAGTTTTTTAAACTCTTCGAGCTTGCCCCGGTTATGCGTAGCCAATACCACCTTAGGCCTCAATCAGGGAAGCCCCCTCAAAAAAAGCTTCCTGCTGTAACGCGTCCAAACGGTCCAGCCCCAAATCACCCAGGTCCAGTACGTCATTCAGTTGCTGGCGGGAAAAGGCGGCGTGTTCACCCGTTCCTTGCATTTCCACCCATGCGCCGCTGGATAAACGGGCAAGATTGAAGTCGACGTCAATGTCGACATCTTCCTGATAGGATAGGTCCAACAAGCCTTCACCCTTCTTCAACCCCACACTGGTGGCGGCCAGGCGAGCGCGAAACGGAGGTTTTTCGAACGGGGTCTTTTGGTGAATCTGATGAACGGCCTGCCACAAAGCCATAAAGCCCGCAGTAATGGCCGCGGTGCGGGTGCCTCCGTCGGCCTGCAGCACGTCACAGTCAACAATGATGCTACGCTCACCTAAGCGATTCAAATGGAGCGACGCCCTCAGTGATCGGCCAATTAACCGCTGGATTTCAATCGAGCGACCTTGTTGGCGCCCACGCACCGATTCTCGGTGAGTCCGCTCCTGAGTGGCGCGCGGCAACATGGCGTATTCTGCCTGGATCCATCCCTGGCCGGTACCGCGCACGAACGGTGGCACTTTGTCCTCCACCGTGGCGGTCACCAACACCTGGGTTCCCCCCTGGCGAATTAAACAGGATCCCTCGGCCCAGCGGCTGTAGCCCATCTCCAGTGTAACTGGCCGAATTTCGTCCCGAGCTCTCCCGTCTGGTCTCACCCGCCACCCTCCTTAATATCAACGCCCTTAGCCTGCCATATCAGCCCATCTACCATCTATGTAAAAACTCCCAACGCGTGTCGGGAGCTAAAATTGGTGGAGGCGGGGACGTGCTGCCCGTCCCGTCCGAAGACACGTCATACCGGAATTCTACGAGCGTAGCTTCGGAATTAATCTCACCTCACGCCGCCGTCCGAAGCGCGACAACTTGAGGCCAGCCCTAAGTTTCCCGTCCCCACTCGGGCCTTTGGGGAGGTATCCTGCCTGATTTTACGTGAACTAGAGAAGGACAGGCACTTCGCTAGGCCACGTTAGCTGGGATTAAGCAGCTAAAGCGTACTCGAAAGAGTCGTTTGATTCGTTGGCAGTTATTGTTTCCTGCGGTTTTACGAGACACAGAGCTCGGCCCGCTATCCGGCACCCCGTCCATCCCCGTCGAATCTAGTTCGCCCCCGAGTCTTACCGCCTGCGATCTTTCATCACGCGGTCGATGTGGCGCTCTACTTCGCGCTCGTGCATGGTGTGCCGCTTGTCATACTGCTTCTTACCTCTGGCAACACCTAATAGTACCTTAGCGCGGCCACGTTTGTCAAAGTACATTCGGACCGGGACCAGGGTCATGCCGTCCTGTTTGACGCGCGCGGCCAAATCGCGAATTTGTTCTTTATGCAAGAGCAATTTGCGGTCGCGATACGGTTCGTGGTTCCACCGATTACCTTTATCGTACGGAGCAATGTGTAAGTTGATCAAAAAAATTTCGCCGCCGACCACCCGGGCAAAACTGTCCCGCAAATTGACACGGCCCATCCGCATCGACTTCACTTCGGTACCTGTCAGCACAATGCCGGCCTCGACCACCTCGTCGATGAAATAGTCGTGGCGGGCTTTGCGATTTTCCGCCACCGGTTTTTCAGGCCGCGCCATCCGAACCACCTCACAATCAATGGCCATTCTCGCACGGACGCTGCAAAATATCAATCTGAGCCTTCTAAACCGGTTCCATAAGACATAATTGATTGATGAGGTGAGTTGAATGCGCGTGATTTGGTGGAGAATATCCCGGCCCGAAGAGAGGTTAGGACCGGCAGAGTTGACCGGGGACAGCTTAACCATTCACTTGCCTGAGGATCAGTCGCCGGTTCAAGTACTTCAAAACGGGGAACAGCGTATTGACCGGGATTGGCTTAACCGGCTGCTTCAGTGGACTGATTCCTCCCGTTAATGCACACCGACGGGTGCCACCTCATACAGGGAGCTGTCGGGTAATGTCACCACGATGGATTGACGGCCGGGAGGGACTAGCCCCTGCCAGGCATCCCCAACCCGCATGAGTTTCAGCGGAGGGCGGGGACCCTGACCCAAGACGACTAGGCTGCGCCCCGATTGGCCTAGCCACCAATGGCCGGGGATTTGATCGATGCGGTGCCAGCGCACCTTGACTGAGCGCCGCCAGGGGCCATACCGCCGCATCCACAGCGGTGCTTCATGTCGGCCAACAAGATATAACTGATTGCCGCCGAACGTTAACGCCAGCGTCAATGGTGCCAAAGTTCCCGCTGTGGAATCGTGCGCCATGCTCATCGGTATCACCTGCCTACCGAGATAACGCCATCCAGCCGGAAAAGGTCACCGACGCCTGCGCGATTTTCTCCCACGGCGTTTGGGCCCCTGCCCTGTTTGAGAGACTCCCGTGGGTTTCAACCGGAAATCAATCCGACGCAGCGGCACGTCCACGGCCGCCACAACCACGTCGACCTCCTGCCCCAGCTGAAAGATGCGTCCGGTGCGCTCACCGGTGAGGCGATAGTGAACCGGGTCAAACACCCAATAATCCTGAGGCAACTCTTCCATGCGAATCAGTCCCTCGATTAAATTGGGCAGCTCCACAAAAATTCCGAAGTTGGTAACGCCGGAAATCACCGCGTGGTATTCTTCGCCAAGACGCTCGCGCATATATTCGGCTTCTTTCATCTCCACCGAATCACGTTCGGCTTCCATGGCCTCGCGCTCGCGCGCCGAGCTTGTCTCGCCAACTTCTTGCACGAGATCTTCCAGTCGCTCGCGATCGGCGTCGGACAACTGATGCGCCAAGTGCAGAGCAAGCACACGATGAACCCAGAGATCCGGGTATCGCCGGATGGGCGAGGTGAAGTGGGTGTACTCTCGCGACGCCAACCCGAAGTGGCCGATATTGATGGGCCCATACCGCGCCTGTTTCATCGACCGCAAAAGGGCGCTGTTCACCACACGCTCCTCCGGTTTGCCTTTAACGTCGGCTAATAGCTTTTGCAAGGACTTCGGCGTCACTGGTTTGGGCAATCGATACCCTAGAACGCCGATAAGCTCGCGAAACTGGTCCATTTTGTCATCGCCCGGCTCCTCGTGGACCCGGAACAAGCCAGGCAAATGATGGCGAATCAATTCACCCGCCACCGCCTCGTTCGCCAAGAGCATGAGTTCCTCAATGATAGATTCGGAGATGCCGCGACTGCGTGGCACAATATCGACCGGATGACCGTCGTCACCCAAAACCACTTTGGTTTCGGGAAGGTCAAAATCTACGGCGCCCCGACGTACGCGTGTGGCGTTTAACTGATTGCACAGTTCATGGGCCGAAGCCAATAACTCACCCAATGCCTCATCCACGGCCAATTCACCGGCAATCACCTGGTTTACCTGGTCGTAGGTCAGGCGGTATTTGCTCTCAATAACCGTGCGTGCAATGCATACGGCCTGGCGGTTTCCATGCTTGTCTAGATCAATCCAAGCCGTCATGGTGAGCCGGGGCACATGGGGATTCAGGCTGGCGATGCCATTGGACAGCCGTTCCGGCAGCATCGGGATCACCCGATCGACTAGGTACACACTAGTGCCACGGCGGCGGGCTTCCATGTCCAGCGCCGACCCTTCAGGCACGTAATAGCTGACATCGGCTATGTGGACCCCCACCCGCCACCCGTTTTCGGTAACTTCCACAGATATCGCGTCGTCCAGGTCTTTGGCGTCGCTACCGTCAATGGTGACCACCAGACGGTCGGTGAGGTCCTCGCGTCCCGCCATATCGCGTTCCCGCACCATATCAGGCAACGCGTCGGCCTCATGAATCACATCCTGGGGAAAGGTGGAATGAAGGTGCCGTTCTACCATCAACGCCCGAACATCGACGCCCGGTTCATTGGCCTGCCCCAAGATTTCGTCGACGACTCCGCGCACCGGCCGCCTCGGATCTAGAGGCCACTCGGTAATGCGACAGGACACGATGAGCCCCAAACGCCATCGACTGAAATCGGAAGGTCGCTGCACTTGGACCACCGGCCGGCGCAGATCCCGCGGAATGACGCACCATCCACCCCCGCTCTTGGGGCGGTCCAACCGGCCTACCAGGTGTGTGTGAGCGCGTTCCACCACGTCCATGATGCGGCCCTCCGGACCCGGCGATCCACTGACGTGGCGAACCCACACCAGGACTCGATCGTCATGAGTGGCGCTCAATAAAAAGCGTGCGGGAACAAACACATCGTCCTCAGGGTAAGCGGGGCTCACGACGAAGCCGAACCCGCGCGGATTAACCCGAAGCACCCCCACACGCGTCTTAACCGCCACGTTTCCCTCAAAATCGCGAACTAGCCATCCCTCGCGCCTAAGCTCCGAAAAAGCCCGATACAGTGCCTTTGATGGCGTTTTTTGATCGCCCGCCAGCCGTGAGACCACGGCCGATTCGGGGATCGGTTCGCTCTTATAGAGCAACGCAAACAACTGTTCGAAGAAATTTTCTGGTGTTGATTTTCTTTGCCTAGCCAATCCGCCTCTCCTCAACCTAAACTAACAGCAAAACCTCTAGACGCCCTAGGCGGGCGGCCAGAGGCTCACCGCGAAAGAATCCCTACCAAAAACGGGCCAAAAGCAGGGTCACGACTGCAAACATAACGCCCACGACAACTGTGACCCGCGCCAGCAAATCGTCTACACCCTGCTTTTTTACACCGTACCCGCTTTGCTGCTGAAACCCGCCGCCAAAAGCGCCCGACATGCCTGGCGTGTATCCTGTCTGCAGAATGATGGCAGCCATTAGAGCCAGTCCCAAGACAATCTCCCCAATAATTAGAGCCAAGGTCACCTTCTCATCCCAACCTTCCCCGTACCGCACGCCACTCGTGTCTCGTTATTATAACACAGCAAGCCATTGAGACCGACAGGCAGTTGTTCGGTGATCGAGAGTACGCCTCTAAACGAGGGGGAGGCGGCTATTTGGTGCCACGAGGGCCAAGCTCGCGACGGACTGTGACGCAAAATAGGCCGTGACCGGCCTGGAAAGCGTCACGCGACAGTGACTTACGCCAATTCCTTGCCATCACGTCCCAGCCAACCGATCCAGGACGGTGAGAAAGGTTCAGGTTTTGCACGGCGCGTGATCCTAACGGCCACTGCGCGCCATCACGACCTGAAGACAGCGCAACATCTCGCCGGAGCGGTCCACGAGAATCGGAGTTCTTTCAAGAAGCTACTTCAGCCTCCTGCCAATCGGTCCAGAGCGGAGTCCCGGAGGAACTGTCGGAACTTTGGCAACCCTGGTGCTTAGAAACAGTCGGAGAACCGAAGCTTTGACATCCCTTGCCGGCCATCGTCCTGAACGGCACTCTCAGTCATCTATTCCGTCAAGATAACTCACTGTCAACGGCGAACACCGGCCTATTGATTAATTCGTCGGGCAATGAGTTCTAGTAACTCCCGGCGGTTATCCGTCATTAAGAACCCCGCGCCGTCGCCGTGGGCCGAAGATTTGCCCGGCGACGCGCCGGGTTCCAAGATTCCCAACGATTCATGCACCAGTCGATCAAAATCTTGCAGGATGCGGGTAACCAACTCCAACTTGCCGATGATCCGCTGTAAATCCGTGACTAAAGCTGGTACGGCCACAGGGGTTGCCTCTGAATCCGGCTGAACTTTCGTGCGGTTCGCCTCGGGCAAAGAATTAGGCCGGCGGAGAGGCTCAACATGCCTGCCCGTCTTTGTCTCGTCTACGGTCTGGCGCGGCTCCGGCGTCACCTCCTCGCCAGAGTCGGATGGAGCTATCGGATGATCTCCAAATGGGGCAGACGCGTGCGGCGAAGGTTCAACCGTTGTTGGCATACTCGCGGTGTGCGTACCTCCAGAGTCAAGCCTGGCCGTATCCCACTGGATCCGGAGACGATTCGGTGGTTTAGATTCGCGCTCTCCATCCGTCGCAGAACCGATACTATTATTTGCTGTCATCTTGACTTGCCTCCTTGCTAGAAACGTTATGTTTCATTCTTGGTCAACATACCAACGATGCAGGAAAATACCGACTTCCGCCACAGTAAAAGCCCGCCGCCAAGATAGCGTGACGGCGGGAACGAACGGGCGGCGTAATCGGGCGATCGGACCCCTAAGCCGTTAACCCATGGACGCCGGAACCACTCCACTACGACTGTGGCTATGGCTGCAGCTGTGACTGTGGCTATGGCTATGGCTGTGGCTGTGGCTGTGGCTGTGGCTGTGGCTGTGGCTGTGGTGGCAGCGGTGCGGCCGACGGCAGCAACAGAGCAGGAGTAGCAGCAAGAGCGGGTCGCCGTACCTTCTTGATGAACGTGACACGGTGTATTCCTCCTTCATAAATGGTTGGGATCGTCCGTTACACTAATATGGCAAATACCGCCAAAGTGTGAGCGCCACTGGCTTAAGAATCATTCACACGCGACGAAGAGCCCTGTCCACAGCCCATCGTTCCAACCTCCGCGCCACCGAAGGCACGTACGGCAACCGGGCCATGAGAAAATCTACCAGAGCCGCCTGGTGCGATGGTGATAGGCCCCATTCGGCAGGAACAGACCGCACCACGCTGACGAGGTCATTCCGCCTGATCTGTTGCATTCGCGCGACGGCGTCCTGACAGGTCAACGGTGAAGGGAGTCCTGTCATTAATCCCTCCAAAATGCGGAGTTGTGGCAGTTCGTAGCGCCGCTGCTTCAGAGTGCGTGGAGTCCATCGTGCGCCGCCGGCCATATAGCCATGGTCGGTCACCAGCAAGAATTGCCGATCAGGTTGCCCACAAAGTCGAAGATGAGAAATCTTCAGGTCATGATTGTCGAGCCATAATTCGAACAAGACAATGAGTGGAATATCGGCGTAGTTGCTCGGTAGGCTCTCTGTCGCCCAGGGAAGCATAACGCGCCGACACTGCGGCACCCAGCGCGTCGCAAACTGAAGACCCGGTCGCCACCGACGGCTGCGCAAAATCGGAAAAGTTGCGATGTCGGCGAACTCCACCGAAACCAGCAGTGGCCTGGGGACGGGAACCCCCAAAGCACGACCTAGTTGCGTACCGATCCAATCATTAACGAGGCTTCTGGTCGATTGCGGATTGGCTTGTAGCTTCAAGTGGACGATCTCGCCAATATCCGTTGCCGCCAGCAAGGGGAGGCTCCCGCCGCGGCCTCCCCATCCATGCCAGTGAAGCGCCCTAGCAATTGGCGTTGCCTCCCATGGTCGATTCACGATGGCGTCCCCCTCACCCACCCGTATGCTTGACCCACGGACCTTGGGCTCGAACACCGCTCCGAGCAACATAGGAAGCCGACAAGACCATCAACTCTCGCTCCCGCTCCGCCGCTGACATAACTCAAGCAGCGGCAACCATTGGTGGTGTTTGGGGAGTCGATTGATTCCCACAATATTACTAATCAGGACCGCTACATGCGATCGCGGGCCGAGGAATACCCCGGAGGCCCACACATTCCGCAGAATGATGTACTCCGCGGTCACATCCGTCAGTCGACCGTTAAGCAGCGTTCCATTATCAACCGGCGTGCCCAAACTAACCTGCACTTCATCCCCGATGAGACTCATAAGATATCCGCCAAACGTGTTGGGCGGGGCGTCGTCGGTGTCATCGTCACTGGTAGTCGTGTCTCCGTCGCGGCCCAACAACAACAGTAGCAGTGGCAACAAATCCTTGTTTTTCCCCGAAGCAAACAGTGGCATTAGCTGCTCGTAGTCCAGATCGCCCATACGAAACGCCCTCCTTTTGAAATCTCTTTCTAAGGTATGTGTCCGTTTAGGGAGGCGTTCCTGAGCAGCAAAAATAAAGCGCGAATACATGGCGCATCGGACTGGCGATGTCTTAAGACGGGAACTACGCATGCGCAAGGAATCTGATTGGTTCAGCAACAGGAACTTGCACCACTTCGTTTGAGTAGTGGGAAATTTCCGATTGTTACCCAGATCTGCTGGCAAAGGATAAATGGTGGTCTCCGGCACTCATCGCTTTGTTGAATCTTATCCGTGAGTCACTCGGTTGCCTTGAAGATGGACATTCGTGATGCGTCTATGACCAACTTTGCTTCCCGGATTAAATCGAACCCCAGAATGCCATCAATATCAAATCCGTAGTCCATCGGCCCGATTTCGACCGAAGAACCATCCAACATCATTATCCATAGTAATCGACTCGAGCGTTTTGGAATACACAAACTCAGTGCCCCCGATACCTCGAATGAGGTGGGTCACATCGAGCGGTTCCGGCTCCACTCCGATTCCCGCCAAGCGATCCGCACTGAAAACCGTACCGGCTGAACCAGTATCGAGCAAGACGTTCTGAAGATGGAGAGACCGACCACGAAAGGCGACAGTTACGTGTCCCAACGGAAGTCCGCCCTCAAGCTCGGAACCCCCTTATACCCGCCCATTTGCGTTCAACAATATTCAGGTTTTCCCTTGATGTATGGAAGAAGTAATACTCTCTTGTCGGATGCGCCTTATGCAATTCATGCTGGCGCTTCATGGCGTCACGACCTTCCATAAAATGGTCGATTACTGCCAGTTCACCGACAAACCGTGTATCTTCTTCCGTGTGGGCAGCTAAAGCCTCAAAGACCACCCATCGGTCTGGATACTGTTCCCGTACGTTCTCCCATTTCAATTACTATCCCTCCGATACAACGCCACGTACCCATATGATACCAACAGATGAGGACCCTTGATAAATTCGAACCCGCTATCCCTGGGTGCTCCTATGCATCGAGCGATGGTTGATCGCGCCCCTGCAACGGGAGCCATCGCCCGAACGCGCGGGATCCCGCGGGACGGTGTATGCAAGGCTTTGCATAGACCGCCCTATGCGAAGAAAATGACTATGCAAAGTAAACACTCGAGTCCTTGGCCAAAGGCACGCATACGGCCTTGCATTTGACTCAAGTTCCGCAACTCACCTTTATGGCATTCCCGGGATTTTTTGGTCAGTGCTCGAAGTGGTTGGCCCAAGGGATTCCCCACGAATTTCCGCGTCACGGGGACCCCGAGCGCGTCCAAAATGCGGCGGACCGGGGTCGGAACGCCCCCCCAGCGATACCACACCCCCGTCGCGTCGTCCTCGCGAATGATCCACAGCGGCCGGAGTGCGTCCCAAAATCACCTCGTCGGAGGGGTTCAAGTAGCCCCGGCGAAAAAGCGAATGATTTATGTGTTGCGGGACGCCAAAAACAGCAGGGGATGAGTTGGACTCCTGTGGGGTCCGTGGCCTTGGCCACAGTCACCACCCTCCACCACAATCACGCCGTCTTGCCCTTGTGCACGGACACACGATCCCGCTGCAATGGGTCGCATAAAGACTGTTCAGAACCACGGAAGCGTGCTTTCGCACGCTGAATTGCACAGGTACAATGCTTGCGTTGTGCGAGCCTCCTCACAAGCCCCCACCTTGGGCCACAGGCTCAAGTGGGGATCATTGACTAGCTAGTGGAGCGATACGCGGCGTTTTGCTCGTGTGTCCTCAGGTTAACGCCAGGCCTGGTGATATATCACGCCTTTAAAATAGGGATGTGAAATGCGAGTTTCGAGTTTCATTCAGGAACAGCGCAAGTGAGACTCAGGCCGTGGTCAGCCGGCGTTTGCGCTCAGCCACCCAATGGAGCAGTGCTTTGACGTTGTGTGCCATCAGATCCACACCGCGTTCCTGAAACAGGCCATAACTGAGAGGCCCGGGCGATCCGCCCAGCACCCCGCAAAACAGGCACGGAGGCTCATCGAGTGCACGCTCGGCCTCGTAGCGTGCCGCCGTTTGCCAATCGTCCAAATTGTCTCCGGCGTAAATCAATAACTTAGGTGAGAGCACCCGCTGAATATGGAAGAGGCCCTTCGGATTAGGCTTTTTGATGCCTAAAGTTTCCGTGACAAGCGCTTCTTCGGGAAATATGCCGTGAAGCCCCGCCATATCCAAGGCTGTTTGCACCTCGCCGCGGTTTCGTCCGGTGTAAAGTCCATAGCGGAAAGGTCCCACCGCCAGCGTTTCGCGATCCACCAGCGGCCGTTCGCTCAGCATCAACCCGTCTCCGCTGATGGTGTCGTTAGACACGCCAAATACTGCGTGGGCTTGGTCCCCGGCATAAAATTCCTGGGCAATGCGGGTTATCCGGTCGCGATCCCACAACGCTTTAACCCGGGTCAACTGCTGAGGTTCGATAAGGTGGGACAGGGCGGTCTCGAGTCCGTCCAATCCGCCCCCGTACTGAGCCGCGGCGCGGGCCACCGCGGCCAAGTCCGGTGCGAGATTTCTCAGCCCGTCGACATTTTGCGATTCGGCCAACTCAGCCTTAACCATATAAATCAGACAGATGCCCTCAGCCAAGGCCCAATCGCTGTTGAACCCTCCCGCGGCCTTAAAGTAGGTTGTCTCTTCCGGAGTCACGGCGGTATCGTCGCCGCGAAATCCCCGTTCGTTAAGAAAGTGATCGACCGCCTTGGAGATGACGACGGGATAGCTATGGTGTACGTCAATGAGCACACCGTCCATGTCAAAGACAATCACATCCGCAACCTCAACCATCATGGCCGCACGCGATGTGGCATAGACTCCTTCAGCCACCTGCCTTAAATCCAAATTCAACGCTGAAATGCCTCCCAGCCCGCGTATTCGAGTTCGGTATCATCTGCCGCAATCTCCAACAAGCGATTGTACTTGGCCACGCGCTCACTGCGAGCGGGCGCTCCGGTCTTGATTTGACCGGCGTTGGTGGCGACGGTCAAGTCGGCAATGGTGGTGTCCTCGGTTTCCCCGGAACGATGCGACACAACCGCCGACCAGCCGTGGCGCTGGGTCATGGCAATAGCCTCCAGTGTCTCCGTGACGGTGCCGATTTGGTTCAACTTAATCAGCACCGCATTGGCGGTATTCTCCTCAATGCCCCGGGCGATCCGGTCGGTATTGGTGACAAAGATATCATCGCCGACCAACTGCACCCGACCCCCGAGTTCTTGGCGCAATGCCTTCCAACCATCCCAATCATCCTCACCCAGTCCATCCTCTATCGAAACAATCGGATAGGTATCAATAAGGGTTTGGTACCAGGCGGTCAGTTGCTCGGCGGTATGCGGTTTGCCGCCGAGGAAGTATGCGCCCTCCCGGTAGATTTCGGTGGCGGCCACATCAATCGCCAACACCATGTCCACGCCCGGTTCCAGCCCGGCATCCTCGATGGACTGAATTAAGACATCTAGCGCTCGCGCATCGCCGTTTAGGTCGGGGGCGAACCCCCCTTCGTCACCGACAGCGGTTCTTAGGCCCTGCCGCTTTAATTGAGCCTTTAGCGCATGATAGGTCTCCGACGCCATCTGCATAGCCTCCGGGAAGGTGGAGGCCCCCACCGGAACAATCATGAACTCTTGAATGTCGACGTTGTTGTCCGCATGCCTGCCCCCGTTAATCACGTTAAGAAAGGGCACTGGAAGCTTCCGCGCGTGCACCCCGCCGATGTAGCGGTAAAGCGGCAGCCGAGCCGAGGCGGCGGCCGCCTGCATGACCGCCATGGACACCCCTAGGATGGTGTTAGCGCCCAAGTGGGACTTTTGCAGCGTGCCGTCCAACAGCGTCATCACGTGGTCGATGTCCGCTTGGCGTGACGCGGGTTGGCCCAGCAATTGCGGGGCAATCACTTCGCGGATGTGCCGAATAGCCTTTAGCACACCCCGACCGCCGTATCGTCGGCCGCCGTCCCTCAGTTCGACCGCTTCGTGAGCACCGGTCGACGCACCCGACGGTATCCGCGCTACCCCTTCGGAGCCGTCCTCCAGTTGGGCCCGCACCATGAGCGTCGGGTTTCCGCGCGAGTCAAGTATTTCAATGGCCTGCAAATTTCGTATGGTATCATTCATCGACGTCCTGCTCCCTTCGGAGAAGTGACTGTCCGGTCATCTCAGGAGGAACCGGCAAACCCATTAAATCCAAAAGAGTCGGGGCCACATCGCGAAGTCCCCCTGACGCCAAGGTTCGGCCGGATAGCCACGACGGTCCGGCCAGAACCGTAAACGGCACGGGATTGGTGGTATGATTGGTATTCGGTTGGCCGTGGTCGTCCACCATGCGTTCGGCGTTGCCGTGGTCGGATACAATCGCCAGCAGCCCGTCCCGTTCTAATACGGCATCCGCAACGCGGGCAATTTGCCTGTCCACAGATCGAACCGCCGCCTTGGCCGACTCTAATTTCCCAGTATGACCGACCATGTCAGCATTAGCAAAATTCAACAAGATAAATCCGTATCCGCCCTTTCGGACATGATCAACCACCACATCGGCAATCTTTTCGGCACTCATCTCCGGCTGACGGTCATAAGTTGCGACCTTGGGCGACGGAATTAGCACGCGATCTTCGCCCTGATACACTTTCTCCTGACCGCCGTTGAAAAAGAATGTGACGTGCGCGTACTTCTCCGTTTCCGCCACGTGCAGCTGCCGGATACCATGCAATGAAAGCCATTCGGCCAAATTATGCTTGACCTCGGGCCGGTTGAAAAGGTGTGGCAGCGCGAAGTTCTCGTCATATTCGGTCATGCCGTAGACCGCCACCGATGCTATGGGGCGATCAAATTCATCAAAGTCGGGATCGGCCAGAGTCCGCGTGATTTGTCGCACCCGGTCCGCCCGGAAATTGAACACCAACACCACATCCCCGTCCCGAACCGGGCCTACCGGCTCATCGTGTCGGTCCACGATAACCGTGGGTGTGACAAATTCGTCGGTCTCGCCCTCGCGATAAGCGAAGTCCAAAGCCTCCACGGCACTCGCGGCCTTTCGCCCCTCACCTTCAACCATGGCCCGGTAAGCCTTCTCAGTCCGATCCCAACGGTGGTCCCGGTCCATAGCGTAATAGCGCCCTGAAACCGACGCCACCCGGCCCAGCCCAATACTGTTAATTGCCTCAGCTAAAAATTCCAGAGAGGTCATAGCACTGGACGGGGACACATCGCGCCCATCCAGCCATAGATGGTATACCACATCTCGCAACCCTGCGTCTCGGGCGATTTCCATTAAGGCCCGGAGATGGCTTTGATGGCTGTGCACTCCGCCCGGCGATAGGAGCCCGGCCAGGTGCAAGCGATGTCCCTCGGCCCTGGCCAAAGCCTCTTTCAATACCGGGTTGACACCCAACTCCCCCGACTCGGCCGCGTCGGAAACGCGCGGCAGGTTTTGCTGAATGATGCGTCCCGCGCCGATGGTGAGATGGCCCACGTTGGAGTCGCCCATCTGATCCGGCATGAGACCCACCGCCTTTCCGTGCGCCTGCAGTTGAGAGGCGGTGAACTCGCGGCGAATCCGGCGGTATTGGATTTCCGGCGCCGACGATATGGCATTGGTGTCCGAGTCCGGCGCTAAGCCCCAGCCATCCAACACCATGAGTACAACCGGGCCCTTCATGCCCGCACCTCTCGCCAAAACCGATTAAGCTGAAGCCAATGACCCACATCTAACGACGCGCCGCCGACCAAAGCCCCGTCGAGCCCGGGCTGCGCCGCGAAATCGCAAATATTGTCGCGGTTGACCGACCCGCCATATAATATTCGAACTTGCCGGGAAAAATTTGGCCGAATCCGGTCGACGACCTGTCGAATTATCTCCGCCACCCGGTTGGCCTCCTTCGGTTCGGGCAGCACGCCGGTCCCGATGGCCCAAAGCGGCTCATAGGCAATCACCAGGTCCGCATCACTGGCCAAAGCCTCGATCACCGGCTCGACTTGGCGCACGATGACCGCGTCGGTTTGCCCGGCCTGGCGTTGATCACGCGTCTCCCCCACGCACAGGATAGGTGTCAGGCGGGCTTGCGCCGCCGCCACCGATTTATCCCGCACCAGCGTATCGTCCTCGCCGTAAAGCTGGCGGCGCTCCGAATGACCGACAATGACGTACTCCGCACCGGCTTCCCGCACCAGATATCCCGATACCGCGCCCGTGTTCGCCCCTTCCTGTCCGAGATCAAGTGTCTGTGCCCCCACCCTGACCGAAGTTCCCGCCAACCGCTGCACCAACGGGTAGAGAGCGGGCATGGTGGGGCAGATCAGCTGCTCGACATCAAAGACGGGTTCCTCCTCTAGGCGCCGGACCAGCTCGCGGGCATAGGCCAACGACTGTTCCACGGTCTTGTACATCTTCCAGTTCGCCGCCATCAATGACCTTGACGACATAGCTACCCCCTTGGTGAGTTCATCAACGCAGCCACCCCCGGCAGCGTTTTCCCTTCAACAAGCTCGAGCGCCGCCCCGCCGCCCGTGGACACGTGGCCGAGGCGCGTGACCACACCCGACTCATTGACTGCCGCCACCGAATCTCCACCCCCCACCACCGTGTAAGCCGGAAGATTCGCCAGACCACGGGCCATTGCCATGGTGCCTAATTTGAACCGTTCCCACTCAAATACTCCCAGGGGCCCATTCCAAAAGACAGTGCGCGCCGATCTCATCTGCTCGAGCATGTGCGCGACCGATACGGGAGCCACATCCAAGGCCATCTCGCCCGCCTCAAGTTCGCCCGGAGCGGTAATGCGCGCAGGGGCATCCGGGCGAAATCCTGTAGCGGCCACCACCAGTTCCGGAAGCACCATCTCGACCCTCTGTTCGGCCGCTTTTGCCAGGATATCGCGCGCTAGCTCTAATGCAGCGGATTCGATCCGGGACGCACCCATGTTGAGTCCTTGGGCGGCTAAAAAAGTATTGGCCATACCGCCGCCCACAGCGATGCCGTCCACCTTCTCCAAAAGCGTCGACAACAGCTCCACTTTGTCCGACACCTTCGATCCACCGATGACCGCCCAATAGGGGTGCTCGGCGCCGTCTACCAGCTGCGTCAGGGCGTCCAGCTCCCGCATCAACAACCTCCCGGCATAGCCGGGCAACAGTTCCGGCACCAGCGCAACCGACGCATCGCGTCGGTGTGCCGCGCCGAACGCATCATCGACGTAGTAGTCGGCCAGGTTTTTGAGCCGATGCGCGAATGCGGGATCGGCCCCTTTTTCTCCCGGTTCATAGCGCAGGTTTTGCAACACTAACAATTCGCCGGGTTTCAAGGCTTTAACAGCCCGCTGGGCTTTCTCCCCGACGACGTCATCCACAAACGCCACCGACTCGCCGATAAGCTGGGACAACCTTTCGGCAGCCGGTTGCAGCGACGCCCCGCCCCACCCCTTGGGGCGTCCCCGGTGGCTGATGATAATGATTTTGGCTTCGCGCCGCTTGAGTTCCGTCAGCGTATCAAGCACACCCCGTATGCGGGTATCATCGGTAATGCGCCCCCGCTGATCCGTCGGCACGTTAAAATCGACGCGCACCAGCACGCATTGACCGCGGACGTCAGGCAGCTCATCCAAGGTACGCGGGTGGTCAGGCATCCCGCTTCGCCACCAACTGGGTCAGTCCGACCAGGCGGTTGGCATAGCCCCACTCGTTGTCGTACCAGGCCAGAACTTTAACCATGTGGTCCCCGACCGCCATCGTTTCCTGTCCATCAACAATGCTGGAATGCGGATCGCCGCGGAAATCCCCGGACACTACCGGCTCTTCGGTGTAATCCAAAATCCCCTGTAATGGTCCATTTGCAGCGGACCGGAACGCGTCATTGACAGCGTCCTTTGAAACTGGCTTGATCGTATTTACCACCAAATCCACGACGGACACCACGGCCGTGGGTACCCGAAGCGACATCCCGTTTAGCTTGCCCTTCAAGTCAGGCAGCACCAAATGGAGGGCCTTGGCCGCTCCCGTGCTGCTAGGAATAATGTTGGTGGCTGCTGCCCGGGCGCGGCGGAGATCTTTATGTTCGAGGTCTAATAGCCGTTGATCGTTGGTATAAGAATGAACTGTCGTCATGAGGCCGCTTTCAATGCCAAAGGTTTCTTGCAATACCTTCGCCACCGGCGCCAGGCAGTTGGTCGTGCACGAGGCATTGGAGATGACGAAGTGACGGCTGGGATCGTACTGATCCTGGTTGACTCCCAGCACGATGGTGATATCCTCGCCTTGAGCCGGAGCGGAAATAATCACGCGTCTCACACCCGCACCCTCAATGTGTGCCCGGGCCTTATCCGCCTTCGTGAATACACCCGTTGATTCGATGACGATGTCAACCCCAGCCTCCTGCCATGGTATGCGAGCGGGATCACTTTCGGCAAAGACCCGAATGGCTTTGCCATCGACCACAAGTTGGTTGTCTCGCGTCTCAACATGCCCCGGAAAGCGCCCATAATTACTGTCATACTTCAGCAAGTGGGCCTGCACCCCGACGTCGCCAATGCTATTGATTGCCACAATCTCAAAGTCATGCTGACTTTGGGCCGCCCGAAAGAACCGACGACCAATGCTTCCAAATCCGTTAATACCGACACGTGCCACACTTTTCCCTCCATCCCCAGGGTCATACCGTCATTGTAGCGGAACTTGGTCCGATTCCATAGGCGAATTTGGCGACAGCAGAGGGGGGACGGACCGCCTTTAGGTCCACCTATTAGTTATTCATTTCTTTACGTTCGCCCGTGACCATAAAAATGACCCATTCGCCAATGTTGGTGGCATGGTCGGCCACCCGCTCGATGTAGTTGGCGACGAAAAGCAGGTGGGTTCCCTGATCGACCGCCTCGGGACGTTCCCGCATCAAATTAATTAAATCCCGAAAAATCGCCGAGTAGAGATGGTCCACGTCGTCATCCAGGCGGATCATGGTGTACGCTTCGTCAATGCTGCGATGAAGATAGGCATTGAGCGCCAGCCGCACCATGGAGCTAGCCAGTCGGGCCATCTCGGGAATGTCCACCAAGGGTTTCACAAAAGCTTGCTTTTCCAGGCGAAGGGTCACCTGAGCAATATCGGTGGCGTGGTCCGCCATTCGTTCCAAGTCGGTGATAATTTTGAGCGCCGTCGACACGATCCGCAAATCACTGGCTAGAGGCTGCTGCAAGGCCAAAAGCGTGAGACAGCGCCGCTCAATGTCCATCTCCATGGCGTCTACGCGGTCGTCTTCGGCGATGACTTCATGAGCCAGGGCGCTGTTTTTCTCTGTGAGAGAGCGTACCGCGGCACGAAGCTGGTCCTCCACCAGCGCACCCATGCGCAAAAGCTCTTGTTCCAGACCGACCAGCTGATCACCGAAATATTGGCGGATCACGACGTATCATTCCTTCCACACGGCTATTGTACCGCCAGGTCCGCAATTGGGCCAATAGTGCATCCGTAGCCTTAGGTTTCGTAGCGTCCGGTCAGGTATTCCTCTGTGCGGTGGTCTTTGGGAGCGGTAAAGATTTGACGCGTCGGTCCAACCTCAATCACGGAGCCCTGCGCTAAAAACGCGGTACGATCGGAAACTCGCGCCGCTTGGCGCAGATTGTGCGTTACCATGATGATGGTATATCGACCGCGCAGGTCAGCCACCAGCGCTTCAATGCGGGCGGTCGATAGCGGATCCAAAGACGCGGTGGGTTCGTCCATCAACAACACCTCGGGGCCCACCGCCAACGCCCGGGCAATGCAGAGCCGCTGCTGCTGGCCACCCGACAACGCCAACGCGGGTCGGGCAAGCTTGCCACGGACCTCATCCCAGAGGGCGGCTTTTTTTAAGCTGGCCTCGACCACACTGCGAAGCCGGGCGCGATCGGTGCGGCCCTGAAGCCGGAGACCATAGGCCACGTTGTCAAAAATGCTGAAAGGAAAGGGATTGGGCGTTTGAAACACCATACCCACCCGCCGCCTAAGGTCGGTCAGGTCGGTATCCGGGCGGTAAATATCGGTTTCACCTAAAAGAACCCGTCCGGCAATGCGAACACGCGCGGTTTCCTCTAGCAAACGATTCATGGCGCGAAGCAGGGTCGACTTGCCGCAGCCCGACGGGCCGATTAACGCCAGCACCTCACCGGGTTCAACATTCAGCGACACTTGTTTGAGAGCTTGATACCGATCATACCAAACCGACAGACTGTCGGTGCGCACCCGCGGCGGCATGCCAGAGTCCTCCCTATTCGCGATTTTCCCCCGACACCCGCAAGACGCGTGCCAACCGTTCGGAAAGCCAGATGACGGCGGTAATCAAAAGCATCAACGCTATCCCGGTGGCGGCCGCCTCGGCATCGCGGTTCAGCGCCAGACCCTCGGTGCGAATGTACCAGATGTGCACCGCCAAGGTTTCCCCGGGTCCCCAAAAACTCCAATGGCGGGATACGTTAACGCCGGCTGTCACGATTAAGGCCGCGGATTCCCCCGCCAGACGGGCAAACCCCAACCCCCAGCCCTCGACCAAAACATGCAGCGACGCAGGTATAGAGACTTTCCACGCCGTTTCAAAACGGGTAGCTCCCAACGCGCGCGATGCCAGGCGATACCGATCAGGCACGCTGGCCAATGCCTGGTCCGCCACCAAAATCATGAAGGGCCAGTTAATGACAGCAAGCGCGACGCAGCCAGTCAGGATAGACACCGGCCAGTGCCACCAACCCACGGCCACACGGTAGACCACCAGCGCCACCACAATGGTGGGGGCGCTTAAAAGCGTCGCCTGAAGCCGGTTAATAGCCGGAAGCGGACGCCCCCAAGCGGGGCGATATTCGCGCTGAAATATGGCCACCAAGAGGCCAAGCGGCGCCGTGACCATGAGCGTCGCCCCGACCATGACGAGGGTGTTCAAAAGCTCGGGGCCAATCCCCCCGCCTCCCAGTCGATTCGGATAGCCCACCCAAAAGTGCCAGGTGAGTCCAAAAAGCCCCTCACGCAAAAGATTGCCAACAATGGCCAAGAACAGTAACGCGGCGACCAACCCCAACCCGGCCGCCATCCCATGGATCCAGTGCCCACGTTTCAACGCTCTAACCCCCAACGTGCCGTCGCTCGCACCAATAGATACATGCCGACCATTAAAATTAGAGCCATGACATCCAGCACGGCGTGTCCCTGAGTTCCAGGCGGAAACACCGAAAGGTCGGTCAACAGCTGCGTCGTCAGTGTGGCCCCGGAACTGGTGAGGCCGGACGGCAGATAAGTCTGCCCGCCGATGACCATTTGCACAGCAATGGTTTCTCCCACACCGCGCGCGACCGCCACCAAAAGACCGTGGATTAAGCCCGGCAACGCAAAGGGGAGCACCACCCGGATGAGCGTTTGATCCTGAGTGGCGCCCAGCGCGAGCGATCCCTGTTGGTAGCGAGGCGGCACCTGGTCGATCACTTGATAGAAGAGGAGGCTGGTGGTCGGGATTAGCATCACTCCCAGAACCAGTCCGCCCGTCAGGAGGCTGTACCCGCTGCCGCCAAAGTGGACGCGAACCCACGGCACCACCACCTGAAGCCCCCACCAGCCAAAGACGACCGAGGGCACGGCGGTGAGAACCGTCAGAACGCGCACCGCAAGTTCTTTGATCCCGCCTCTTAGCTGCCGCGCCACCGAAATCCCCACCCCCAAACTCACGGGAATGGCGACGGCCAGTCCTAACGCGGTGACCGTCACAGTTCCCACGAAGAACGGAGTCAACCCGAGTTGGCCCGACAACGGGTTCCAAGTGCTGCCAAGCAAATTGGCCAACAGGCGCGATTGCCGCAGCAGCGGCCAAGCCCCCACGAATAACGCCGCTAGTAGCGAGAGCCCGACCACCACGAACAGCCCGGTGACCGCCATGACCAGGCTCCGGGGACCCGATTCAGCATAATCTTTACGGCTCATAGCACGACACCTGGGCGGAACATGCTATCAGCCCGTAGTCACCACGGTATGAACGGGTGGCCAGGTATTCGGCCAGAGACCGGGCCTGGGTCTCTTGAGGCCGCCAATATAGCCGGGGGAGCACATAATATGGCCAACGGGCGCGGGCTTGTGGGGAGAATCGGTCCGAACCAATTCCCAACACTTGGACCTGGTGGGGGGACTGGCCGGCCTCGATAAACCCGAGCGCCCCCGGCGTCTCGCGCACCGCCGCTAGCACGGCGCCGTTGGAAAGCTCGACGACCGCGTGTCTGCTCATCCGCTGGCCGCCCAAAAGCTTTTGCTCGACCGCCTCCCGCGCCCCGGAGGAAAGCGGCCGGGTAATTACCACCACCGGCACCGGCGCCCCGCCTACGGCCTGCCAAGTTGAGAAGCGGCCGGTCAACACGCCCTTTAATTGTTGGAGCGAAAGCCCGTTCACGCCAATCCCCTGGTGCGCGATGACAATCACGGGCAGCCGCCCCAACGGCAACGATCGCAGGGAGCGGCCGCCGGTCCACTCAGCCCTGGGCAAAATGTCCGACAAAGCCAGGTCCGCGCGGCCTTGGCTGACCTCGATAAGCCCGGCCACCGAGCCCCCGCCGCTTAACGACACAGTATATCCGGGATTGGCGCTCTCAAAGTCCGCGGCGGCGCGTCGAAGAAATGCCAAGGACCCGGTGGCCCCGACTACGGATAAATGATACCCGCCGGCCCATGAAGACGAACCCGATATCAGACATAACACCGTGAGGAGGAGTCTCACTGCCCAGCTAATCACGCGCCGCCCCCTCCCATCTCCCGATACTGCGGCAGCCATACCGTAAATCGCGTGCCTCGTCCCAACTCACTACTTACATCTATGCGGCCATGGTGCAGCTCAACAATGTGTTTTACAATGGCGAGGCCCAGCCCGGTTCCGCCGGATGCCCGTGACCGCGCTTTATCAACCCGGTAAAATCGTTCAAAGATTCGGGGGAGGTCTGGGCTGGGAATGCCGATACCGGTATCGGCGACGGAAATCCCGACCAGGGCCTCCTGCGGACTGAATTCGGCGGACACAGTAATCGTGCCGCCAGCCGGCGTATACTGAATGGCATTTTGAATCAAGTTTAAGAATACTTCTTGCAGGCGATCGGGGTCTCCTGACACCAGCGGAAGGACCGACGGCATGCGGATGGTTAACGTGAGATTGGCCGCTTCCACCCGTGGCGCCATGCGCGAGGCTAGGGACTCCATCATCACCGTGATATCGACCCCCTCCACCGCAAAAGGGAGTGAATGATGCTCGATACGCGACAGCGTGAGGAGGTCGTCGACCAGACGACTCATCCGGTTCGCTTCTTCATGAATGAGCCGGGTAAACCTGTCGCGCGTATCCCGATCAATATCCTCTTCCAAGAGCGTTTCCGTGAATCCGCGGATAATGGTCAGCGGGGTTTGAAGCTCATGGCTGACGTTAGCCACGAAATCCTGACGCATGCGATCCAGTTGGCTTTGCAGCGAAACATCGCGGGACACCATCACCGCCCCCAGCCCTCCGACCGGCTCGGGGAGCGATGCAATCGTCACTTCCACAACCAGCCCCTCATTGTCGGGTGGGCTCCAATAGACGGTTTCGCTGCCGGCCTCGCGCGTCACACGGTGAACGGCATCCTCGATGCGCACGTCCCGAATGACCTCCAGCAAGTGGCGGCCGGTGACAGACGTCTCCTGCACCCGGAACATCTGTAGCGCCGCGCGGTTAACCAGGGTGATAGTCAATCCATGATTCAAAATGATTATGCCGTTGGCCATACTGGTCAGAATGGCTTCCAACTGCTTTTTGTCTTGTTCCAAGTCGCGGGTGCGCTCCATCAGCACCTCCGCCACGCGGTTCATGCCATGGGCGAGCGAATCAAGCGGATCATCCTGATCCAGGTATACCCGGGCGTGCAAATCGCCGGATGCCCAACGGTCGACCGTGTCTTGGAGTTGAACCACTGATTCGGACAGAAATCGCTGTTCGCGCCGCCAAGCAATGATGTAGCGTATCGTCCACACCCAAGCTCCCGCCAACAGCAAGGCTGCCCACAATGGGCCGCGCGGCATGGACAAGGCGAACAGGGCGGCGGTGGCCAGCGCCAAGGCTCCTGGGACAAGCCAAACGCGAGCCCGGTCCCATCCGGTCATTGGCTGGAAAAGCGGTATCCCACCCCGCGGACAGTCTCGATGAAGCGGGGGTTTTGCGGATCTTCACCAAGTTTTTCACGCAGGTGGCGCACGTGGACATCAACGGTGCGCGAATCGCCGTAAAAGTCCTCGCCCCACACGCGCACCAAAAGTTCATCACGCGTAAACACGCGGCCCGGATTTCGGCCCAAAATCGTCAGCAGCTCAAATTCCGTCAGGGTTAAATTAACCGGGGTTGAGTCAACCGCCACCATGCGCCGGGTGACATCGATTTCCAGGCCGGGCACACGGATGTTTCCGCTTTCTTCGCGCCCCTTTTGGCTTCGACGCAAGATAGCCTTGACCCGGGCTACCAGTTCGCGCGGGGAAAAGGGCTTAGTGACATAGTCGTCCGCCCCCAACTCCAATCCCAGCACGCGGTCGACCTCGTCTTTGCGTGCGGTGAGCATAATAATGGGCACGTCAACCGATTGGCGTATGGCGCGGCAGGCATCGAGTCCGGACAACCCCGGTAGCATCAGGTCCAGAATAATTAAATCAAACCGCTCCCGAGCCACCCGGTCGACCGCGCGCTGGCCGTTGTCCTCGGTCTCCACCTGATATCCCTCGCGCGACAGGTGATACTGGACCAGCTCGCGAATAGCCATTTCATCATCGACTACCAGCACGCGCTGCATGCGCCGCCTCGCTCCTCCGCTCAACCGTCTAACAAAATGCGCCGAACTTCGACTTGAATCGCCAGCACGTTTAACGATGTCATATACTCGATGTCCCGGCGCACCGCTTCTTGAACCCGGTTCAACATCCCAAACAAGTGGCGGGGACTTCGGGGCACCACATCCACTTGAATGATAATCCCGTCTGTGGTCGATTGTATCATGACCCGGGACACTCGCGCGATTTCCGGGATTTGACGAACGGCATGGGAAGTGATCGCGGTCAGCACCCTATCAGCGATGAAAAAGCGGCCCAGGCTCGAATAGGTCGGACGGACAATCGACTTTTCCACCTCAACTTGGCGACCCTTCTTGCGGAAAATGAAGCGTAGCGGATCGACCAGATAGCCGGAAAATGATTTGCGGACCTCCATAGTCGGCGCGGGAATAACATGTTTGCCCTCGGTTTGACGGACATATCGCGCGATGCGGCGTTCATCCGGCGAGGAGATGTCCTCTATACGGATGACCTGGCATGTAGCGCCCTTAAGATTCAGCGCCTGAATAATGCGGTCAACCATGTGCTCGGACGTGCCTAAAACCAGAACGCTATCCGGCTGAATGGTTTCAATGCCCCGAATCATCTCGTCCCGGTGAGCGGGATCCTCAAAAATAGCCCGTTTCACTGCTGCCACGCGGGTGGCTTCGCGTTTGGCCGAGCGCCCGGCGACGATTCGCCCGTGATGGATTAAGAGGCCGTCGTCAATGATGGTGTCGACCCCCTTATCGACGGCGACCAAGGAGGCGCGGTGACTCTTGCCGCTTCCGCTGGGACCCACTAGTGCATACACCGTGCGAACCATCTTAGTACCCCCGACTCCGCTCGACTACACCCCAAAGCGGCGCCCCCTGCCGAAACCGGGTCAGGTTCTGCAAAAACACGTCGGCCATCCCGTCCACACGGCTGGGTCCGGAGAGGTGGGGACTGATGGTGATGCCGGGCAACCGCCAGAGCGAGGAGTCGGCGGGCAGCGGCTCAACCTCAAACACGTCCAGGGCCGCACCGGATAGGTGCCCCGATTTGACCGCCGCTTCCAATGCTTCCTGATCCAGTACGGCTCCGCGGCCAATGTTAATGAGGTAACTTCCAGGGTTCATGAGCCGAAGTTGCTCTAAGCCCACTAAGTGATATGTCGCCGACGTATGCGGCAGGACCATGATCAAAAGATCAAGACCGCGGTAAAAGGTGGTCGACTCAATTTCAGAAAACCCCAGGACGCCCGGAATCTCCGGTCGCCGCCGTCCCATGGCACGCACCTCGCGGACCAGCGGGCGAAACATCGACGCAATGTGGGCACCGATCGAACCGGCACCGAGAATTCCCACGCTCAGCACCGCCAACTGACCCACCAAGTATGGCTTCCACTCTTGCTTTTGCTGCATGCAATACAAGCGCCGCCAATCCTTGACCCAGGCAAGCGCGGCCAATAGAGCGTATTCGCCCATATCCGGCCCGAACTGGTCAACAATGCGGGTCACCGTAACCCCGGCCGGGAGGCGGACCGGCATGAGCCAATCCACGCCGGCGCCCGCACCTTGAATCCAAGCCAATTTAGGCAGGGAATCGACAACCGATTGGGGAACGCGCCAGCCAAACAGGATCCGAATCGCAGAACGCTCTTGGGCACTTAACTGCTCGTATCGGGCAATCGGCTCGACAAAACCGCGGCTCCTCAACATATCGCACAGCCGACGGTGAACACCCTCGGCCACATAGGTCGCAATTTCCATTATTGTGTTCCCGCCCGCGCCACCAGTTGCGCAATCAAGGTGGCCCGCGGCTCCATAAACCGCCATTCAATACCTTCTGTTCGGGCATGTGCACCTTGGCCCACCGGGCCAAGCCCGTCCAACGTCGGCGTAAGGCGCGCCGTATAGTTTCCGTCGCTGGCGCCGCCTACACGCACCCCCACCAGGGATTCCCCCGTCAGGCTCTGCCAAATTTCACCAGCTTGATTGATCCACTCCTGGCTCTTGGCGTTCGGCTCCATGGGCGGGCGGTTAAAGCCGCCCTGGTAGCGCACCTGGCAGCGGGAATCAAACCGCGGCGGCGCCTTCAGCGTCTTTTTAATCCGTTCCATTTCGGCGGCGGTTGCCACGCGAACGTCAATACGTCCCTCGGCATGTCCAGCCGTCACATTGCTTCGGGTGCCGCCCTCGACCACCCCAACGTTTACAGTGGTGCTGACCACTTTGTTCTCCAATCCATGCAGCCACAACACCTGATGGGCCAGTTCCTTAATGGCGCTAGCCCCCTTATCCGGATCCAAGCCCGCATGGCTTTCGATCCCAGTTATCGTAAGCCGAAAGTCGCCCACTCCCGCACGGCCCACTTTAATCGCGCCGGCCGGCATGCCCGGCTCCAATACCAACACCAAGGGAGCCAATCTGGCTTCGCGCTCAATGCTCTCGCGGCTCATTTCGCTGCCGACTTCTTCATCCGGAGTCACCAACAAGGTAAAGGGCGTGTCCCCGTCCAACATTCTCAGCGCTTCGATGGCCAGCACCAATCCGCCTTTCATATCTAGTGTCCCAGGACCGTACACCCAGTCGCCCTCATCCTTATACGGCATGTCTTTCAACGTTCCCTTAGGCCATACCGTATCTGAGTGGCCCAACAAGAGTGCGCCGCCCTGGCCGCGTGATACCGTGAGAATCGGTCCACGTTTGGTGGCGTCCATCCTCACCTTGCCAATATCGGCCAGTTGCTCCGCGACAAAGTCAACCACACCTCTTACACCCTCGACATCCCCCGACGGGGATTCAATGTTGACTAACGTCTCAAGCCGGGCCCTCATGTCGTCAGAAGCTGGTCGGCGAACCATACGGCACTCCCCCTCCTTGCCATTGCTTTTGGACGTGCCAGGTTTCATGGTGGCTGGAAAACCGTTGCAACCGGTCCCCATCCGGTTCGACCCCGATCCCCGGTCCTGACGGCACGGTAAGGGTGCCATCGGGGTTTAACCGAAATGGCGGATCGATAATATCCTGTTCAAAATAGCGGTCGCTTGCCGAGGTGTCACCCGGCAGCCGAAAATCTAAAAGCGTGCTCATATGTAAGTTGTGTGCCCGACCGATGCCGGTTTCCAGCATGCCGCCGCACCACACCGGCACCCCTGCTGCCGCCGCGATATCGTGGACGCGGCGAGCCCTGGCGTGGCCGCCGACGCGCCCCACCTTGACGTTGATAATGCGGCAGGAACCCAGTTCGATAGCCTTACGCGCATCGTCATCGCTGCGTATAGCTTCGTCCAAACAGATGGGAGTTCGCAAGGCTTGGGCCAGCACCCGGTGGTCAACCAGGTCGTCCTCGGCCAGTGGTTGTTCCAGCATCATCAAGTCCAGCGGATCGAGTTCACGTAGTCGGTCGATGTCGCTCAACCGGTAAGCCGAGTTGGCATCCGCCATAATCGCGGCCTGGGGACCCACGGCGCGGCGAAGGGCAGTCAACGGTCCAATGTCACTACCGGGCTTAATCTTCACTTTTAAACGCCGGTAGCCTTGGGCGAGATACTGCTCAGCCACCTCCACCAGTGCCGAGGGGGAGGGCTGAATCCCGATCGACACCCCTACGGGAATGCGCATACGGGAGGGGTCACCACCTAAGAGCTCCCACAGCGGCTTTCCCTGGCTTTTGGCAAACCAGTCCCAGATCGCCATTTCAACGGCCGCTTTGGCCATGCGGTTGCCGCGAACCGGATCCATCAACTGGATGACCACCTCGGGACTGGCAATATCCTGCGCCAAAACCCGGGGCAAGAGCGCGTTCTTCCACGCGAAATACACTGACGCATGGGTCTCTTCGCTGTAGAGCGGCTGCACATCAGCGACACATTCCGCATACCCGCGAAGCCCTTCGGACGTGACCGTCACCAGCCAAGCGCTCTTGACCGTCTCGATACCGAACGAGGTTTCAAAAGGCGCTTTTAATGGAATCTGAACAAAATCCAAATCGACTGCATCGATGCGCAACCTAACCTTCGCCCCCTTCCTCGGCTTTACTCCACCGATATTTCACACCAGCCTTATCTCGCTCGACACCGTCCACGCGCCAGCCGGCTTGCCACCATTGGCGCGCCTGGGAAAACCACTGGTCGGCCAAAAGACGCGATGTTTCGGGGTGATCCCGCCTCAACGCAATCATGTCACCGGGGATTGGCAGGTATCGAGGCACGGCCGACGGCCTGAGCAAATGCGGGCGCTCGGGATTCCACACCACCCAAAACCGATGAGTGGGTTGGTCTCGGTTCAGTGCATCGTTGAGACGGCCGTAGACGTCCTCTTCAAGTTTGTCGACCCGGGCACCAAGAACATGTAAATTGAACCAGGCATTGCCGGCCATCAACGGATCGTAGGTCCAACCGATATAGGCGAACCCGCACTCGCGGGCAAACCGCCACTGCTCCCGTTTCAATGCCTCGCCCACACGTTTTTGCCGATATGCGGGCTTAACCCCCAACAGATGCGAGTGCAGGTAGGTGCGCCCGCGCCCGTCCAATCCGGGAAACCCCACCGAAATTCCGACCAGGCCTTCTTGATCCCACGCGCCCAGAACTACCCCGCCACGATGGGCAAACACCGCCAAGAGGGCGCGCGGTGTAGGATCCGAAGCTCCCCAAATTTCGGCCTCAAGACGGCTGGCCGCCTCCAGTTCATCAATCTGCAGAAGCTTTTTGATGTGCACCCTTCACCCCCGGTTGGGAAAGGCTTTCACCCAGGTCGGGCGCAACATGGCCCAGCAATTGGTCCATAACCCGGGCAGTTGCCCCCCAGAGCCGGCCCCATGCCAGGGGAAACTCCGGCATCCGGTAAGTCACCCCCGCGCCCATAATCCTGCTCATCTTGCGCACGGTACGCATTTCGCGCAGCGAAACCCACTGATAGGCGGCAACTTCGTCGGGGTTGGGGTACACAGCCATCGGCGCGTCAATCACCGCCACGGCCGGAAGCAACGTGTAGCCGGTCACGCCAATGTGAACCGGGTCAAGAAATCCAGCAAAGGCATCCTGGGGTACCTGAATCCCCACCTCCTCCTCCGTCTCCCGGCATGCCGCGTCCCAGAGGGAATGATCAAAACGTGGATCGAACGATCCGCCGGGACAGGCAATCTGGCCGGCGTGGTGCGTCAGGGTGTCTGGCCGGTGAATCAGTAGTACGGCCGGTTCGGGATATCGAGCTACAAGCACCATGATGGCGGCTGGTTTGGTCCACGCCTCAAAAGGCGGCTCGTCGGCGCGAAGAGTATGCCGCAAATCGGGAAAAATTATGGCCACGCTCCTTTCCCCAGAGGATTCGTGTGCCCATTGAAAAAACCATCCAAAGAAAATGGTATCACATGGAGACGGCGAATGCGCAGAATCGCGCGGGAAGACTTCTTTCGATTGCATTTGATTGGGGTTAGCATCAGCAGACCCGTTCATGACGGGGAGCAAGCGCACTCACACCGCGCACGTTTGATTTTGGGGTCAATCCTCCGCTTCACGGATTCCAGCCCCGGATCGGTTGACTGGGCACGGCCGCACGGTATGATCAGGGTGTTCACCTGCCGTCAGTAACTGTTTTACCGGCATCGAAAGGATGAGCGCTGTGTCCAAGCCTACGACAAACCGGACCAAAACCTATACTTATGCTGACTATCTAACCTGGAGCGGCCCAGAACGATGGGAAGTGATTGACGGTGTGCCATACCTGATGGCCAGTCCCACGCCAGAGCATCAACAAATCCTGGGCGAATTATTTTTTCATCTTCGTCAATATCTTCACGGTAGACTCTGTACCCCCTATATGGCACCGCTGGATCTGACTTTTGAAAGCAATGAACTCACGACAACGGTGGTACAACCCGACTTGTTTGTGATGTGCGGCGATTATGGCCATGATCAGCGGATCTTGGGCGTGCCAATCTTGGTCATCGAAATTATTTCACCTTCGACTGCCACAAACGATACCATCCGCAAATTGAATCTCTATCAACGCGTGGGTGTTCAAGAGTACTGGATCGTAGAGCCTGAAGCGAAGATTCTCAATGTCTACCTGCACGACGGTTCGATCCTACGTTGGACTACCGAATACCACCCCGGGGATACGCTAAGTCCCTCGATGTTTCCAGAGCTGACTATTCCTATGGGCACCTTATTCGTATGAGAACCCGGTTAAGGCCTTACCCGCCACGAAGCCGCCGATTTCCGGCGCGGTCTATCAATGCCGCGCGAGGCTCAGCGGCCTAACGAGCCCCGCACAGCAAGAGGCTGCGTCACCGATATGCAGCCTCTGAGTTTTTGACTGTGGCGGAGCCTAGTTGGACGAAATCCACCATTGGTTAGGAAACAACCATCCGCCAATCGGATTGTAGGTCTTAATCGCACCATGCACATTCTTCGCGATAACGGTCAGAGTGGGCTGATCCGGCAGAAGAATAACCGACGGCAGATTTTTGGCCGCGAACTCCTCATATTGGTACATTCTTTGCAGTGATGCTTGGATGCTGGGAGCAGGGCTTTCGGTCCCCTGTATCAACTTGTTCATGGTTCGGTTGCTGTACGTCCCCACGTTTTCTCCGCCACCGGTGTTGAAGAGCCCGTCACCCGACGGCCACAAGGTGGCATATCCCCAACCACCGTTCCATTGCTGCGCCGCCCACTGAGTCGGATTCGACTGGGTATTGGAAATGACTTGGTTGAAGGTCTCAAATTTCAGGTTGACCTTAATCCCCTCTCTAGCCCAATCAGACTGTAGCAGCTGATCAATGGTCGTGTAGCTAGCCTGGCCGTTGGCGCAAAGCATGGTAAATTCCAGTTTGATGCCGTTTTTTTCCATGACGCCGTTTACCATGTGATATCCATCGCTCTCCAACAGCTTCTTACCTTGGGCCGGGTTATACGGGTAAAGCGGGTGATTTATCAACTGTGGATCCATCGCAGGAATTTGAGGCTTAGGTGCCAGAACAGTGTCTTCAGTCACTCCGTAGCCGTGCCAAATGTTCTTAATGATAGCCTTCTGGTCGACTCCCATCTGCAGCGCCCGCCGTACCTTCACGTCGGCGAACGCCTTGCCAATCCCACCCGGCGCCTTGGGGCTCTGATTCAGTTGCAGATAGTTGAACGAGATCTGATACTGCGGCACGATGGTGTCGTTTTGCAGTTCGCTCTGGCTGGCTACGTCCGCGGCGGGCAGGTATCCAACGTTGATCGTGCCCTGCTTGAGGGCAGCAAATTCCGCAGCGTCCGAGGTCTCATACTGGTAGACCAGTTTGGCGATGTATGGCTTATGCCCGCCAAAGCCGGGATTGGGTACGTACGTCCAGTTGTTGTTGGGACTGTAGCTCGAAAACTTGAAGGGGCCGTCCACCACTTGGTATGCTTTATTGTTGGGCTGGTTGGCGATGGACTTAATCCACTTCAGCTCTTGGGCCATGTTGCCGGGATACCTGTCCCAAACCGACTTGGGCACCGGGATAATTTCCACAATGCCGTTATCCTCAAACCACGCCTGGTTGACCGGCTTGGTGGTGGTGATGACAACGGTATGCTGCCCAACCGCTTTCACAGACTTCCACTCGTTTGGCATACCACCAAATCCTTGTCCGTTAAACGTCCATGCATAATGGGTTCCCGACAAGCTCGCCGCCCTCATGAGTTGATAGGTGAAGACGACATCCTGCGCAGTCACTGGATAGCCGTTGGACCACTTGAATTTTGGGCTCATGTGGACGGTGAACTGCGTTCCGGCCTTGTTAGCGTCGATCGAGGTCGCGAGACCATAATAATCGCTCACCTGGCCCTTCTGGTTGAAGTACACCAAAGGCAGATACGACGTCTCGTCCACGGTGAAGTTAAGGGCGCTGTCCGCCGCATAAGAAATCAGCGGGAAAAACCAGTTCGGCGAGTTCCCGGAAGGTAGGGCATAGACCACGGTGCCACCCTTTTGCGGACCTGACGTGGATGACGAGCTGGAAGGGTTCGAAGACCCTGTCGTGGCCGCACTGCCGCAGCCGGCGGCCAACAAACTCAGGGCTGATATTCCAGCCACAAACGCTATTCTTCGCATGATATTTGCCTCCTCGTTCTGAGTTCTTTCTAATTCGCGAAGCATCGCGAATGCTCCTGCATTATTACGAATTCTCCGTGTTATTCGACAGAATGCCCTTCGGAACCTTGACCGACAGGAATACCGCCGTAACGGGCAAACCATTCGTCAATTCGTCGCAAACGGTCAATGGCCCTGGCCGGCCGGGTCGAAGAACTGTGTCGCTCGGCTGGATAGATGACCAGCTCCGTGTCCACGCCCCGCTTCTTGAGTGCCATATATAGCTGCTCGGCTTGACTCAACGGACAACGCCAGTCTTTTTCACCCGCCGTAATCAGCGTCGGTGTCCGAATGTCCGCCAGGCCGCTCATCGGCGAGCACCGGTAATACAATTTTGGATTCTGCCAGGGCACCCCCATATCGTCTTGCCACCACAGGTGGCAGTCGTCGGTGCCAAACGCGGAAACGTAATCCCACACCCCGTGTTCTGTCACAGCTGCGCGGAATCGGTCGGTATGACCAACTGCCCAGTTGGTCATGATTCCTCCCATGGAAAATCCGGTGCAAAAGAGCCGCTTTGGATCTGCCCATCCCTTTTCAATCAGAGTGTCGACCCCGCACATAACGTCGTCATGTTCCATGGGTCCCCACCGCCCCCTGATCACTTCGCAGAATGCCTCTCCATAGGATGTAGAGCCGCGATAGTTGACCAAGAGCACCATATATCCGCGGTTGGCCCAGTATTGAGTCTCAAACTCGAATTCAGGCGCTTCATGGTCCATCGGACCGCCATGAATAGAAACCAGCAGCGGTACCGGGCGGTTCGGGGTGAAGCCCGGGGGCGCCAGCACCAAGGCCTCTATTTCCTGCCCGTCGTGGTCACGGTATTGGATACGTTGGAAGGGCACCGTTGTCCGTTGTGACAGCCAGGCGGACGATGCCTGAGAAAGCTGGAAGACACCATCGTCGCTAATTGCCAGACACTCCGGGCCGGTGTCTGGATAGTTGGCTACGACTACCCGGTGGTGATTTTGGGCGTCGAAATCGGCAATCGTCCCCGATAATCCGAGGGGGTACAGCGCCTGAAAAGAATGATCGCGGATGCCCAGCCGGAACAGTTTTGTCTGGGCGCGATCAGACGCCAAGGCCAGAATATGGTCTGGCCCGTCAAAGCGAACCGGTCCCGTAATAAACCCTTCAAAAGCTTCACAGACCAAAACGGCTGGCGAGGTCTTCTTGGCAATCGGATACACCCTGGCATGCTCCACCGGGTCACCAGACACATCGTCGGAAACCACTCCGCCAATATTTGCCCAACCGACGCCTAAGTTTTCGGGAAACCGCGGGTCCGGTTCTGCCGACTCCACGGCAATGGTCCACAGCCGATTGACTAGATAACTGTTCTCAGGCTTGCGCGAACTGATAAAGGCTACCTCAGAGCCATCAGGAGAAAACACCGCATGCTGTGCGTCCACGTCTCCGCAGGTCAAGCGTCGCACTTCCCGGGTAGTGGGCGAAATCAGCCACAAGTCGAACCGCCGGTTGTTGTCCATGTCCCCCGTCCGGTTTGATCGAAAGAGAATCCACTTCCCATCCGGCGACCACACCGGGTCTGACTCGCTCGCTGATCCGGTGGTCAGCTGGTCGACCTCACCGGACGCTACGTCGAGCAGGAACAGGTGAGTCGGCACGTTGTCGAGATACCCGCCTTCGTCGGTTTTATGCTGCACCCGGGTGAGTACCCAGGGCCCAGGACTCTTCTTTTCTCGTATAGACTGAAGATATTGGGCGTCAGCCTCAGAGGGAGCGCGTGCCGTGAAAACCAGCTGGATGCCGTCAGGAGCCCATGAAAAGCTGTCGACGCCTTCAGCCCGGGTGGTAAGCTGACGCGCGTCTCCTCCCCATTGCAAGTCATAGATCCAGATCTGCGGGCGCAACTCCGGCTCTTGGTCGCCCTTGGAGGATGCTTGCTGGTCGTTGGGCGCTTCCGACGGCCGTTTCGACAAGAGGGCCAGCCGCTTCCCGTCGGGTGAAAAGCGAGGCATGCGATCATACCGATACCCCCGGCTCACCATATGCGGGGAACCAGTTCCGTCGGTTGATACGATATACAAGTTGCGGGTATAATCATTCTTCTGTTTAAGCGGCGTCTGCTGAATGTAGGCCGCTAGACTCCCATCCGGAGAGACCACGCATTCGGTCACCTGGGTGAACGAGTAATAGTCATCTAAGGTCAATCGTATTTTAACTCGGTTACTCAAAAGAATCCCTCACTTCGTTGGAAATTTGCTCCCAGGCGGCATGTGGGGTTCGAGCCCGAACGATGGAGAGTGCCGAGAGTAGGCCCAACACCGCCATCAGGCTCCACACCAGATCCGGTCGGTTCCACTGCAGAAGTAGATCGCCGATCACAGGCCCTACCACCAGCCCCGCCGCATTGGTCACATTGCCGGCGGCCTGGAAGCGGGCCTGGTGTCCGGTCGGAGCCGCCGCCGAATAAAACGTCGGCGGAAATGGCTCATAAATCAGCTCCGCCAGCGTGAGAACACCAAAACTGACCACAAGCACCGGCAGGGTGTCGCCAAGATTGAACAATCCCAGTGCCATGCCATAGATGATGCCGGCCGCTGCCATCCAGAACTTGGGACTCCGATGTTCGAGAGCTCGAGCGATCGGCCGTTCACAGGTGAAGATGGCGGCCCCGTTGAGAAACCATAACAGCGCGAATACGGACGCTGCCCCTGCCCTATGGGCCCAGACAATGGGCACTGTCGACCACATTTGGCTGTACAGCACGCCTAGAAGGAATCCCGCCAGCGCCACCGGCCAAAACATACGATTTTCTCTAGGGGGAAGAGAAATCCAATCTGACCACTGAAATGCCCTGGGTCCCCTGTCTGGCTGTGGCCTCGTCACAAAGCGCCAAGCTACGCCAATTCCTACAACGTCGATGAAGGCCGCGAGGAAGAAGATGCTGCCCAAGTGCATCGATAAGAAAGGCCAGGCCACCAAAGCTCCCGCCGCGATACCGCCGTTTTGGGCAGTAATCAGCAAGCCCACCGAGCGAAGATTTTTTCCCTGGCCAACCTGTGCCGCTGCGGCTCCGTAAAAGGCCGGACTGATGCTGGCCGATGCGAAAAATGCGACACCGTATGCCGCCCCAAACAGAACTGGATTTCGGGTTAAGCCCGCCAGCAGATTGGCACAGGCAGCGACGGTCAGTCCCACAACAATCATGCGGCTCACCCCCAGGCGATCCGCCAACGCACCGCCAGGCAACTGCCCAGCCACGATTCCCAGTCCGGAGATCCCGACAATGATACCAACCCACGCGGGAGCGAGTCCTAGGTCACGAACCAGATAAATACTGACGAACGGTATCAATACGCCGTCAGCCAACGAGACTATCCATTGGCTAAAAATCACCGGGAGCAACTCTTTGGTATACCGGATAATCACCTCCCCGAACAAGTCAGGACCGACGGAAACATGCTCCACAGGACACACGGAAGCTTCAAGCCCAGCGCGAATATCGTTCAATATCAGACGTGCCGCTGCTGAGCAAATCCGCCCTGTTCGGATGTTCAGGATATGCCAACCCCAGCCGGCGGCAATTTGAATTTGGGGTACCCTTGCAGTGGCTCCGTGTCCCTCCCCCGTGCCGAGCCGAATCACCCGACTCGTTGACTTACCCGCTGGTTCCGCACTAATCAGGGGCGGGCCAATTAGCACTTGACCGCCCTTGAGCCCGCTTCCCGACCCACCGCCCGGATAGACCAACAGGCCGCGTTCAAAGGCGTCCTCCGCCAGCTCCGTTGAAACTGTATTAGACCGACCAAGCAGGGATTCAAGAACCAAACCCTGCATGAGGCCGCGCCCCTGCACCGCGCGGATAGGATCAGACTGGGCGGCTAATTGATCAAGTTTTTCGCTAAGCACGGCACCCTGTATGCGGGCGGCGTTGTCCACCAACCGCTCACGCTCCATAATTTGCAGTGCGGCAGGCCCTGTCGCGGCACTTACCGGCCTCCCACCGAAGGTTAAACCATGGGCCAGACTTCCTGATCGGGAGCAGATCACCGCTACAGCACCGGGCGGACTGTAGCCGCTCGCCAGGCCTCTAGTGAAAGTCATCAGGTCGGGCTCAATTCCTTCCGGTGCGTAGGCCCACCAGAACCCGGTCCGTGCCACACCAGCCACCACCTCATCCACGGCCATCAAAATCCCATAGTGGACGATATGCGCGCCCCCTGCCCCCGTACCGCGTATTTTGGTACACACGTTCTGCGGCAACAGAAGCTGGTTGATGTAGTCGCGGTCGGACAGGGGCGTGCAGTCGTTCCTTGTCGGTCGATTCGCGCGTCTGGTCCTCACTAAAAACACATCCTGAGCTCCACCTGTGAAATGCTAAAGGCACTCCCCGTTCGGCTAAAGCGAGGTGATACGCCGGGTCGAGATTTTCGTTAAGGCAACCGTGAAAGGTCCGAGCTATAAGATTCCCGCGCATCCAATACGTGAAGCCCCTGAGGCGCCGGGGGTAGTCCGCCTACAGATAGCCCCAAATCCCTAACGTGCATCAAAATAGTGCCTTTCCCCCGCTAACTGCGTAAGGCCACCGCTGTAAACGCAGCGGCGCCAGCCTTTAATCCCCGCTCATCCACGATCAGGCCAGGGGAGTGCAGCCCAGTCGTAAACTGGTCGCCGACAATTCCCACATCCAGGCAAAGCCCGGGCACGCGCTCCGCGATATAGGCAAAATCTTCAACACCCAAAGACGCCGGAACATCAACCACCGCCTCCGAGCCCAACTCCGCTACCAGAATTTCTTTCACACGGCGCGTCCAGGAAATGTCTGCAACCAGGGGCGGGTAGCCCGGATCAACTACCAATTCCACCCGGGCGTTGTGCGTCTTCACCACACCCTCAACAACTTCCCGGAATCGCCGCACAGCACGTTCTCGAGACTGAGGTGTCAACGTGCGAATGGTGCCGGTCATCTCCACCCGATCGGCAATGACATTCTCGCGAAATCCACCGTGGATCGTACCAATCGCCACCACCAACGGGTCAAACGGATCTTGCTCACGACTGACCAGGCTCTGAACCGCTTGAATGATGGCTGCCGACACGTAAATCGCATCGATGCCATCATGCGGCGCCGATCCGTGACCGCCGCGCCCCAGTACCGTCATGGTAAAGTCGTCGCACGCGCCTGATGACGGTCCCGCGGTCAGACCGATGAGGCCAGCTTTCAAGTCTGATGTCACGTGCACCTGGCAAGCCTCGGTCACCGTAGGGTTTTCTAACACCCCTCCTTCAATCATCGGCAGGGCGCCCCCGGGGCCCTCCTCGCCCGGTTGAAACATCAACACCACAGGCCGTTTAAGAATAGATGTGTTGTCCTTTAAGTATCGTGCCGCCCCTAAAAGCATCGCCGTATGGCAGTCGTGGCCGCAGGCATGCATCCGGCCCTCTATCTCTGATTTAAAGGGTAAGTCGTTACGTTCCGGAATGGGCAAAGCGTCCATATCAGCGCGAAGCAGCACTGCTCCGCCTGGCTTGTCCCCCCCAATGATACCTTTCACCCCATACTCACTGGGCCGGGTGTGGGCGATGCCCAGGCCATCCAGCACGGACTCGACCAACCTCGTAGTCTCTGGTGTCTCCAAACCCAGTTCAGGGCGGCGATGAATGATCCGTCGAATGTCTATCATCCACGGTTCAATGGCGTCCCAGTTTTTGTCGTCAATCATCGTGTATCTCCCTCAGGCATAGCTGACCAAGCCACGCAAATGTTTAAAGTGCTAATTGTACGAAATACGCGGATCAATGAGACCGTACAAAAGGTCCGCGATGAGGTTCCCGATAATGGTTAAAACGCCGGACAAGATAGTAATGGCCAGTACGACCGGATAGTCGCGCTGCACAGCCGCGTTCCAGAACAATAGCCCCATGCCGGGATAATTGAATACTGCCTCGATGAATAAAGCACCTGATAAGAGATAGGGCAGCGCAAACCCCAGCAGGGTAATTAGCGGAAGAATGGAATTCCGCAGTGCATGGACCATCACCACACGCAATTCCGAGACGCCCTTGGATCGGGCAGTGCGGATGTAATCCTGCACTAACGTCTCGTCCATCGAGGTCCGCATATATTGGGCCCACCCGGCCACAATTCCAATCACAAGAGTCACAATCGGCAATGTACTATGCGACAGCCATGAACCGAAGCCAGGGTGCGAATTCAGCGGATTGGACAGGCCACCGGAGGGGAACCAGCCCAAAGTGATCGAAAAAATCATAATCATGATCATCGCTAGCCAAAAGAACGGCATCGCATAGAAGAAGTACGTGGCGGCAGTGGTAAGATGGTCAAACCAGGAATTCTTGTAGTATGCCTGAAGACTTCCCAAAATCACTGACACGATGTGGGCCAGTAGCGTTCCGATCCCGACAATTTCCAACGTGCGCGGCATGTTAATCTTCAAAAGACTCCAAACCGATTGGTCGTAGAAATACGATTGGCCCAGGTTGCCGTGAATCAATTGCCCCATCCAAATAAAGTACTGTTCCACCAGCGGCTTGTTCAGGCCGAATTGCTGATTGATCTCCGCGACCCTGGCAGGCGTCGCCTTTGGGCCCAGCATGGCCTGCGCAGGACCGCCGGGGACAATGTGAATGAGGAAGAATCCAATGATTGAGATTCCGATCATCGCCGGAATTGCCTGCAGGACCCGTGCAAGAATGTATCTCGCCATGATAGCCTCCCCTACCGTCTGAGCCGTGGGTCATACGCTTGATGCAGAGCCACTCCAATAAAGTTCACGCAGAGTTCCACCAGCAAAATCGCAAAACCAGGTGGGTAGATAAGCCACCACGCATTTTGGAACATGTAATTCATACTATCTGACAACATGCTGCCCCAGTTGGGCGTCGGCGGCGGCAGACCCAACCCCAAGAAGCTTAGTCCGGCGATGGTAAGAATCGCCCCAGCTACCTGCAGCGTCGTCGACACCAGCACCACGCCGGTGATGTTCGGCAGGAGATGACGAATCATAATGCGCAGGCGCGAGGATCCCAACGCCCGCGCCGCTTCGACGTAATCGCTGTTCTTGAGCGACAAAACCTGGCCGCGCACCAAACGGGCTACCCCAAACCAGGACACCACCGCGATCACGAACACCAAGAGCAGCGCGCTGGGAGCAAACACGGAATCGATAAAAAGAAGCAAAAAGAGATAGGGGATGGAAAATAAGACGTCCACGATTCGCATCATAATAACATCGGTCACACCACCGATATAGCCACTGATCAGTCCGTACAGAACACCAAATACCATACTGGTGGCCGCCGCCGCAAATCCGACTTCTAAAGATAATTGGCCGCCGACCATCATCCGAATCAGATAGTCGCGCCCCAGGCTATCGGTACCGAAAATATGCGCGGCTGATGGGGGCTGAAGTGCGTCGGAAATATGGGTGGCCAAATCGTTGACGTGATAGAAGACAGGTCCCAAAAAAGTGAACAGCAGTAACACAGTGAGACCGATCACCCCGAACCATCCAAGCGGATTCTTCCAAAATACCTTCCACTCGCGTGATGGTCCACCCCCCGCTTGCACATCGGGAATTGTTGATGGTGAAATCTGTGCTGGTGTCGCCATGGCGAATCTCCCCTACTAACTTGGCACGATGCACCGCAGAGGTGCCGCGTACTTCGGAGCGCATTAAAAATGGCACATGCGTATATTCGCGTTCGATTCGCACAACTCCTGTCGCCACGCCAAGTTATTCGCCACGATTTTGCAAAGAAATTGTGCTCGTAACCATCATGGAAGGTCCGAACCCCTTGCTAATCATAGCTCAGCGCATCTGCACTTCTATGCGTTACCGCAGAAAATTCAAGGACCTTTGGCACTGAAGCGGCATCCGGCCAATGGAGCGAATACACGCCGATTCATGGCATTACGCTACATGTTCGGACGCTGAATGCTGCGGCAAGCGTGAAATTCGGGGAAGAAAAGCTGCTTGCGCAATTTTCTGTGGCAGCGCAATCGGGGGTGTGAGCCTCACACGGTTATCGGGGCTTGAGGACGGGTACTTATCATATCGTCGGGAAGGAGGTTTAAACTGCTTCCTACCCAGTCCATCCGAACGGAGACAGGAGGCGAAGCGCGGGATTGTGGTGACCCACCAGTTTACTTATCGGGCCTTATACTGACGGTCGTGGAACGGGAGGCGCCGCGGGAAGGCGTCGCCTTGCGGAAAGTCAAACCGGCCTATACCTCCGTGATTGGGCGGTTCAAGTATCAACCCCAATATGGCATCAGTGTCCATCACGCCGCAGCCTTGGTGATTGGTCGACGGGGCGGACTGAAAGTCCCGGGCTCCGACGGGAGTCCCGGGAAAGTCCGCCGGGAGAGTTCCCAAAGCCTGGCGACACTGGATGCAAGATCACCCACCGGCAATGGAACGACACGAAGTATCGGCAGAACGATTGGAGTGCGTGGGCGCGGATCAAACGGGTCATCACGAAGACATTGGGATCCCATCATCAGTATTTGAGGGCCTGGTTAGGGTATCGCAAGACATTATTGTCCGAATAACCGGCTTGTGATTCTCCCCGTCGCCACCACGTGGCGAAAGGAGCGACGGGGCATCTGGAAGAGGCCGGGTAACACCCGGATCGACGGTACCACCGGACGGACACCGGGACGGATCACCGTTCCCTTCTCCGTGCGGGCTCCTCGGCGGTGAGCGAGGGATCCACGTCCTCGCTCGATAGGGCGGAAGCCACCCCCGACCAGACGAATCCTGTGAGGTCTGCGGGTCCCGTGAGAGGCTGAGAAAAGCCAAAAAAGAGATTATCATAGGTTTTTCTAACCAGTTTGCATAGCATTGCGCGTGCAGGAAAGGCTAGCTGCGGAGGCGATATCCATGTTTTTAACGGCGCTGGCAGCCGTATTTATAGTCGCGGTGGCTTCGGCAATTGCACTGCTGGTAGCTCTTCCCGCACTTTCCAAGCGGATAATTCAAGGGCTCTTAACCCGGCCCATGTCAGACACCTTGGCCGAACTGTACGTGTCTTCCCGTTCGACGCCGCCTATGGACTTTCTGTATTCGTCACTGCGTTCAAATTCAGGAGAGGTTGTCATCCGACCCCTGGGTTCGGCCCGCCCAGCACACGGGTTCGATGACTTGGCCATGGTTCCGGCGCAATTGGCCAGACGCCCGGTGCTCGATACCGAACCAGTTGAACTGGCGGTGACCTTGGGGCGCCGCGCGCGAAAACCCTTGTTAATTTCCATGCCGCTTTACATCTCAGGTATGGCATACGGTCTGGCTCTGACCAAAGAGGCACGTCTCGGATTGGCGAAGGCGGCCGGCCGAAGCCAAATTCCGCTGAACTCGGGTCAGGGACCCTTTCTCGAAGAGGAACGGAAGTTGTCCTCGCACTACATCCTGCAATATGGGCGGTGGACCTGGAACCGCGATCCCGCGATTATCCAACAGGCCGATATGATCGAGATCCAGGTCGGCCAAGGAGCCATGCCGGGGAACGCGGTCATCGCCAGTCCCACCGAGGTCGCACCAGACATCAAGCGTCTAATGCATCTAGGTCCGAATGAGCGTCCCACCATTCACGCCGATCTGTTTATCGAGGATCCGAAAAATCCCAGCCGCCTCCGCGATGTGGTAGAACACCTGCGATCCATTACCGACGGTGTGCCGATCGCGCTCAAAATGGGCGCGGGCGATCATCTGGAACGCGACTTAGACATCGCACTGGACGCCCAAGTGGACACCATAGTCATTGACGGAACCGAGGGAGCCACCGGGAACGCCCCCATCACCCTATCGGACCACTTTGGCATTCCTAGCTTGATGGCATTAGCGCGCGCCGTCCGGCATTTGCAGAACACTCATACGCGAGACGACGTCGACCTCTTAATTTCCGGCGGCTTCCGGGAACCCGGCGACTTTCTCAAAGCCTATGCCATGGGTGCCGACGCGGTAGGCCTCGGCACCATCGCCATGTTCGCATTAGCACACTATCAAATCACTAAAGCAGTACCGCTCTACCCGCCGACCGACTTGGTATTCTACCGATCCCAGCCGAAAATACCGCTCGACCCGGAAAAGGCGGCGCTAGGCCTCTATCACTTTCTCGAGAGCTGCCGCAAGGAAATGGAGATCGCTATCCGTACCGCAGGTCATACCAGCGTTCACGACCTGTCGCTAGCCGACCTGTGTGCCCTCGATCGGGACATTGCGGACATCACCGGGGCGCATTACGCGGGCTTCCCACCACGTGACGATACGCCTTCGCAAACACGACACGAAACATCTCCGGATGTGAATAGAAAGGAAGGTGTCCCGCTCCTTCAATAACCCAAATCGGCGAGCGTTCGGCAATCACCTCGGTTACCCCGGCCAGCGGGAAGAGCAAGTCCCGATCCCCATGGATCACAGCGGTTGGCCGGCCGGCCGCAAACACCCGGTCCGCGAAATTGGGGCTATGGTAAAATGGTCCCATTCGTGCCATTTCGTAGGCTTTACGCCAGCCCAGTTGAAGCCGGCGGCGGTCAGAAGTTGTTACGGTAGCCGGGTCTACGCCCAGCGCTCTCAACATGCGGCGCCCGAAAAATTCCATGCCCGTCACCCAGATTCCGACGCGATTAAACCACACCAGCGACGTGGGTGTGAGGGCGTTCACGGGATCCAGCCATCCGGCCGACGAGACAAGAATGATGCCGCGTATCCGAGCGGGATACCGGTCAACCGTCTCACCCGCAACCATCCCCCCAAACGAATGACCCGCCAACACCGCCTCGGGGATTTTCAGCGCCTCTAGGAAACCGTCAACAGCCTCGGCGTAATCAGCAAGACGATGGCGCCGGCTAAGATGCGAAGAATCACCAAATCCCGGCAGGTCCAACGCGAGGTGCCGGGCCTCAAGCGGGGGATGCTTAAGCAGGGGATGAAAGGTTTCGCGATACGAGCCCATCCCATGAATCCAGACGATCGGCACTCCCCCGTTCGCCACCTCGACATAGGCAATATCCAGTCCGTTTCGCAACCGCACCCTTTTATGAGGAAAATCCTTATCCATTGCATCCTCCAGCTCAGCCGCACGGCCGCTTTGACTCACGCCCTCATAGTACTCCGAACGCGTATCCGCTGTCGTTATGGTTCAGAGTCCGGCACCGTTGGGTCGGCCTCAAGCACCTGGAACAGAGAGTGAACCGGGCTTCGGCCGTACAAAGTGATCGCTTGCTCAGCAGCGCCATTCGGGTCGGCGATGACACCGCCCGGTTTGACGACTGGACCTGGCTTGAAGCGGAAAATTTCGCCGCTGGTGGCAAAATTCCCATGGATGCTAACCGCTGGCCGGCGTCTATTAAGCCGGACACGCGCCCGAATATGAACAGCATACAGCGAATTTGGCTACTCCCCAGATCGCCGCCCCCGGGCCCAACGACAATGATTGGCACCCCCAGCACTCCCCGCGTAAGCCGCACTGCCACCTGGCGAAGGTCGTGCACGGTCGGGAAATCAGCGTCGTTCCGCTCGGTTCGCCATTGTTTCACCCGCTCTCTTTTCGCCGCCTGTACCGTAGCACGCTTTTTCAGGTTCCGGCGTATGATGCCTCACACGCGTTGAGGGGTGACGCCATGGGGGCGCGAACCACTGACTTTTGGCTTGAAGCCGAAACCGCCTTGGGATTCCGTACGTTTTATTCCAGTCATCTTGCGACCGTACGGCGCATTGTGGCCATCCGTGGATCCTCTTCCCTTGTCTTGGACTCAATTGCCCAAACCTATACCGATCAGGGACGACGGGCAATTCGCTGGCATTCCGTCCATCACCCCGACACACTTACCGGGGTGGTTATCCCCCACCGTCAAACCGCTTGGGTCGCCGGCGAATTGTTTGCCACCGTGTCACCTCCGCTCGGCCCCATTCTGGAATGGTTTTCCGTCGGACCCAAAATGGCTTCGGAACCTCGCCTGACCGAGCCGAAGGCCCGCCTCAAAAAATGCCTCAAGGGCGCCTTGACCGCGCTTGAAGAGGCCGAGGCAGATCACGAGGATGGGGATCGGCAGTTGATTAATAGCTGGGTTGGGCAATATCTGCCGCCGAGGAACCAGCGTCCAGGCCGAGGCCAGCACTATTTTGGATGCCCGCTGACATCCTCGGGACCTCAGCCCGCGTTTTTAGAGCGCCGTTTCAGCACCTTGGAGATCACCATCCATTTATCCAACAAGCCCCTTTGGACTATCGCCCAGTCTATCCGCCGTTTTACCGAGGAGGCGCTCTTGCGCGGGTATCCCGCGGAAATTTATCACAACACGCTGGAGCCTTCGTGGATCGATCATGTGGTGATCCCCGACATCGGTCTCGGTATCACGAGTGCGCGCGCTCCACACCAAGTTTCCGGGGGAAAAGTAAGGGCCTGGCCATACTTGGTTCCGGCGCCAGCACTCCGAAATGATGAGACTGAATATTGGTGGGAGGTCTACCAAAAGCTGTATGTTCAGGCATGGAAAATAATGGAGTCCATGCGGGAAATTCAACACCAGAGCCAGCCGCAAGCTCCTTCCGAGCTCCCTCGAATTGTGGCCGACTGTATTGCCTGACGAGTGGTCTATGCCCTGAATATTCATACGCAGAAGGATTTCACAACTTTTCGTCGAATATCTTACCCGCACTTCGTGCTCTTTTATCCCCGTAAATACCGGGGCCGCACGGCGGATTCTGCCCGGCCCTGACCGGCCTGCAGGGCGGTTCCGCGGCGAAGCGCATACGTGGAAAGGAGGAAATGCTTTGCAACCTCAAGGTAAGTTTAAACGGACCTTGAATCTCGCGGACCTAACCTTTCTTGGGTTGGGAGCCATCATCGGCTCGGGCTGGCTGTTCGGATCGATGTATGGCGCTCAGGACGCCGGTTCAGATGCCTGGGTCGCCTGGCTTTTCGGCGCAGTCGCAGTCATGCTGATCGGTCTGGTCTACGCTGAATTAGGCGCTGCCTGGCCGCGTTCCGGCGGTGTTGTCCGATATCCTGAGTTTTCGCACGGCTCTATGGTGGGATTTTTCACCGGATTCGCGTACTTGCTGGCCACCTCCAGCGTGGCTGGAATCGAGGCCGCGGCTGTGCGGACTTATGCTTCATATTACATTCCGGCACTGACCGTCGGGGGCCACGGACCCAATGCGGGAAACTACACCGGATGGGGCCTGGTAGTGGAAATTGTGTTCCTGGTGATATTCTTCTTAATTAACTATTGGAGCGTCAACGTCTTCGGTAAGATTAACTCCGTGGTGACCGCTCTAAAGTTCATTTTGCCGGTTCTCACGATGATTATTTTGCTGACGCAGCTACATGCGTCCAACTTCAGTATCGGTGGCGCCAGCCCGGGAGGAATGCACGGATTGTTCACGGCGGTGGCGTCGGCCGGCATTGTGTTCGCCTTTTTAGGATTCCGGCAGCCGATTGAGTTTGCTGGCGAGGCTAAAAACCCGCAGCGCACAGTACCGTTGGCCATCATCTTATCCATTGGCATCGGGGCGGTTCTGTATGTTCTTTTGCAAATCGCCTTCATCGGCGCGGTACCGGCGTCCTCGCTGGCGCACGGGTGGGCTTCGCTGAACTTCACCTCTCCGTTCGCCAACGTCGCCATTTTGTTGGGCTTTGGATGGTTGGGCACTTTGTTATTTGCCGACGCTGTGCTGTCTCCGGCAGGAACCGGAAACATCTACCTCAGCAGCACCGCGCGGATGAGTTATGCCTGGGCTAAAAACGGCTATTTCTTCAGCCTGTTCAGCAGAGTCGACCCCAAGACCGGACTTCCGCGCCCAGCATTGGTGTTGTCCTTTATCTTAGCGGTGTTGTGGATCTTGCCTGATAACTTCCGGTCATGGAGTGGATTGGTCGGTGCCGTGACGTCTGCCACGGTGTTGACCTACATTTTCGGACCGGTCACCCTGGCCGCGCTGCGTAAGTCGGCACCCGACCACCCGCGTCCGTTCAAATTGGGAGGCCTCGGCATCATCGGGCCGCTGGCGTTCATCGCCGGCAGCTGGATTGTCTACTGGTCGGGATGGACCATCGACCGTCTCTTGATTGGCCTCACGCTCGGTTCCTTGATCCTGTACTTTGCATTCATGGATCGGGATGCCGAAACGTTGGCCCGCGTCAAACGCGACTGGCGCGCAGCCATCTGGGTCATCGTGTACTACCTGTTCATGGGGGTCATGACCTACATCGGGTCTTTCGGACCATTAAAGCACCCGATTATTCCGGGACCCTATATCGACTCCCTGGTCGTTGCGGTGGCTGCCCTGATTTTCTACTACTGGGGCGTGGCCAGCGCGTTGCCGCAAGCTCTTGTCACCAGCGACCCCGAAGAAGAACCGGAAGTCGGCCAAGACGTCATTTAAGTGCCGGATTTCACCAAACATGTGCTGGCGGCCAAAGGGCCGCCAGCCTTGTTGTCAACAGCCACTAACCACATATTGACCCCATGCGGTATGATATGGGTAAGGAGAGGCCTCGACTGGACAGCCGATCCCCATCGCCGCCAACAATCACCGGCACACTGAAGGGGAGAAAGATGGGCCAGCAAGCATTCATTATCGTCGACTTGCAAAATGACTTCTGCCCGGGTGGCTCACTGGCTGTGCCCGAGGGTGATCGCGTAATTCCCGTGATTCAGGACTGGGCTTCCCGCTTTCAGCGCCAAGGGAAGTTGGTCATCACCACCCAGGACGCACATCCGGCAGATCACATTTCCTTCCGTGAGCGCGGCGGGCCCTGGCCGCCTCACTGTGTCACGGGCACGCACGGCTTCGAACTTCACCCGGACTTACACTTGTTGCCGCATCCCGCGTTCCACAAGGGATATTTGAGGGACGTCGACGCATACAGCGGCTTTGAAGGCACGCTGGTTGCACCGGATGGCACCCTGTCCACCCCCCCGGTCTCGCTGGAAGAATACCTTCGGCGCGAAAATGTGGATACGCTCCACCTGGCCGGACTGGCTACCGACTACTGTGTACGGGCGACGGTGCTTGATGCCTTAAAGCTGGGATTCGCCACCACGGTATTGGTAGACGGCGTCCGTGGCGTCAACGTCAATCCCAACGACAGTGAAAAAGCGCTTAACGAGATGGCGCAAAGCGGGGCCAAAGTGAGGTGAAACGTACAACCCTGGGGATGTGGATTCTCGCCTGGCTTCTGGCCGCCATGCCTCTGGTGCTGCGTCTGGGGTGGGTCTGGGCCGGGCCTGCGCTGACGCTTTCCGCGCTGGCCGGAGCCATAGCAGTTTTCCGAACACTCCGTCAAAAAGCGCCGGCGGCAGCGGACTCGACTGTACCACTCGGCCCCGACCCGGCCGAAACCACCTTTCAAATTGGCAACCAAGCGCTGCCCCATTTGCGCCAGGGACTTAATCGGGAAACCGCCAGGCACCTGGCTTATATCATCCAGCACACGGCGGAAGTGGACGCGGTGGCGATTACCGACACCACCGAGGTGTTGGGCTGGGCCGGGAAGCCCTGCCCCCCCCACCAACCGGGGACCTCGTTGTCGCAGGCCACCCGCAAGACCATGGCCGACCGGGTGACGCGGGTTCTGGACACCAAAGAGCTGATGGGGTCATACGATGAATGCGACTTGGGCACCGTAGTCATTGCCCCCTTGGTGTCGCATGGGCAATCTGTCGGTTCAATCAAGCTTTATATTGCCACCCACAAGCTTTTGCCCAGCCGGATTATCCAACATGCCGAGGGCATTGCCCAGATGCTTTCCCTTCTCATGGAGGTGGTGGAGGCCGACCGCCAGCAGACGTTGGCTGCGGACGCCCGCCTTGAGGCCCTACAAGCCCAGATCCGGCCGCACTTTCTTTTTAACGTGCTCAACACCATTATCGCCTTTTCGCGGACCGACCCCGACCGGGCACGCGACTTATTGATTGAGCTGGCCGCCTTTTTCCGCCGCTCTTTGCAGCATCGCGGTCCAACCATCGCCCTGCGCGACGAAATCGAATACGTGAATACGTATCTCGCGCTGGAATGCGCCCGCTTTGGTGAACGGCTCCACTACCGTGTTCGGGTGGACCCCCGAGCGTTGGATATTCAAGTGCCGGTGCTGACGCTGCAGCCGTTGGTTGAAAACGCCGTGGTGCATGGGCTTAGCCATCGCGAGCAATCGGGCACGGTCAGCGTGACCGCGCGCCTTTTGGGCGACAACTTAGCCATTTACGTGTCGGACAATGGTACGGGAATCCCGAAAGCCAAGCAATACGAAATTTTCGAGATGGGGCGGGGAAGCGGCATGGGCCTGGGGCTATCCAACGTGGCCGAACGAATGATGGGCCTTTATGGCCCCCATTACCATCTGCGCCTTAGGTCGCGCGAAGGAGCGGGGACCACCGTACGGCTGACCATTCCTGTAAAGGGGGTCCAGGATGTCACTGCTTAAAGCTCTTATTGTGGAAGACGAGGCGCCGGCCCGCATGGAGCTGCGCTTCCTCTTAGAGCCCTATCAGAACGTAATACAAGTCGTGGGCGAAGCCGCCAGTGTCGTCGAGGCCCGTGCGCTAATTCAAGCCATCGACTACGACGTCGTGTTTTTGGATGTCTCGATGCCTGGAGAGTCCGGCATGACCTTGGGCATGGAATTAAAGGCCAGTCGTCCCGGATTGAAAATCGTCTTTATTTCCGCCTATGAAGAGCATGCCATTCATGCCTTCGCGGTCCATGCGGTCGATTACCTGCTGAAACCGGTCAGCCCGGCCCGGATTGATGAAACCATTCGCCGACTGAGCCACAGTCCGTCCGACACACCGAGATCTTCGTCCGAAGGAGCAGCCCTGGAGTGGGTGCCCTGCGACCAAAACGGGCACACGGTACCCATCCCGGTTGACGACATCGTGTACATTGTCGCCGAACAAGACACCATTTTCGTGGCTACCCGTGACAACCGATACCCCACCCGGTTCACGCTAGGGGAGTTGGAGAGCCGCTTGCCCGAAGGGTTCGTCCGCACCCACCGCAGCTTTATTGCGCAAATGCGGTACGTCCGCGAAATTATGCCCTACTTTAACGGAACGTATCTCTTGAAAATGAAGGACAAAGGCGCAACCGAAGTCTTGGTCAGCCGATCCAACGTCCGCCGTATTAAAGAGGTTTTTCACCTAAATTAGGGTCATCGTGCCACGTGTCGGGTCCGTGCGCCCATCGCTCTTTTTTCCAGATGGGCACGCGTTGTTTGATCCGATCGATACCCGCCTGGCAGGCGTGGATGGCGTCTTGACGATGTGCGGCACTGGAGGCCACAATGACCGCCACTTCGCCCAGCGCCAACTCGCCGATACGGTGCAACATGACAAGATGGAGAACCGCGAATTCCTGCCGGATTTCATCCGCGATACGCGCCATTTCTTTTGCCGCGAGTTCAGGATAGGCGTCGTAAAAGAGACCGCGACTTTCGCGGTCCTCATGGTGGTTACGCACCGTGCCCAAAAAAAGTGCCTGCCCACCCGCTTGTAGGTCTGCAATGGCCAAAAGCGCCTCTGAAACGTCCAGCGGTTCTTTCTGGATGCGAATGGTATCCACGATTAACCCCCGCTGACCGGCGGAATGACCGCCAATTCGTCCCCGTCCCGCAACACCTGAGACGGATCTGCCCAGTCGGCATTTATACTGAACATGAACGTGCCCATTGACTCCCCTAAGTGACTTTTAAACTCCCGGGAAAACAACTCCGATACCGTGGTCCCGTCCCTGACTTGGTATCGCTTGGTACGGCCACTCATACGATCGGCCGCGTACGAGAAGAATAGGACTGTAACCTCCGCCAATCGGAACCCTCCTTGCTACTTTCACCAAAGGAGACCGCTATGAACAACCAGTCGCGCGTCGCTCTCTTAGCACTCCTCATGCTGGCACTGGTCAGCACCAATATGACCCGCCGCATCCCGTCCGCTCACGGCGATCCCGCATCCATGAGCGCAGGATCTGCCCGCTTTTTACCGCTACCTCAACGTATCGGAATCCTGGAGCCGGTTAGGCTGACGACGCCCGATCCCCAAAGCCTTATATCGGTGACTCGGCAACTTCAGGTACAGCCGTCCACAGTTCCGATCACAATCAAAGCCGAGGACTCACACCACTACCTTATTATGCCGCGAACCGATTGGCCGGCGAAGACCCGCATCACCTTTATCTGGGGCAGCGGTCAAGTTCGGGCCAGCACCACCACCGACGACGGCCGCGCAGTGGTGGTGGATCTAACCCGCCAGCGTCTGACCGCCTGGGAAAACGGCCGGGCCATCAAAAGCTTTCCCGTATCAACCGGGGTGACGCCGGATTGGGTGACGCCGACCGGCACCTTTTGGATTTATAAACGCGTTCTGGACGACCACATGGTCGGAGGCGATCCCCACACGGCCGATCACTGGGATGTCCATCACGTGCCCTACGCCCAATATTTTACCGGTGCCGTGGCCATCCACGGCGCTTGGTGGAATCACCGGTTCGGCCGGCCGGTGAGCCACGGATGCGTTCAGCTGGCCACCAACAAGGGGCCGCACGGACCCACCGGTGATCCCCCGAATGCCGCCTGGCTATGGAATTTCACCGATATCGGCACGCCCGTCATCGTAACCGGCCATACCCCGGTTGGCACGGCTATGGTGAAGGAACCACTGGCATATCCTGCACCAAGTTTTCATGGGCCGATTTCCGCCAGGTCCGCCGCATCATATATCCGGTAAAGACCAAAATCGGTATCGTAAACCACTGCATCAGCGTGACAAAACCAATTCCCCAATGGGGGTTTATATAGTGGATAACGTACAGCGGGTTGTCTCGAGTAGTTTCGCCAATGAGGCCTCGCAAAAGGGCGTAATAAAACATGGCGGACCAGAATTGATACCCGGGCGGCGGGGTGCGATGCCGTTCCAGCCAAAAGTAGCGGATAATCAGAATGACGCCCCAACTAGACCCGATCAGCTGTTCCGGCCAGCGACCAAACCCCAGCTGTGTCATGTGTCCTAATACTTCGTGATTAAAGATGTTCCCGATGCGGACCATGAAAATGCCCAACCCAATGCCGGGAACCGTCCAATCGGCTAAATAGTTGAACACCAAGGGGGTTTTGCGCAGCTGAATATATAGCGCTAAAATGCCCATGCCCACCGCGCCGTCGTACGCTAGTCCACCGTCCCAAATTTTCAGCGCCTGCACCGGATCGGTCCAAATCCATTGCGGATCATTGGCCAATACGAATAGCAGCCGTGCCCCCACCACGCCCCACAAAATCGTCCACAGGGTAATGGTGGAAAGGCGGTCCGGATCGAAGTGCAATTGACGCCCACGTTCAATGAGATACCAACCGCCCCCCAAAATCGCGAGCACCATGAAAATACCGTACCAATGAACGCCCACCGGCCCGATATGAAATGCATAGGGGCTAAGCCACGGAATGTACATATATCACCTCTCAAAGAGTCCTAAACACCGAATCGGCGGCCTCCAGGGTCTTGTCGATGTCGTTGTCTGTGTGTGCCGCCGACACAAATGCGGTCTCGAACGGCGAGGGCGGCATGTAAATCCCCCGCTCCAACATGCCGTGGAAATATCGGCGATAGTGTTCCCGATTTGACTCCATCACCTCATCAAAATTTTGCGGCGGGGTTGTTCGGAAGAACAGCGTGTACATGCCTCCCACCTGATTGACCGCAGCGGCCAGGTTATGCCGCCGAGCCCGTTCCAACAGTCCCTCTGCTAAAGCACTGGTCCGCCGCGCCAACGTTTGGTAAAACCCATCCTGTGCCACCACACGAAGCTGGGCCAAGCCCGCGGCCATGGCGACAGCGTTGCCGGAAAAGGTTCCGGCCTGATACACCGGTCCCATCGGCGCGACCAAGGACAGATATTGGCGACGGCCGGCGTAGGCTCCCACCGGCATTCCCGCACCAATCACTTTGGCCAAGGTAATTAAATCCGGCTCTAACCCGCGAGCCTCGGCTACGCTGCCGAAATTGATCCGAAACCCGGTCATGACCTCGTCGCTGACCCACAGCGCTCCGTACTCCCGCGTCATCTCCCGGATTGCTTCCAAGAATCCCGGCACAGGGAGAACGGTTCCCATATTGCCGGCGACGGGTTCGGCAATGACCGCGGCGACCTCCCTGCCATATTGACGAAATGCGGCTTTGAGGGCATCGATGTCGTTGTACGGGACGGTAACGGTTAACTGCGCAATTTCGGGGGGAACCCCGGCCGAATCCGGCACACCGACGGTGGCCGCACCGGAACCGGCTTTGATGAGGAGCGAATCATGATGCCCATGATATGAGCCCGCGAACTTAATCACCCGGGGGCGGCCCGTAGCTCCCCGGGCTATCCGAAGTGCCGTCATGGTAGCTTCCGTCCCCGAATTCACCATCCGTAACATTTCGGCTGTGTCAATGACTCGGACTAAAAACTCCGCCATCTCTACTTCTCGGCGTGTCGGCACGCCATAGGACAGTCCTCGCTCCGCTTGGGCCTTGACGGCCGCCACCACATCGGGGTGAGCATGTCCCAAGATCAACGGCCCGTAGCCCATCACATAGTCAAGGTATTCGCGGCCATCTTCATCCTGAAGGTAGGCACCGTGTGCGGACCGAACAAAGAACGGCTCGCCGCCCACACCGCGAAATGACCGAACCGGAGAGTTCACGCCCCCGGGCATTACCTGCCCGGCCCGCTCCCATAACGACGGTTCAACTTTGCCTGGGGTCATGCCACACCTCGCTTTTGAGACTTACACATTAAACCGGAAATTCACGACATCGCCATCGTGCATGATATAATCTTTTCCTTCTAGACGTACCAGTCCTTGATCGCGTGCTTTCGCCAGGCTGCCGGCATCCTTCAAGGCCGAAAAAGCGACCACCTCGGCACGGATAAAGCCGCGCTCAATATCCGAATGAATTTTTCCCGCCGCCTGCCGGGCCGAAGTGCCCTGCGGGATAGTCCATGCCCGCACTTCGTCTTCTCCCGCGGTTAGGAAGGAGGTGAGGCCCAGATGCTCGTATGCGGCTTTGGCCAAGCGTTCGGTTCCGGTCTGGCGGATGCCTAAGTCCCGCATAAATTCTTCACGGTCAGAATCGCTCAGCTCTTGAATTTCTTGCTCCATCGCCCCCGCCATGAGCACCAATGGTATGTGCTTGTCTCGGGCCATTTTTATAATGGCCTCGCGGCCCCGGTCGTCAAGGTTGCGAAAGGCTTCGTCATTCAGATTCAATAGCCAAATCATCGGCTTCAGCGTCAGAAACTGATAGCCGCTGAGCAGCCGCTTGTCCTCGTCCCCGAGATCTAGTTGATCCAATCGCTTCCCTGATTCCAACGCATCATAAAGTTGGTCCAATAATTCCAATTCATGCTGCTGCTCTTTACTGATTCTTTTGCCGGTGCGTATGCGTTCACGCCGCTTTTCCACCAGATCCAAATCAGACAGCCCCAATTCCAGTTCCATATCTTCCAGTTCTTGGAGCGGCGTCGCCGGCTCTGCCAAATCGGACTCAAACCCCCGCACCACATGAATCAGAGCATCAACCAGCCGCACGTCGTTCAAAAATCGGTTGGGCCCCTGCGCTTCAGTGTGCACCAAGCCTGGCACGTCCACAACTTGAAGAACCGCCGGGGTCACCTTCTTCGGTCGGTACACTTCTTTTAGCCAATCCAAACGTTCGTCGGGTACGGTCGCTAAGGCACGCCGCGATTCGACCTTGCCGAACCCGGCGGTATCGACGCGGGAATTGGTCAAGAGGTTGAAGATGGTCGTTTTCCCCGACCGCGCCAGCCCGATTAATCCGATGTCCACTCCGGTCCCCCATTTCCTTTCCCGATTATAGCCAAATGGGGGTTTAAGCCACAAGGTTTCACCGAATTCGTGCCATCTCCCAACACGCATGGAACCAGGCCCTCCGGGGCCTGGTTGGGATCGTTTTCATCTTAGGAATCCGATTGCGCTTCGCCGTCCGCACGCAAATCTCTCTCAAGCTTAGTGATATGGCGCCGAGGGAACTCAGTGTCATTCAGATCGATACCGAGCTCCCGCGCTACTTCCTCTTTGAACCGTTCCTGAGTTAAGCGCTGAAGCGGGGCGTTCTTTCTCCCGCTTTGTTCATCCGCCATCGCCATCCCTCCCTTCGGGGCTAGCATGCCCCGCCGGCAAAGGTTCACGCTGGGCGTTGTTGACAGCGGTTTAGGAGGAACGCTGACCGTGGTTCAAGGACATGACCAATTCCTCATTGATGTAAATTTCGGCGTCAATTTTGGCGCTCTTGGCTAGCATGGCCGATACACTGCAATACTTCTCTTGGCTTAAGCTGACCGCACGGACAAACTTGTCTATATCGGCCTTATCGCCGGAAAACTGATACCGCACGGTAATGTGTTCATACACTTTAGGGTGTTCGGAGGCGCGTTTGCCGAGGATCTCCATATCGAAGCTCGTAAACGAAACACGCATTTTATTTAGAATGGACACCACGTCCATCCCGGTGCAGCCCCCCAGTCCCACCAGTACGGTTTCCATCGGGCGAATGCCCTGGTTTTCCCCGCCAACTTCCGGCGCCGAGTCCATCATGACCCGGTGCCCGGACCCACTGGTACCCTCAAAGAGCATTTTCCCCCGATAACTGACTTTCGCGTTCGGCATCTTCTAGTCCTCCTGTCATGACACCACTTGATGTGAAACGGTATACCCCACGAGGTCGGGAACACTCGGCTCCGGTGCCCACACCGGATGCTGGTGAACCTGACGATCGCGCTCGTCCTCCGACGAGAAACACCGTTGCCAACGATCGCACGACAAACACCCCTGACTAACCTCGCGCTCGGGCAGCTTTCTAACCGCTTGGTATGCTTTAACCCGTTCAATGCGGACCCTTAACCATTGAGCCCACATTGGATCAGCCTCTGCATGAAAAATCAAGCGCTGATGGCTGGGACGCGCATCTACCACCAACGCGCCTTTGGGAATTGACCCCACCGCCAAATACAGCTGCAGCTGCGACCAGTGGGACACCAATGGCCCCCCTTGCTGAATCAGTTGGAAACGATCGCCTGACACCGTTTTATACTCAATCACGGCTGGACCGGTCGGCGTTTCCACGACGGCGTCCATCCTCCCCGAAACCCCCCAATCGGTGTCACGCAGCGTCACCTCAACCGAGCACATGGCATAGTCGCGCATCAACTCTTGCTGAAAGGTTTTGTGCCAATCGGCCCCCGCTCTCATGGCAGCTTGACTTTCAGGGTCAATCAATCGGCCGAATCCCAAGACATCCATCACCGCGTACCGAAGGCACGAACCCGCCAGGGAAGGCGGAAACCGACGCGGCTTCCGCCTGCGGGATTTAGTGTGGCCCTCTACCGGCACTGGCCGCCCGGTTGGAGGGCGTTAACCTCGACCGGCTCCCCTGCCAAGAGGTCCATCAACGCGTCGGGAGTGCCCGTCAGGGCGTCAAAGGTCCCGTAGTGCATGGGAATCACCATCTTGGGCCGCAGCAGTTTAACCGCATAAGCGGCTTCTTTGGGGCTCATGGTAAAGTGCCCGCCAATGGGAAGGAGGGCGATATCCGGCGCATACAACTCGCGGATAATTGTCATGTCCGAAAACACGTTGGTGTCGCCGGCGTGGTACAGAGTGAGGCCATTTTCCAGAGTGACGACAAAACCGCCGGCTTCTCCCCCGTAAACGGTTGTGCCTTCCGTCGTGGTGATCCCGGAGGAATGGTCGGCGTGGACCATCGTGACTTTGATATCGCCCACCGCTACGGTGCCGCCCTTGTTCATGCCGATGGTGTTTTGGACACCTTGATCGGCCAAATAGCTGCCGATCTCAAAATTACTAATCACGGGCGCGCCCGTCCGCTTGGCCAGGTCGGCCGCGCTACCCATGTGGTCAAAGTGGCCGTGGGAAATGAGAATAAGGTCCGCCCGGTCAAGATTTCGATATTGATCCGGGCATTTTGGATTGTCCGAAAGCCACGGATCTATCACGATCGACTTGCCGCCAGGCGTTTCAACCAAAAAGCTGGCATGTCCCAGCCAGGTAATTACCGCTCCTTCCAATTGCATCAGGTATCACCTCGCATGAAATATGAATCCTTCGTATCTTCGGAACGAGACCATCGACTCAAGACAGCCACGATATCCGACCAGGTGTCCACCACGTCGTCGGCCCCGGCCTGACTGAGGTCGGCACGGGAAAACGTGTTGTGTACCAAGCCCAAGGTCCGCACTCCCGCGGCGTGGCCTGCCATCATGTCATAGGGACTATCGCCGACATAGATAGTCCGTTTGGGATCGGCTTTGAGCCGCTTGATGGCGTATTCGACCGGCTCAGGATGAGGCTTATGACGCCGCGTGCTCTCCAAGGCAACAATAACCGAAAACAACTCATCGAGCCCAAATAACCGCAGTCCTCTCCGCGTTAAATCCCGGCGCTTTGACGTGACAATGCCCAGCGGATTCCCCGTAGCAGCCAGAGTACGAAGCCCTATGTCGGCTCCGGGAACCAGCTGAACGAGTCCGTCGTGCTCGGCCTCATTATGTTCAAGGTACAACCGCACCAGTCGATCAATTTGGTGATCCAAAAGGTCGGGACGCATCAGCCGAAATTGTTCCACCAGAGGACGGCCAAAGTGAACCATGAGTTGCTCTCGGGTGACGGATTGACCCAGGCCGGTTTCAAAGGTGTATATAAAGCTGGCGACAATGAGGTCCGTGGTGTCCAGCACCGTACCATCCAAATCAAACAAGAAATGCCACAAACAGGCGTCCCCCCTTGGCCTTCCTTCATCATACCATGGGAAAGCCTCGATTAGAGATCACGCCAATCGCACTCCGCTTAGACACCCGTCACCGACCCGCATGACCGCCTTGCTTCCCCAATCCGAATGATCGTGCCCCCGAGCAATCCATTTGCGGATTTCCTGCACCACCACTTGGAACGCTCATGACGATCATCGACATTCTTTGGTCGGCTTGGCGTACGTACAACTTCCTAACGCCTAGTCATTGGCGACATAATTCGACGATAGATGACGCTAGTGTTAGGTAAATGATGATATCCCGGTATACAATATCGATATATAGTAGTTGGAGGAGACCATGAGCACAAGACGACGGCGTCGTCCGAACGGACGTTTTTGGGCACTGCTTACAGTGGTGGTATTAATTGTGGCCGCCATAATAACGCTGACCCATCATCACCGTCATCCAGCTGCTCGCCCGCACCAGCCTGTCTCGAAACCTCCAAGCTTTGCGCTGAGTCACTGGACTCAGGCACCCATCACCTTGAGTCAGCCTATCGCAGGGTTTGCCACGGCATCCACATCTCATTCCATTTGGCTCTTGGGTGGCTTGGTTAATGGGCAAAGCACGACGCTAGTGCAAGAGTTAACTTGGACCCCATCCGGCCAGTTAAAACCGGTGCAAGCCATCACACCGGGTCTGCCGGTGGCATTGCATGACGCGGCCGCCGTGGCGCTACCCGGCCGCCTCATACTCTTGGGAGGAGGCTCCTACGCATCCAGTTCTTCGGTGTTCCGCCTGCCCCTGCCGCATTTAAGTCCTGCCACCTCATTGCCGCCGCTGCCCATCCCTCTTTCGGACTCGGCGGCGGTCACCGACCACTCTAAGATTTTGGTCATTGGGGGTCACAATTTGGGGGCGCCTTCCAATACGATTTGGTCCTACACGCCTGGAAAACCGGTCACCGTATGGGGTCATCTTCCGATTGGCGTCCGCTATCCGGCCGTGACTCGAGGCGGCAATACCCTGTATGTTATAGGCGGCCTGTCTGAATCAGGTACGTCCAATCAGGCCGTTGCCTATAACCTGAGCACGGGAAAAATGATAAAACTCCCTGCCTACCCCGTATCAGTTCAACACGCGCAAGCCACCATCATCGCCAACCACTTGGTAGTGGCCGGTGGTGAAACCGATGCCGGTTGGATTCCTGCGGTTTTTTGGTACGACGCCGGCAAAAAAGCGTGGAAAGCGGGACCGTCGCTACCGGAACCGGGGGGCTACGGAGCCTTTCTGACGCTTCCGTCGGGTGCCGGCATCTGGCTTGGCGGGCAAAGCCCGTCGGGCGCGATGGACGCCGTTTGGACCATTAAGGCAGTTAGTAAACGGTAAGGTACTGCTCCAGTTCCCAAGGATGCACTTCGTGGCGATAAATGTCCCACTCCAAACGCTTGGCTTCCACAAAGCGGTGGGTAATGTGATCGCCCAAGGCATCGCGCACGACGCTGTCTTCTTCAAGATAGGTTAACGCCTCGTCCAGGCTCTCAGGAAGGCGTTCAATCCCCAATTCCCGTCGCTCGGATTCGTGCATGCGATAGATATTGCGGGTAATGGGAGCCGGCAAATCGTAACGATGCTTCAACCCCGACAACCCCGCCTTGATAGTCACAGCCAGTGCCAGATACGGGTTGCAGGCTGGATCGGGGGAGCGCAGTTCAATGCGCGTAGCCTCCCCTTGGGCTTGGGGCACGCGGATCATGGGACTTCGATTGCCGGTCGACCAGGCGATGTAGACAGGCGCTTCGTAGCCCGGCACCAGCCGTTTGTAACTATTGATAAGCGGGTTGGTCATCGCGGTAAATCCGCGCGCGTGCGCCATCAGGCCCGAAATGTACCGGGTGGCGGTTCGGCTCAGACCATGAGGCTGCTTCGGGTCCCAAAAGGCATTCTTGCCATCGGCCACCGTTATCAGCGATTGATGCAGATGAAGCCCGGATCCGTTCACCCCGGTCAAAGGCTTGGGCATGAAAGTCGCATGAAAGCCATGCTGACGTGCTACCGTGCGTGCGACGACGCGAAAGGTCACGATCGTGTCGGCCGTAGTCAGCGCATCTTGATAGCGAAAATCGATCTCGTGCTGACCCGGAGACACTTCATGGTGAGTCGCTTCAATTTCCATGCCCATCTCTTCCAACGCCAATACAATGTCTCGCCGCGCGTCCTCTCCCAAGTCACTAGGGGATAAGTCAAAATAGCCGGCTTCATCCGTAGTTTCCACCGTTGCCTCTCCGTTGGGTTTCTGCTGGAATAAAAAGAATTCGGGTTCGGGTCCGACCAGAACCTGATATCCCATGTCGGTGGCTTCTTTTAGGACGCGCTTTAGGGTGCTGCGGGGACAGCCCTGAAAGGCAGTACCATCCGGATTTTTAATGTCGCACATTAAGCGTGCCGTTAGTCCGTGGCTTTCCGTCCAAGGGAACACAGCAAAGGTGTTCGGATCGGGATCAAGATACATGTTGGACTCAACCGTACGCACGAATCCCTCGATAGACGATCCATCAAACATCATCTGCCCTTCCAACGCCATCGGCAGTGACCTGGCGGGAATCGCAACGTTCTTGACGATTCCTAAAATGTCCGTAAACTGCAGACGAACAAACTTTACGTTCAGTTCCCGGGACCTCTCTAAAACTTCGTCCTTGGTCATAAAGACCTCCTTGTCTTCCTCTTGCTGCCATTCTAGCAAACTCATCCCATGGGGACGAATGGCAGGCGCAAAATGTGCATGAACGGTTGAGAACAACACACCCTAGAACACAAAAGGGAGGTGGAGCAGTGGAAGTTCTGGGGGCGATGGGACGAACCGCCATTTTATGGGCCGTCGCGTTAGGCGTATTTCGGATGATGGGTAAGCGCACCCTAGGCAAGATGGGACCATTTGATTTTGCGGTGGTGATAATGATCGGGGAAGCAGTGGCTCTGGGGATGGAGAACGGTCATGGCGCCCTTGTCAGAGCCACCGCCGTCACTGTCGTTCTGGGCGTCCTGCAATGGGGACTAACCTGGTTGAACTACCGATGGCGATGGCTGGAGAAGCTAACCCAGGGTGTGCCGACCCCGGTTGTGTCCGAGGGCAAGCTGGATACGCAAAAACTGAAGGCCGAACGGCTATCAAAAGCCGACTTGCTGATGGAGCTGCGCCAAAAGCAAGTGAAGTTGAGTGACATTAAGGAAGCACGCCTGGAACCCAGCGGCAAGGTATCGGTTACAAAGAAACAGGCGACAGCAACCAAAGCATCCAGTGGTAAGAAAGATTCGGCCCAATCCGGCCAAGGCAACCATGGCTCTTCCTAGCTGACTCGCACACTCTTGGCAATAGCTTGAAGCCAAGCCACATGGGAAGCCGGCACCGTCATAGAGACCTCGACCCACTTCGCACCCGCCCAGTTGATGAATAGGTCCTGACTAACAGCGGCACTGCTACGGGAAATGCGGGTGCCCCAGGTGTTTGGACCCAGAGCGACACTGGCCGCTGGTGTTTTCGCGGACACGACGGAAAGGACGATTCGATACGGCGTATTGGCTTGGCCCCACGTCCATTGCGTTGCTGATGATCCTATTGAGGCACTCAGGTTCTTGGGCACGCGTAGTCCGAACTGCACGTTTCGATATGTCTCCACTTCCGGCGTCCACGACAGCGGCGACGGCAGGTTTGCCGGATAAATGGTTTGAGTGCTGGTGATCACCGGGTGCAGGACGGGACCGTGCTTTTTGCCCGAATCACCAAAATGTTGCCTGTGACCAGCCTGGGTCGCGCGCAGATTGGCAATAATGGTCGATTGGTGATGGACTTCATAGCCGGCCGCCAACAAAGCGATAGCGCCCATGACCGCCAATGGCCACTGCGTGAAGCGCCGCCGCTTGGGTCTCGCGTCATTGGGGCTTGACACGCCCCCCGCGGCTTTGGGCTTTAATCGCCGGCCGCAATGAAAACAAAATATATCCTCCGGCAAGACCGTCTCACTGCACGATGGGCAGCTCAACCGACGAGAGGCGGACTTCTCCGGCACAGTATCACCCCACTTCAATTATCTCTCATTGTACCGGACAGACGCGGTCCAGGGCGATGGTTAATTTCCATTTCAGCCGATTTTTAACCAGAGACCCGCATGTTACCACAGCCAAGCCGGTTTGCCTCCCGGCTGGTCAATAGTCTCAAGGGCGTCTCGTCCCGCCTGATCCGCAAGAAGCACGACCCCAGTATCGAGCGGGCGCTATGGGGGGGTAGCCTCTGGTCCCCGAGTTACTTTGCCGGATCAGCAGGGGGAGCCCCGCTCTCAATCATTCGACACTATATTGAGCAACAGGAAACCCCGGATTGACCCCTGCGGGGTCAACGCCTGATGACCGGAGGAAATCCCCAGACCTGCCCCAAAAGCAGGGGATATCTCCGCCCTGAACGGCGGAGTTTTACGGCGCATCTGATAATTTTTGTGGTAGAAGTGATCGAGGCCGACGCGCGCAATCGTGACACCAAAGCATTAGAGTGGAACACAGGCTGATTTTGCGCCCCTTAAAGCCGAGGAGCGTGCGGTCAGGCCGACGCGCTCCTCGCTGCCAATCGAATACGCTCAATTTCGATGTCGTCAATAGCCCGCTCAAACCGGCGAAACCCCGCCAGTGAAAAGCCATGCTTATCCGCCAATCGATGGATCTCCCGCACCTTCGCGACCTCAATTTGAGCGCCGAGAGTATAATTTTCCAACCGACCATCCAATGCCAGAATCATGGTCTCCGCCATACATGCTTCCACCATTTTAGGCGGAAACCCGAAATCAAAGCCCATATCCGCGGTCTCGCCCGGGACCTGGATGACACCGCCGTCCAATACCAAGACATCGTTGCGCCTGTCCATGACCACCCGGGACAAGTTGCGCGGTCGGGCTACATCGGTTACAACCGCCCCTGGCTTCAAATCGCCGGGTTCCACAATAACACCGGTAGCGGAAGACACCGCCACCACAATATCGGCCGCCCGCACCGCCTCCGCTATGTTCGTGGTCCAATCGACTTCCACACCAGGATATTGTGCATGAAGTTCCGACTGTAATTTCTCCAAGTGTTGCGGAGTTCTTGCCACCAATGTCAGATGTCGGACATGCTCGGCCATCAGCCAGGTGGCGGCACGACCGATGGATCCGGTTGCCCCAATGACGGTTGCCTGCACCCGCCCCAGATCCATTTGCATCCGCGTAGCGGCGCTAAGTGTTCCTTCGACCGCCGTCGCTGTCGTATAAGAATTCCCGGTGGTAACCGGAATACCAATGCGCTGGGATAGGGTGATGCCGCGATCCCCGGCAATTTTGGTAAAGGCCCCGAGCCCGACAATCTCGGCTCCCAACTCTTCGGCCATTTGAGTGGTTTTGATAAGTTTCTTCAGCACCCACTCATAGGGCGCATTTAAAAGAATCTCAGGGGTAAGCGGGAGGCCGATGAGCCACCCTTCCAATTCTTCGCCGGTTTTCGACCGGACCCCGGTGACGTGACCCGTTTTGACCGGTCCCACCTGTTTGAAAGCCCACTCTACTAGTTTGGGCGGCAAATACTGCGTCACCGGATATTTCCTGGCAAAGTCATCAAACCGCAAGGGATGGACGACAAAAGCGAATCTCCGCATACAACACCTCCGTGCACAAAACTGTGCACATTGTATCACAGCGGAAATGGAAAAAACAGAGACTGAAGTGTATGAGTCGCTTCGCATGCACGGATACGGGTCAAGTCGAGAAGCACACCATCCGGACCCAGAAGCCGGGGCACCGCCCGTCCCCAGCGATTCCTCACGGTTGGAATGACGACTTGACGAAAATGCGAGACAAATGTGGCTTGTTCAAGATCCCTTAGGTCGGATATTCCTGATATTCCGCACCGAAAGCATTAGCCGCCTGGAATGCACCCTTTCCACCTATGGCCTCAACCTGACTAGTGCCGCGCCGTCGCACGCCATCACCTGCGCGTTGCTTTGATTACGCACCTCAAAGTGAAGAGATACAATGCCGCGAGGCTGGCTTCGCGAACGGCGCGCCTCAGTAACCGTCACCGTAGTGTTCAGCATGTCGCCGGGGCGAACCGGGGCAAGCCACTGGACATGTTCTAGACCCGGCCCGCCCATAGACTCATCCCCGAGTACCTGGGCGTCTACCCAGCGGCGCCACACTAAGGCCAACGTGTGATAGCCTGACGCAATGAGTCCTCCAAAAGGACCATTTTTAGCATAGTCCCGATCCACATGGATCCGCTGCGGATCAAAGCGCCGGGCAAACGCCAAGATTTCCTCTTCCGTGACCTCGATGGGCGCCAGATGGTATTGCGAACCCACGCGGAATTCCTCGAAATACATTGCACCCACGCCTCCAACAGGCTAACCGCTGTTACGAACCCCCAAAGCAATTCCTTCCATGGTTTCCGCCAACAGCGGCAGTAATTTGTCGTCGCCGCTCTCTCGATACGCCTTCAGCAGCCGAACTTGCAGATGATTCAACGCATCCACCTGTGGATTTCGCCACCGCGCGGCACTCCGAATGCGCGGCTGGTTGGCCAGCAGCTCAGGCTCTCCGGTGAGAATCTTGAGGGCTTCTTCCAGTCGCACCCACTCCTGTCTAATCATGGTCCAAAACAGGCCAGACAACGACCGAGGAGCCAAATCCTGGTACTCGTCGGCCGCGTGCAGGTCGGCCTTGACCAAAGCCAATCCCAAATTATGAACCAAAGTACTCAAAAAGGGCCATCTGGATACTAGCGCGGAAGCACTCGGCGCCCCCAACCGGTCGATTAGCGAGGCCAACCCCGTCCCTGCGCCGTACCAGGCGGGGATGCCAGTGCGATTTTGCGTCCACGAGAATACCCACGGTATGGCCCTGAGGTCGTCGAACTGAAACTGCTCCCGCCAGGCCGGCCGCGATCCCCAATTGAGAGCCGACATCTCCCGGATCGGGGTGACTGCCAGGAAGTAATCCCAGAACCCGGGTGCGTCAATCAACGAGCGATACTGCGCGACAGCCCGATCCGCCGCCTCGCTCATCGCGGCCTCGACTATGCCATCAGGCTCATCGTGAGGATATAGTCCAGCCGCCGCATGTGCGGTCAGCATGAGTTCCAAGCTACGAAAGGCAACCTCCGGTAAAAGAAGTTTTTGCGAGAGGACTTCACCTTGCTGGGTAATACGCAAGGGCGCTTCAAGAGATCCGGGTGGTTGGGCTAAAATAGCCAAGGACGTTGGCCCGCCGCCGCGACCCAGCGCTCCACCCCGGCCATGGAAGAAGCTCAACGCAATGTGATGCTCCCGGCCCCACTCAGTAAGGCCCCGCTGCGTTTGATATATAGCCCAGGAAGCGCCGAACACACCGGCGTCTTTGGTACTGTCGGAATAACCCAGCATAACTTCTTGGCGGCCCTTACGCCGGGCGATGGATTGCTGCCATGCGGGCACTCCGTAAAGACGGTCTAGCACATGTTTCGCCCGGGTCAGGTCGTCCAAAGTTTCAATGACTGGCACCACTTCCAAATCAAGTTCCGGATCGACCGTATGCATCAGCGCCAATACGGCAACAATGTCGCTGGCGGCGTGGGCCATACTCACCAAGAATCGCTGAACCGTATCCGACCCATAGCGTCGCCGGAACGCCTGTACTGTCTGCAACGTGTCTCGCAGGTCACGAGTGGCTGGCGCAACGGGCATCCACGGACGCGGTTTGGCGATAAGGCCTTGCAGAGCCCGCAGTTTTTCCTCTTCGGACCAGGTTGGATACGCGCTGTCGAAAATCTCGCTCAGGGCCTCCGCCTGGACTCGGCTATGCTGGCGCAAATCTAACGTAGCCAGGTGAAATCCAAAGGTTTCAATCTGAGTCACCAACCGCGTCAGCTCCATAGGCCAGCGTCGGCGATCCGTATCCCAGAGAAGTCCCAGCTGACCGACATCCTGCCAGAATGCATGGGCAGTACCATACCCCGTGCTTTCACTTCGCTCCGTCGCGCCTAGCTTGGTGCGGATAAGGGCCGCCATTTGCCGAAGCGGTTCATCCGGATAGCGTGTTTGGAGTTCAGCATAGACTTCGGGAAAATCGCGTCCCGTCTCGTCCAGCCATCGGCGGCAGCGTTCCGGCTGGTCAATAAACCGAGCGGTGGCCGAGAGCACGTGCTCCAACCGTTGCAAAGGACGATGATACAGCATAAGAGCGGTTTGCCGGTGCCGCTCCAGGGCATACCGGGTAATGTCCGCATCAACAAACGGGTGACCATCGCGATCGCCACCGATCCACGAGTCCACGCGCCAACGAATCTCGGACTCCGCTTCCGAGTTCAGCACACTGTTGAGAGCATTTTGCACCTCCGGCAGTATCTCGAACAAAGTGCCAGCCGCATAAAAGATACCGAGTTCCACTTCGTCGCGAACCCGGGGCCGATTCGCGCGCTGCGGCGCAGTTCTCCATAGTGCCCGGAGACTTTCGCGCACTGCGGCTTCATAGGATTGACGGGCATGCCCATGGAGGTCCGGCCGTTCGCTTAGTAGTTGGCTCAACCCGCGCACATGCTGCAAGACGGTCCGCCGGGTACTCTCGGTTGGGTGGACGGTCAACACCATGTGCCCAACCAATTCAGCCTTGCGGGCGGGAGGAGGTTCTGCCTTGAGCCGATGGGCGAGTCCGTCCACTGATCCGCGCGGAGGGTTTTGCTCCTGCCCTCGTCGCGCCTTCACCAACTCCACGCGGCTCAAGTCCTCAGCAAGATTTTGCAGTCGCATGCGCTCGACTAAAAGCCGCACGACGGCGCCCAGGTCCCCGTCGCCAATTTCCGGAAATGGAACCCGTATGCCATCCCTCAGGGATGTGCCCCACTCGATCGCGCGGTTACCCAGTTCGACAACCGCTGAGCGCTCTTCTTCACCCACCACTCGGTTCAATAGATCCCACAGAAATTCCACCGCATCACGCCACGGATCCCCGTGGCTGTCAATTGCTGCCATAGTAATCACCGCCCCTATAACGGAAAAGTCGCTTCCGTTCTGATGGACTTATCCATTTCTTGCCACACTTGACCCAAGCCTGCTGCTCTCTTCTTCTAGCTAGTTCGTCGCACCACGGGACCGCTCGGCCTGTTTCGGGGTCTTCTGCAGACCTAACGCGAACCGAAACTGCGCCGTTTCCGACCCCCGTGGGGGCTCGAGCGGCCGCTTGGGGCGATGCGGTCCATCTGTACTGCTGACCGACCATGACGGGGCTGAACGATTTCGTGGCGCGAGCCTTTCACCACCCCGGAGACAACGTGCGTGATCGGATAAATCCGAGCGAGTTCGTGCAGTACGCGGACTCGAGTTCGCGATTGGCCCTAATGCTCGGCGGCATCTTCTGGTCGGTGCGGTGCCGAAACCGGATCGGACGTTGCGTTCTCTTGCGATACCAGCGGAAGCGCCGGGATTGTCGTCGACTCTCCCTCGTCTTTTTGACGACCGGGAACCGCAAGACCACATGCCCCCACAACGTAGCTTGGGGCGTTTGCAGGCCGACACCCGCATACAGCTTGCCGGGATCGACGCCGACGATGGTGTCGTGAGGGATCGTTTCGCCGGTCGGCGTAGTCAGCTGAATGTAAAACATCCCTAGCTTGCACCCTCGCTTTTGATGAGCTTGCGCGCTTTGGCGGGGGTGGTGGGACTTAAGGGTTTTCCGTCCATCGAAATAACAGCAACACGCATCAGGATAGTCCTCCTCCGTGATGGAGTGTGTGTGGCCCGTCGGGCCACGCCCCAGCGACCGTGCGACTTCGGGCTGTGTCGTACGGCATGAAGCCGTACCGGACGTGGATACTCACGCCCGTCCGTTCGCGGAACTTGGGAAACATTCCGTGGCGTTAGTTTCGCAGTGCCGATGAAAACGGTCTAGTGCAATGCTTGCGTTGTGAGAGTCTCCTCACAAGTCCCCTCCTTGGACCATAGGCTCAAGTGGGGGTCATTAACCTGTTTTAACCCCGACAATGCCATAGGTGGGCCGGCCTGTCTAGCTTTCGATCATATTTAGGAGGCCCCGAACTAAACTTTGGTAAGATCCCGGCCAATATCGCTCAGGCCGTGGCCGGGCACTCCCCACCCCGGGTTTGCACTGATCAATGGCTTGCCTCCATTCAGCGGGAATTGCTGCGGCTCCGTAGATTCCGCCGGCCAGCGCCCCGGCGATAGCCGCATTGGTATCCGTGTCGCCGCCCAGCATGACGCTGGCGACAATCACTTCTTTTAGCGAATGGCAGTGCAGGATCCGATAAAACGCGTTATGAAGCGCCAAGACGACATGACCCGAATGCACGGAAATGGGAGGCGGCTTGTCTGTGGCATCTTCCAATGCGTGCAGCACGGTGGCTTCTCGTCCGTGGCGGCGTTGGAACCCAATCGCGTATTGATAGGCATCGATCGCTGTCAGCCCGTGAGCTATGATCTCGCTCAGGGTCGCCACAAAGACTGCCGATGCCTCCCGGCATACGGCATGGGGATGGGTTAAGGCCGCGTCCAAGCGTGCGCATTCAGCCGCCTGATGCGGATTTCTGACGGCGCCCCAAATTGCTAACGGGCTTTGGCGCATCAAAGCCCCGTTGGCCTGACTGTTCGGATTGGCACGCGCCATGATGGCTTGTGATACGGACTGACCCGGGTCAACCGGACCGCTCAACGCCTGAGAAATTGTCCATCCGGCGTCAAATGGCCGACTTTGCATCCACCGCATATAATGCCGCGCCACGCGGTCGATATCAAAGCGCGGTTTTGATTCTATAAGAGCCATGGCCAATTCAATCGCCAGTTCGGAGTCATCCGTGGGCTGGCCCGGCATTGTTTTCCACACTGCACTCGCGCTCATGGTGTCAAGTCCGCCGGGATAGCGGCGTTGAAGCTCCACTGACGATGCAAATTCGACCTGACTACCCAAAGCATCACCCGAGAGCTGCCCAAGCCAGACGCCCAATGCTCGATCGTCTCGCGAACCCATGTTTCCACCCCCACATCTTGTGGGGATAAGTTCGCGCTGAGCGACAGCATATCCTTCCTATGCTGCTCGTACCGGGTTTGGGTGGCGAAAACGCCCGACTTTCCCAGGAGAGCCCCTCAAAGCACAACCAGATTAGCGTGTAACCATCTTGCGTACCGAACTGGTTGTGTCTACGGATTCCCCTATCGCATCGCCGCCCCGCCGTAAGCAAAACCAAGCGGGGCCATTGCGTGGCCGGTAGTCCCGCGCAAATTCATTCTCCAATACGTCCCCCATATCAAGAAAATCCGTGCCGCGCCTTAGACCGAACTCCGTTATATCACCGAACCCGCACGCACCGTGAGCCAAAAGGAACGGACAGTTTGGGAAGTCAGGTATCGCGGAAATGACGCAGGGGCTTAGGCAGTGCCTTCGAGCTCACGCACCAGCTGACTTAAGGAGTGCTTGGCATCCCCAAATAACATGCGGGTTTTGGCATCGAAGTAAAGCGGATTGTCGACCCCCGCAAATCCTTTACCCATCGACCGCTTGAGTACCACCACCGCGCCGGCCTGGTCCACGTTGAGGACGGGCATCCCGTACAGAGGGCTCCCGGCTTGCGTGCGGGCGGCCGGGTTGGTCACGTCATTCGCCCCCACCACCAGCACGACGTCGGTTTCTCGGAAGCGGGAGTTAATGCGTTCCATCTCCCACAGTTGGTCATAGGAGACGTTGGCCTCCGCCAAGAGCACGTTCATATGGCCAGGCATCCGCCCCGCTACGGGATGAATGCCAAACAATACTTCAACCCCAAACCCCTGAAGAAGGTCGGTCACCTGTTTGACCTCAAGCTGAGCACGGGCCACCGCCAAGCCATAGCCCGGAACTACTACCACTTTCTTGGCGTAACGGAGCAGCATCGCGACGTCATCCGCCGTGATGGGCTGCACTGAGCCCTCGGTCGCGTGGCTTGCCCGAGACTGAACCCTGACACCCCAGATAACGGTTTTGAGAGAACGGTGCATGGCGCGGCTCATCTGCTGGGTGAGGATAGTCCCGGATGCGCCCACCAGCGTCCCGGCGATAATAAGAAGCTGGTTGCCAAGCACAAACCCGGTGGCTGCCGCCGATAATCCGGTCAATCCATTCAGAAGAGAAATCACGACGGGCATATCGGCGCCGCCGATAGGGAGCGTCAACAGCGCGCCGGACAAGGCAGTTACCACCATAAGCGACACCGCAACCCCTAGGGCCGTAGTATTGCCGATTCCGGAAAAGATGCCCAAGGCCACTGCGGCCGCGAGTACTAGCAGACCCACCACGCGCAGTGCCAGCCCCATGGCGGTTCCCCGTATCCACTCTTGTAACTTCAAAAACGCAACCACGCTGCCGCCAAAGCTCAGCGAGCCCAAAATCATGGTTAAAATCGCGAGCCACCCGGCGGCCCCGGAGGCCAAGGGCCACCCGCCGGCAGCCACCAGCGCTGCGGCTCCACCGCCGAGCCCGTTGAAGAGGGCCACCATTTGCGGCATGGCAGTCATGCGAACCCGCACGGCAGACCATGTGCCAGCCGCAGTCCCTACCGCCACAACAGCCAACACGGCTGCCCAATGGCCAAACCGCGGCACCACCATCATGGTGGTGCCCAGCGCAATAATCATGCCAACTGCTAAGAGACGGTTCCCGCTCCGTGCTGTCCTGGGTGACCCCATGAATCGAACTCCTAGGACAAAGGCGGTGGCAGAGACCATATACAGGACCTGTTCAGGGAGATTCATCGCGCCTCCCCCTCTCGATCGGAACGAAACATTCCTAAGATCCGGTCGGTGACAACAAAGCCGCCCACCAGGTTGGCCGTGGCAAACAGCACCGCCACCAAGGCCACCAAAAGCGCGTCACCACCGCGTACGGAAAACGCAAGAATTAACGCGCCTACGAGGATTACACCGTGAATGGCATTGGTCGCCGACATCAGCGGCGTGTGAAGGATGGACGGCACTTTCGAGATGACCTGAAACCCTGCCAGCACCGCCATGACAAAGATGTAGAGTTCAGCTACCAGCGACATTCAGCATGCCCCCTTCGGTCATCCGTTGTTCCAGCCCGGGATGCAAAATTGATCCTTGATGGACCAGCACCGTACGTACTATCAGTTCGTCATCAGGAATAGTCAGCCGATGCTCACCATCCCAGCTTACCGGCGCGCCCTCAAGATACGCGAGAAAGGTGGTCAGGTTGCGCGCAAAGAGTTGACTGGCATCGCGCGGCAACTGGGAGGCAAGCTTTTTCGGACCAAGAATCTGCACCCCGTGGAATTCAACCTCTTCACCCAGACGCGTTTGTTCAGTGTTGCCACCGGTCTCCGCCGCCAAGTCCACAATGACCGCGCCAGGCTTCATCCCGCGAATCATGTCCGTGGTAATGAGGATGGGAGCCCGGCGCCCGGGAATTTGAGCGGTGGTAATTACTGCGTCAGCCCGAGACAGGGGGTCCATCAGTCTCTCGGTTTCCCGCCGGTGTTCCTCCTCTGCAAGTTCTTCAGCATAACCATCCTGGGTGTGTGCGCTTTGAACATCCATTGTAAGAAACGTGGCCCCTAAACTTTCGACCTGTTCGCGCACTTCAGGACGCGTGTCAAAGGCTTCGACCAGGGCACCGAGGCGATGCGCGGTGGCAATGGCTTGCAGTCCGGCCACACCTGCACCCAGAACTAAGACGCGAGCGGGCGGGATAGTGCCAGCAGCCGTCATCAACAGTGGAAAGAAGCGGCGGACCCGCTCAGCTGCCAATATGACCGCGCGATACCCCATGACTGTGGCGAGAGAGGACAGTACATCCATGCTCTGGGCCCGGCTAATGCGCGGCAGGGAATCCAAACTAAATGCTGTCAACTCGAACTCAACCAGTGCCTCGAAGACATCAACGGGGGCGGAATAGGGTTTTAAGAAGCCTACCACAGCGGTGCCTGGCCGGGCATGCCGCCAGATTGCCGGATGCCAGGCCGCTTCGACGGCCGCAACCACATCCGTGGATGCTAACACCTCCTCGGCACCCGGGGCTACCGTCGCGCCAGCATCGATGTATTCCTGATCGCTCCATCCCGCGCCAGTCCCAGCGCCCGATTGGACCAGCACCCGATGATCAGCCTGGCAAAGCCGGCGAATGCTTTCCGGTGTCAGGGCAACCATCGCTTCTCCCGGAGCCTCTTGCAAAAGACCGATCTGCACACCATCACCCCCCGGAGAATTTGCATGATATTGTGTAGATTTCACGCCCGAATGGCAACAATTCAACCGTGAATAGTCGAATTGCCGCCTCCAAATGCCTACAGGGAAATTTTTCGCATGGACTGGGCGGTTGCGGACATGCTGAGCTCATGAACATCGTCTATCGCCCTACGGAACTTGCGCTATCTCTTATATCTTCCATACGCCGATTCCCGGGGCACTGGACCGTGGGCGCCTGGATCTGGCTCGATCTGCCAACATTCGTTTGGTGGAGCGGGCGTGCTTCGTTGTCTCGTATTTGGCACTCGCCGGCCGCCGTGTTCTATCCCGCGCCGGCTGCTGACCATATTCTGTCCGCGGTCTGGTACGGGTTAGGCGTGGCCGTGCTGGTCCTTGCCTATCGGCCGTTTGTTGGATTGCTGGAAGGCGGGCAATGGGGAGCGCGAATGGCCGCCACTCTCACACTGGCATTGGCGGCGGGCTCCTTTCCATTTGTGTCTCACGACGTGTTTGCCTATTTCGGTGAATGGCGGGTTATGGCTTTATACCACCGAAATCCCATGGTTACGCCCATTGCCGCCATCCCTCGCTGGCGCGCCGACCCCTGGCTGCTCCGCGGGGGATGGGAGTGGACGGTTAATCCATATGGTCCGTCCTGGTTCCTGCTGGTGGGCTTGATCGGCCAGGCAGCACCGGCAGGATTCGCCGGCTTCTTTCTTGTATGGAAGAGCGTGGCGCTGGGATTGACCCTCACCCAAGCCCTCATGGTCCACCTGTTGAGACGCGGCAGTGCAGTGCGCCTCTTAGTTCATCCGGTCGTAACGATTGAGCTATTGGCCAATGCACATAATGACGTCGTCATGATGACCGCCATGATGGCGGCGTATATACTGTGGACCCGACGACGCTGGCTGCCTGCCGGTCTCTTAGCCGGGATTTCGATCGCCACCAAATATATCTCGGCCATCGTACTGCCCTGGCTTCTGGTGGCCACCCCGGGGTGGCGTGCGCGCACTGCTACCCTTCTCGCCGCCGGCGGCGCAGCAATCATTACCTTGGCTATTTTCTGGCACGGCCCCCGCACCCTACTGGGTCCGCTGCAATCGACACACCTCTTCTTGCGGTCTCCGGCATTTTTGGTGCAAGGACTGCTGGTGCACCTGTCCGGGCTGCCACGCGCCCATAGCCGGCATGTGGCGCTCATCATCACCACCGCAATCTTCCTGGCATTATTCATCGAGTCTGGCCGTCGCTTTATAGCGGACCGGGACCCCATTCACCTAGGCGACGCCATGCTGGGCGCTGCCCTGGTGCTGATGTCGTGCCTTCAATTTTGGTACCTGAGCTGGGCGCTCCCATTTTATGTCCTCGATAGCCAACCGCGGTCCCGACGTTTGACTCAATACCTGGCATATCTTGAGTGGGTGCGCGTTATCGGATGGCCGGCCGGGTTGCCGACCGTGGTCCAACTCACTCAAGTAACGTTTATCTGGGCGGGACTGGCTTGGTATCTCTGGCCGTTGAGGTTCCATGCGCGTGCCGAGATCCGTTTCCGAAAAGCGTAGTCATATCCGGTGAGGCGCTAATAGGTCAAGCCCGCAAACCGTGCAGGCTGAACCATCTTTGCCGATCCAGCCATACCCGATCCGTCGCAAAGCCGGCCGACTCCGTCAAGCGAAGGAGCTCTTCGAGTGTGTACTTATATGAGTTTTCGGTATGGATTCGCTCGCCGCGTTCAAGACGTAACACATGCTGACCAACATGAACCACCTGGTCGCATGTAGCCTGCAAATACATTTCCACTCGGCCCTGGTCCGGGTTGTAGCCCGCCTGATGGATAAACCAATCCGGGTTAAAGTCGGTTCCGATGGCGTGGTTCAGATGGGATAAGGCGTTCAGGTTGAAGGCGGCGGTGACGCCCGCCGCATCATTATAGGCGGCATGAAGCAATTGCGGGTCTTTCTTCAAGTCCACACCTAACAATATTTTTTCTCCCGGTCTAAGCCTGGCGCGCAATCGTGCCAGCCAACGGACCGCCGCCTTAGGTTCCATATTGCCGATGGTGGAGCCAAAGAAGGCCAGACATCGCGGCTCCGAAGTTAAATATTGCGGCCAATCCACACCCTCAGCAAAATCGCGGCACAGCGCCTCCACCCGAATGCCGGGCAACGCCTGGCGAATGCCGTCAACAGCGGCTTCAAGACTGGCCGGCGAAATATCGATCGGTACATAGGCTGACAGCCGCCGGAGCTGACGCAAAAGCAGCACGGCTTTTTCCCCGTTGCCCGGCCCCAGCTCGGCCAGCACCATATCGGGCCCAATCCATCGCGCGACGTCGGCACCTTGGTGCTCCAAGATCTCGCGTTCGCACCGGGTAAGGTAATACTCCGGCTGATGGGTAATGGCGTCAAACAAGGCCGACCCGCACGCATCATAAAACCATTTGGGATTCAAGGATCGAGGTCTCCCCTTGAGTCCCGACCAAACGCCCTCGATTGGGGTATCCGTGCGGTTCTCCTCAGTCACTGGCGTCCTCGGCCAAGCGGATCCCAGCAAACTGCCATCGCGCCTGGGGCGGGAAGAAGTTGCGGTACGTTCGGCGAATATGGCTGCGGGGCGTCACGCACGATCCACCGCGCAGCACCTGCTGGGACGACATAAATTTCCCGTTGTATTCTCCTAATGCTCCCAACTCGGGCCGATATCCAGGATATGGCGCGTAGGCGCTCTGAGTCCATTCCCATACATCTCCGAACATTTGAAGCGGACCGTCGGCATCAGGCGCCGGAACAGGCCGAAACATGCCGTCTTCCAACAGGTTACCCACTTTGGGATCCTGCCCTGCCGATGCCGCCTCCCATTCCCCCTCGCGACATAAACGCTTCCCGGCCCAGCGGGCAAAGGCATCAGCTTCGAAGTAACTGACATGTGCCACCGGCGCCTCCCAATCGACGGGCTTCAGTCCCCCGAGCGTAAACCTGCGCCACTCGCCGTCGAGTTCCTGCCAATATAAGGGGGCGCGCCAACCATCTGAACGGATATGCTGCCACCCTTCCGACAGCCACAAGGTGGGCGTCGTGTACCCGCCGTCTAACATAAATTCAAGGTACTCGCGGTTAGTCACCAGGCGGTCCCGAATTCGAAACGGCTCAAGCCATTGCCGATGCGCAGGCCGCTCGTTGTCAAAGCAAAACCCGTCTGCTTGGTATCCAATCGTGACCAGACCGCCCTCATACGATATCCATCGGGATTCGCCCGAACGCGATCCCTCTAACGGTTTTAGCTGGGTATAGGCCGGGTTGAGAGGATTGATGCTGAGGTTATATTGAATATCGGTAAGCAAAAGTTCCTGATGCTGCTGCTCGTGGTTGAGGCCCAGCACAATGACCGGCCAGGCCGCGTCCATTTCGCCTGGCCCGGTGGTCTGAATGAAGCGGCGCATGTGCTCTTCCACGAAGTGGCGGTAGCGGTATACCTCCTCGACTGTCGGGCGAGATAAAAGTCCACGCAGCGGCCGCGGCCAAAAGGTGCCCACGCTTTCGTAATAGGAGTTGAACAATCGTCGGAACTCGGGATGAAAGGGCTCGTAATCGGTCGCATAAACCTCGAGAATGAAGGTTTCAAAAAACCATGAGGTGTGGGCCAAATGCCACTTGGTCGGACTCACATCCTCCATCGCCTGCATGCCATAATCTTCAATCGCCAGTGGGCGGGCTAGTGTTTCGGTTGCCTCACGGACCGCTAGAAAGTCCCTCAACAAGATATCCCGGCGATGTTCATTGTCTTCGTGTGCGGACAGTGCCATGGTGCGTGCTCCCCTTCCGCGGCACAGGCGGACGGCAACTACCCTTTACCCCGGCCTGAGCTGGCTTCGCGCCACAATTTCCCCCCATTATATCCCAAATCGCTTTGGCGTCGAGGCGGACCTGAACGCCCGCTTCCCATCCAATCCAATCGCATCAGGATGTCCGTCTCGTGATACGCTGTGGCAATGAGGGGCGACAAGGAGGCCTCCGAGCGTGTTCGCTATTATCGTCGCCGTGTTAGCCTCAAGACCGACCGGCCGCGGACCAAATTCAAAGAACGACTATGATGCGCGGGCGGCGTCAGACCGCGCCAAAGGGGGATCTTATGCGCGAACTTATCATACGCACCCGACAACGCGAAGAATTCATTGACATCACTGACCGCATACATTCGGCCGTCCGCGAATCGGGGGTTACCGCCGGTATCGTGCTGATACAGTCACCGCATACCACCCTGGCCGTCACGGCCAACGAAAATGCCGACCCCGACGTCGTCCGCGACGCGCTGGCACATCTTGCCACAATGGTACCGCGGAGCTCCGCATTTCGCCACCGGGAATGCAACTCCGACAGCCACATCAAAGTGAGCATCGTCGGTCCTTCCCTGGCATTGGTGGTTGAGCAGGGCCGCATGCAGCTCGGCACCTGGCAGGGTATCTTTGCGTGTGAATTTGATGGGCCGCGCGAACGCCGCCTGTGGGTACAGGTGGTAGGCCAATGACGAAGCGGCTCTTAATGAGCCGCCCGTACACTGAGGTCGCTCTGTTTAGGCCAGGTTGGGACCTCCCCGGACGTATATCACCTCACCCGAAACAAACGAGGACTGATCGGAGCAGAGAAATGCCACGACATTGGCGATGTCCTCGGGTACACCAACCCGCTTGAGGGGAATCTGACTTGCCGCCATCTGTTTAAATTGATCGGGCTGAAGCCCAAGCCGCTCCGCGGTCGCACGGGTCATATCGGTGTCGACAAATCCGGGCGCCACGGCATTAACATTGATGTTAAAAGGTCCCAGTTCGATGGCCAAGGTTTTGGTCAATCCTTGGAGGCCTGCCTTGGCGGCCGAGTAATTTGCTTGACCGCGGTTTCCCAGCGCCGACGTGGAGGAGGTATTGACCATCTTCCCCCACTTTTGCTCAACCATATAACGCTGTGCGGCACGCGCACAGATAAAGGAACCCTTAAGATGGGTGCCGATCACCATATCCCAATCATGCTCCTGCATTCTAAAGAGCAAATTGTCCCGGGTAATGCCGGCATTATTGATGAGAATACCGACAGGGCCCCAGAGACGAGATACCTCTTCCATCATGGCCTCGACCGCTGCCGCGTCAGTTACGTTGACCGCATAGGCCTTGGCAGTTCCTCCCTGCTGTGCAATAGCCCCGACCGTGGTCTTAGCATCATCGGGGTTAAGGTCGGCCACCGCCACACGGACACCTTCGGAAGCCATCCGCAGGGCCTCCGCCCTCCCGATTCCACGTCCCGCTCCCGTCACAACCGCTACGCGGCCTCGTAGTTCGTCGTACATAGCCCTCTCCTTTGATATGCCGTGTTAACTTTCATCACTCTGCCACCACTATAGCACCGCATCCCGGGACCCAAACGCGATCATTTAGCGTAGAATGGACGAGAGTACGCCGAGGGGGAATAAGCGTGAAGTCGGATGCACTATTTGTGCAGGATTATTACACAGAGTCTTTTGCCTGGTGCTATGGCTGCGGGCGATTGAATGCTGCAGGCCACCATTTCCGTACACGGTGGGACGGCGACACGACGTTGACGGAATACCTGCCAAAGCCGGAGCACATAGCTATTCCCGGCTTCGTGTACGGGGGCTTGATCGCCGCCCTGATTGATTGCCACAGCACAGGATCTGCGTCCTTGGCGCTCTATCGCCGCGACGGCCACGAGTTGGGCGATCAAGTACTACCCCCCCGCTGCATGACCGCATCACTGACTGTTGATTATCGAAAGCCCACGCCCTTGGGAACCCTTCTTCAAGTGCGCGGCACCATTCGCGAGATGGGAACGCGAAAGGTGGTTGTGGAGAGCGAACTGTTGGCCAACGGGGAGATTACGGCATCAAGCCGGGTGGTGGCCGTGGTGGCGAAAACGCTCTCCCCTTGACCCAATTATATCCCGCTGGTGCATAGCTCTGTGGCTTCGTACCTGCATGCCCTGGTGGGGCGCCCTAATCCAAAAACTCCTTGGCAATAATGGTTTTCATGATTTCATTGGTTCCGGCATAGATGGGCATCACCGCCATGTCGCGGTATCTCCGGGAAATTTCGTACTCATCCATGTACCCATTTCCACCATGAAGTTGAAGACATTCGCCCACAACCGTCTTGGCTGTGTCAGTCGCCCACAGTTTGGCCATCGAGGCTTCCGCGACAGTTAGGTGACCTTCGATATGACGCGCCACCAGGCTATCCACAAACGCCCGGGTGACATGCACCTTCGTGGCCAAGTCGGCCACGGTAAACCGCACGGATTGAAAACGGGACAACGACTGGCCGAACTGCACCCGCCGGGTAATATAGTCGCGGGTAATCTCCAATGCCCGTTCCATGCCGGCCTGGGCCGCAATCGCCACCATCAGCCGTTCTTGGCACAACTTGGCGGTAAGATATCGAAAACCGTCCCCTTCAGCGCCAATAAGGTTGGCCGCCGGCACCCGGCACTCGTCAAAAAACAGCTCCGCCGTATCCTGACTATGTTGACCCAATTTAGAAAGCACGCGGCCGCGCCGAAAACCCGGCGAGTTCGCTTCCACCGCGATCAGGCTCATCCCGTCATGCGGCGGCACTGAAGCGGGATCGGTTTTGACGGCCACCAGAATGAGGTCTGCCTGGCCGCCGTTGGTAATGAAGGTCTTGTGACCGGAAATGACGTAGCGCTCACCGTCGCGTACAGCCGTGGTCCGGATCGAAGCCAAGTCGGATCCCGGCTCCGGTTCCGTCATAGCAATGGCGGTGATAATTCGCCCCGCTACACATCCAGGAAGCCAACGGGCCTTCTGCTTCGGCGTGCCGTAATCGACCAGATACGGCACCACAATGTCGTTGTGAAGGCCAATACCGGCAAGGCCCGAGCCGACCCGTTCCAATTCTTCCGTAATCACCACCGCGTATCCAAAATCCGCCCCCGATCCGCCGTACTCCGGGGACACCCTCGGACAGAGATATCCCTGCCGCCCCATGTGCTGCCAAAACTCCCGCGGCACGCGCTGAGCCTTCTCCCAAGTGGAAAAGTTCGGCACTGCTTCGCTTTGGAGGTAGCGGCGCAATACCTGGCGGAATTGGTGGTGTTCGGCGCGGAGATATGGGTGGGCCATAGACGGCTCCTCCTTTAGCGTGGGGCCATACGAATGGCGCCATCCAATCGAATAACCTCACCATTAATCATGGGATTCTCGACAATATGGCGTGCCAAGAGCCCGTATTCACGCGGTAAGCCCAAACGCTTGGGAAACGGGACCTGCTCCCCCAGCGAGCGCCGCGCCTCTTCCGACAAGAGGCCCAACATGGGCGTATCAAAAATTCCCGGGGCAATGGAGACTACCCGGATCCCGTAGTGCGCGAACTCGCGGGCGATGGGAAGCGTCATGCCGACAATCGCGCCCTTTGAGGCGGAGTAGGCGGCCTGGCCGATCTGCCCTTCGTAGGCGGCCACCGACGCCGTTTGAATAATAACGCCACGCTCCCCGTCTTCCCCAGCCGGGAGTGACTTCATGGTCCAACCTGCCCAGCGGGACAAGTTAAAGGTTCCGAGCACGTTCACCATGAATACTCGCTGGAATGCATCCAACGAATGTGGTCCCTGTTTTCCCAGTACTCGGGCGGCAATGCCAATTCCGGCACAGTTGACGACACCGTCGAGGGTACCAAACCGCCGTACAGTGTCCTCGACCGCATTTTGAACGCCCGCATCGTCGGTCACGTCGAGGGGATAGAAGGCAGCGTTTAACTTGCGAGCCGCGCTCGCTCCCCGCTCTCGGTCCCGATCGAAAATGGCCACCTTAGCACCCGCTTCGCGAAATATCTCGGCGGTAGCCATACCCAATCCCGAACCGCCGCCCGTAATGATAAAGACCGCGTCTTTCAGTTCCACTTCCATTCCTCCCAACTCAAACTTGCTGTAGATACTGTCGAGCTTCCCTTAACGTCAACACCGGTGTGAGGCAACAATCCACACGCCGGCCCAAATCCGTCCAATCAACCAGAGGGCGAGACCGAAACAAGTCGATCAATTCCCGAAACACCGGGTTGTCGGACGTGGCGGCACTATGGTGATGGGCAACCCACCCTTCTCGGCCGACCTCCCGGCAAAACGCTTCCCAGAACTTAAATTCCAGCGCGCCCAGCGCTATCCACCTCCCGTCCTGTGTCTCGTACAGGTGATATGAGACCGATTGGCCGGTCAATTCCGGCACCCCATTGGTCAACTGCGCCGTTGAGTCAATCGCGTCATGCATCATTAATAGCCGCCTTAATGCACCGGTCATCGACACATCGAGAAATGTGCCCTGACCCGACCGCTGGCGTGCGACCAATGCGGCCAGGATCGCCTCCACGACAGCCTGTCCACCTAGGTAATCTGCCCACTGAACAGTCGGCATAATGGGGTGGCCGTTGATGTCATGATGCTGGGACAGCATACCGCTGACCGCCATATAATTGATGTCATGGCCGGCATATCGCGCCCAAGGGCCGACTTGGCCATATCCCGTCAACGCGCAGTAAATGAGTCGCGGGTTGATTTCTCTTAGACGGTCATAGCCGATGTCGAGTCGTTCCGCCACGCCTGGGCGAAATCCATGAAGGAGAACGTCAGCGTCCTTGGCCATGTGATAAAGTTGCAGTCTCCCCGCCTTGGTTTTGAGGTCAATATGAAAGACCTGTTTCCCGGAAATATAAACCTGATACACCAACCCGACCCCATCTTGCTGGGGCCAGGCAAACCGGGCAGGGTCCCCTCCCGGCGGTTCCACCTTCCAAACTGTAGCCCCCAACTCTGCCAATCGGGTGGTTGCATAGGGACCGGGCAGCAAGGTGCTAAGATCCAGCACTAAATTGCCCTTCAGCATTACCAAGCCCCCCAAAAACTGTTTATTTCGATTGTAGACATTTTCGCAGCGTAAGGATACTGGTCTGGGGCATTGACCGCCACTTACCTGCGAGGGATTGGGCAAAAATAGGCCATCGCTCTCTTGGGAATAAAGATAGGGCAGGCTCATGGGACAGCGATCCACCCACTAACCAAAAGTAAGATTGCCTATAGCGCACCACAACTTTCAATAAGGGGCAAACACTGTGGCCCGGCCGGGGCACGCGCTTATGACCGAAGGGTAGCTCCTGATCAACCCCAGAGGAGGAGACATCCCCTCCGATGCGATCGTTCACTCCCGAAAGGGAGGGACGACCGTTCGTCCCAGCAAGGGGAACGGTCCCCGGGCCTAAAAGAGGCCCGGGCTTTACGCTCGCTTCCGGCAAAAAGCGCGCTGCCACACCCGTCGTTCTCGGGAAGTTCTCGGGAAGCGGGGACGCCAGCTCGGATAAGCCGACCGACTTTCCTATCGAGCCCACAGCCTTGCCATCGGCGAGAATATGCGGCTCGGCATCGATTCGCGGCGCTTAGGCGGCCCGCAAAAATAGGCTTTATGATTTGGGTTGCGGGCGGACCACGTAGTTCCACTCCCCATGAAAGGTATGACGGGTTAGATTGAGCGCGTTAAGGGTCTCGTCAGCCACCTTACGACCTTTGTCGTAGGTTCGCTCATCCAGTACAGCTTGGACCGCTCCCCCTCGGCGGGTGCGCGTATGGCCAATGCATTGGACCACCGTTTCAAACGTCGCGAGCGTCCGGCCGCGCCAATTGATACGAATGGCACTGAATAGCTCGTGCTCGATGGCGTTCCGCCCTACCGCGTCAAGCCGTTGGCAAAGCCCAAGAGGTATAGCATCTTCAGGCTGGCGGCGAGGCCATGCAGGCCGTAGCCGACGGTGCCGCACTGGGGTGGGGCATCCTTAGAGACGCACCAGTTCAGCACCGCCTCGTGCCGGGAGGCTGCGGAGACAGGAGATTGTGAGATGCTGTCGAATACTGGGGTAATACATCAGGCAAGGGGATTTACGGATGGGAGCGGAGACACGTCGGTCTGTGGTGAAGTTGGGATGGCGCGAGCGGTTCGACCGGATGCAATGGAAGCGAGAGTATTTGTGGTGCGTTCCCCTTGGGGTCCAATGGGTCGCACTGTTGGTCTTCAATGCCTATCAGTTCAGTCGGTTTGCACTGACGCATGACTTCGGTCTATACTGGCAGGCACTCTGGCTCATGGCGCATGGGCATTGGAATCCCTACAGCACCGTTGCAGGCTACCCATTTTTGGATAACCACCTCGAGCTTATCATGTACCTGCTGGTTCCCTTCGTATGGATCATCCCGTCGGCACTGGTCCTGCTATGGATTCAGAGCACGGCGCTGGTTGGTGCCGAATGGATTGCGTGGACATGGATCACCAGTTGGGCGAACGGGCAACAAGAAGCGTGGCGTCCGTGGCTGCGGGCTACAGGCATCGTCTTGCTGGTTGCGAACCCGTGGACGTACTGGGCGGCGGCCTTCGACTTTCATTCCGAGTCGCTGATGGCACTGACCATTATGGGCGCCGCCTATGCGCTGTGGCGTGGTAACCGACGCGTGCTTGCCGCGTGGGTCGCTATAAGCCTGATGGCAGGTGACGTCGCTTGCCTCTTGGTGGTCGGACTGGGAATAACCGCTGTATTGCTGAGGCAATGGAGGGTAGCTGTGGTGCTGATCGGCGTCGGCATGGGTTGGCTCTTGGTGATCGGCGCCCTCGGCGCAGACAAAGGGGCCGTGCTCGCACCATCTTATGGTTACCTTGCCCATGGCGTTGCCCACTTGACAGTTCCGGGTCTGGTAATCCATATCGTGCGGCACCCTGCCCCAGCGCTTTCCATGCTATGGCAGCGAAGGGCCAATCTCTTTGCCAATCTGTCACCGGCTGGATTGCTGGGATTGCTGTCACCGTGGGGGATCGGAGGCGTCGTTACGGCCCTGGTGCCAAGTAGTTTGACGGCCTACATCCTATTTAGCGAGCCATGATTCCAAAATATTGCAATCGAGGGACTTGTGGCCATGGGCTCCTTATTCGTTACCTCGTGGGTCGGTAGGCGTCTTCGATGGCGCCAAACAGTACCTATCATCACTTCATTGATGATTTTAAACGCCCTTGGGTGGGCCGCGGCCTGGATACCCCGGGTTGCACCCACGTGGGTCCGGGTGAATTTGGCGGCGAGCGGGGCATTGACCACAATCCAGCGGATGATTCCACATGACGCCGCGCTCATTGCGCCTCAAGCAGTCATCGGCCGATTTGCGAACAGGGTAGCTGTATATCCGATGATGGCCAACATACATTTCCGTCTAGCGGCCGGACGCCCTAATTACGTCCTCCTAGCACCATACCAAGGTGTTCATCTAAGCAGTGTATCGCTCATGGCCCGAGAATTGGGAGACCTTGCGGATTCTCATCGGGCCTCGTTAATCTATTATGATCATGGGGTCTATCTGTGGCGAATTCGTGGGAGTGCGCCTCTAGTCTTTGGTCCGCGAAAGACGTTGCCAGCATGGGCCTTCGGCACCCAGACGGGTGCTCCGGTGGTGGGATCCACGCCTAAGCACTGGTACGTGGCGGGCCTTGGGAACAACGGGAACATTATCGATCAGGCATACTGGCGCAAACCGAACGGCACGTACCATGTGGCGGTCACAATTTCCGGGTGGGGACCCGCTCAGATCCAAGTGTGGGACGCGACGACCGGGCATCTTGTGGCTAACCGCTACGTGACGTTATCCAATGGACGGAGGGTCACTGAGTCCTATCCGTTCGTATTCAACACGACCAGACCGTCGCGTCCCTACGGCGGATGGGGATGGTGGAGGACCGATCCAGTTCCGGGCTCCAAAAACAACCAACTGGAGGTCCGGGTGTATGCCCAGGCCTCCAGCATGGTGAACGTGTATACTGTGGGACTCGTTTCCTCTCCCTGAAGCTGTGCGTTGGTCAGCGTTGCCCCGGTGGCCCAGTACCACCCGGGGGTGGCTTCCGCCCCATTGTATGGAGACGTTGGTCCTCCACACACCGCTCAGGAGCCCAGACGGAGAAGCGCACGACCCATCGTCCGCACGTCCGTTTGGTGGTACCCTCAGCCCGGGTGTTACCCGGCCCTCGTCAAGATGCCCCGTCGCTCCTTTCGCCACGTGGTGGCGACGGGGGAATGAGATGTTGGTCATTCGGAGAATAACGTCTTGCGATACCCTAACCAGGCACTCAAATACTGATGGTGCGATGCCAACGTCTTCGTGATGATCCGGTTAATCCGAGCCCATGCACTCCAATCATTTTTCCGATAAGTGGGGTCGTTCCATTGATCGCGGTCTTGCATCCAGAGCCGCAAGGCTTTAGGGACGTTTTCCCGGCGGACTTTCCCGGGACTCCCGTCGGAGCCCGGGACTTTCAGTCCGCCTCGTCGCCCGATCACGAGGGCCGCGGCGTGATGCACGCTAATCCCGTATTGCGGCTGATACTTGAACCGCCCGATAATCGAGGTATAAGCCGGTGTGGCTTTCCGCAAGGCGACGCCTTCCCGCGCGGCCTGTCGTTCGACCGCCGTCAGCAAGGCCCGGTAATTAAACTGGTGCGTCACGCGGTTAAACTTGGCGCTCACCTCCCGATCATGGATGAACTGCAAGTCTTCCACGACCAGTCCCGCTCCACGAGCCTTAGCCCACTGAACGGTCTCGACCGCGAGACCTCCCACCAACGCGTCGCGTTGGGTCGATCGGACATCGAAGAGACGGGGGTCCCCGATCGTCGCGAAGGCGTGGGGATTGCCGTTCGGCAACACGTGACAGAGAGCCAAAAAGGTGCTGTTGGTATCCACTCCCACCCAGCCATGACGAGGACCGGTCTGTATGGGCGCGGGGACTTCTTCGACGGTCATCCGGATTTGATAGCGTCCGTGCCGTCGGAGAATTTCGACTTGATAGGGGTCGCCGGCGGCGAGCACGCGGCGCAGAAGCCCCTCATAATCGCGCCCATTGACTTGGCCGGTTTTCTTGGACACCTTCCGCGCAATATAGAGAGGGATCTCCAGTTTCTCATACCGAGGGACTTTCGCGTCGGGTTTGCCCGGTTTGAGGCAATCGAGAGAGATTTCTAAGATCCACTGGTCGGCCTCTGCGCGGACGCGCAGGAGGGGGTTGCCCCTTTTGGTTCGATCCCCACGCGCTGACAGCCGACCATTCCGGCTCTCGTCCCATTCTTCTCGCCACGCCTGCTGGCGTTCCTGTTCGGCGATGGGGTCATCGAGAGTCTGGAACCGATCCAACCACCGTTTTTTTGTGCCAAACACCACCGGAGGAAAGGTGCCTGCCTCGACATGCTGTTGATAAAACGCCCGCTGTTTTTCTTGATGCGCGAGCTTCCGTTCTTGGCCGGCAATGCGGCAGGCATTCGAATGTTTCGCGGATCGCAGGGTCGAAAGGCGCTCTTCCGTTTTGTTGATCCGTTGGGTCCACAGCGTGAGACCGTCTTGCATGGCTTGATGGCGCGCGGATAAGATCCTGCGCTTCCTGTACCGCGTCTTTGGCATAGCGCAGGGGTAACTTCCGTGTCACTCGATAAATGCCGTTCGAGCGTCCCGACGTTGACGAGGCCTTCCCCCAGGCGTTGAAACGCAAACCGCAGCATAAAGCCATATTTGCGCATCAGGCGGCGGAGCATCGTGTCGTGGTTTTCATTTCGGGACTCCTTCCTGAGCTAAGGCCGCTATCGCTTGACGCACGGTCGCGCCCACCTTTTTTCCCCCGCGTGTGCCGTCAATGCGCGCCGAGAACGATGTGGTGATGGCGATTAAGTCCTCCACCAGTTCCTGTTGATCGTCTTTCACCGGACTTTCCATCACGACCACACGCACGCCGAAGGCGTGCAGAAAGGTTTCAAGATACCCGAGACCGAACCGGGCTAATCGGTCCCGATATTCGACAACCACGACGCTCGCCCGCCGTTCCCGGGCGAGATCCAGCAGTTGATGCAAGCCTCGGCGTTCTTCGTTTAATCCGCTGGCGACATCGGTGAGCGCGGCGACGACCGTCCAGTGTTGCTCCGCAGCATATGTCGTCAATCGGCCCAGTTGGCGGTCCAAATTCCCCGCCTCTTGTTGTTTCTTGGTGGAAACTCGGGCATAGAGGATGCAATGGGTGTCGGGCGCGGAATTGGGATCCGTATCGTGCATCAGAGCATGCAAGTCGGCCACCCGATAACGACGATGATTCGTCAACGTGCGCACCGGAATCAACCGCCCCTCGCGCTCCCATTTCCGGAGCCCTTCGATACTCATGCCGAGCATCTTTGCGGCTTTGCCAATACTGACAAACTGTTCGTCCATCGTTCTATCACCTAAATGCATTATATCATGTTTTATGACATAATTGTTGGATCACAAGCAGTTGCAACCTCCTGCTGAAGAAGTTGCCCAAGGAAAAAGCGCCCAAGATGGGGATTGAGAGCAATGCAGGACAGCACCACCATCGTACGGCAGCCACGTCTTCGTCCACGTGCATACTAAGCGGAAACGGAAGGAGCCGGGTCGGGAATGGTCAGATGACGCAGGGCATCAAACGGGGCCGATGACATCCAATATTTCGACACCAACCAGCTGACCTAAGCTATCGTAATGGCCGATAACCCCAGGGGACACATCTTCGCCAAAGGTCGGCTCCGCATCTCTCACCGTGATGTAAAGAGCATGGGCGTCCGGATCGTAATCGATTCGCACGATCAATATCTCTCCTCTCTATGGATAGTGCCGACGCGGATGCGCCGTGACCACCGTAATTTGCTGGGTGTCCTCATAGATGACGACCTGAATCCAACCTTGCGTTTCGATTTGACCATAGCAGTCTTCCCGTCCCGAGCCGTGGATAGACGGCTGGCGATGTTCAGGATGTCGGATGATGGCCTCAACCGCGGCGGGGGTAATCCGGTACAACTGCATTTGCCGCCGCGCATGACGGCCGAATACAATACGTTTCATCCGATCCTTTCACTATGACATCAGTGTATCATGGAACGCGGAGAAAAACGTAAGATACGTGGGGCAGGTGTATCTGAGGGGGTGCCGTCCCTAGACCTCGGCCTTTCGCTTAGGGGAGGGTTTCCCGGGGGTCGAAGCCGAACGCGGCTTGAACCCAACGGCCACCCGTCCTTCCGGACTGTTAGTTTTAACCGGGCGTCGAACGACTTTCCCGCCTTGCTCTTAAATCCCTTGATGACTGCAAGCAGAGTTTTGACCTGAGTTGCCGTGAGATTCTTGCCCGCCACGGTTTTCCAATGCCTTGGCAATACGCGCACTCGTCGAGGAGGAGCGGTCCAAGCCGTACTGGATGAGCGTACCTACCAGAAAGGTCGCAAGGTGGATAACGAGATCTTCAACGCGCTCAATCCAACCCGCCACCCAAATCATGAAAGTTGTTTTTGCATGCTGCCTTAGCCACCATCGCCGCGAGATCCGTAACCGGAACTTCCCGCCTGCATCGAAGCATCGGAGAGGATTCCGTCCGGCTGAACAGGACCGACCAGCTAATGTCGACGAAGCCCCGGACTGCCCCGGGGCCCTGGTTGCAGTCCGTTGCAAAAACGATTTGACATATCTAGCCCTGCGGACTAAGCTGCTTGACCCCCTCTTGGCTGTCGAGAGGGGAATGCGCGGGTATTGTGTTCAAGACGCGTTGTGCTGACCGGCCCGCGCCAATCGTTCCGGATCAATATGGGCAGTTCCCCACAGGCCAATCAACACCCACACAGCGACCACGATAGGTCCCAACACGATCGGCCATGGAAACGGATACACCGTAAACCATATTCCTAACATAACCAAAATGCTGCTGACAATCGGAGCCACAACGTGGGCAAACCAACGGAACCCACCCACGCGGCGATAGAACTGGGGCAACGCGATGTTCGCTAAAATGTGCCCGACGAACAAGGCAACAGACGAAATGGTGGCAAGGACCAAGAACCCGTTAAACGGACCGAATATGAGGCCGGCCAAGTAGCTCACGATGAAGGCAACAATGATAGACCACAGGATAGCCGTATGAGGAGAATGATACCGCGGGTGGACGCGCTGGAAAGCCTTAGGCAGCAGGACGCCATCGCGAGCAAAGGCATATATCATCCGTACCAGTGAGTTCTGAGGCGCCAGCGACCCCGCCAACAGGCTGTTAATGATAAACACTAGAAGGACAATGGCCATCGGTAAGCCTAGGTCATGCCGCGCCAAAATCACACCGGGGATGCTGGCGGCGACAAATGATCCCATTATGTTCGGACCCCAGCCGACGGTGAGCGCATATGACACTAGCAGGAACAAACCGGCCGCGAATCCAAAAGAGGTTATCACTGCATTCCGAATAAGGCGATGAGGTTGATGTGTTTCTTCCCCCAAAGTGACGGCCCCACTCGAGCCGGACATGGAAAACATCGCTAAAATCATCCCAATCCCTATCCCGGACCAGCCATGTAACGCCAATGACGGCTTCGTAAAAACGGCGCCGGTATTGTGGGTGTGGGGAAAAACAATAATGCCGATCGCAACCACAACCAGCACCAGCACCTCGACCGCTCCCGTCCATAGCGAATACTGCAGGGACGGGCGGATGCCGTGGTAAGCGAAATACAACACGAAGAGATAAATAAGCGCCATAAGCACGACCCAGCTTTCGGCCGGCAGATGGCCGTGAAAATAGCTCACTAACCCCGGAACGAAAACGCCCGCGACAAACAGTGCGGCATTAGTCAACACCATGAAATACGACAACATAAAGAGCCACCCGGTGATGACTCCTGCGCGCGGACTCCACCCCTGACTGACATAATTGTAAAAGCCGCCCGCACTAGCAATGTGCCGGGAGAATTGGACGGTCGTATTGATAGTGAAGGCCGCGGCAATAATCGCCAAAATATACGTCAGGGGTAAAGCTCCCAAGGCGTAGGCTGCCGCTCCAGTTAAGGTGGCGGCCATAGCCCCGGCGGGCGATACCAGGGATATAGATTGATACGTCAATTGCCAGAATCCTACAGACCCCGATTGAAGCGATTGTTGCGTCTGTTCAGCCATCGTACTCTCCTTTCCGTGATACGGGGACAAATAATCTAAATCTAAGCTCGCACCAATAAGGTATCTGGTCTACGTCTCCGAGACAACACCAAAGTGCGGCCTCCCATTCATTGGACAGCGAAGAGAATATTTCCATATCCTTCAGGCTCTGAAAATTCGGACGTGTCCAAGGGAACGCTTGTCACTAGAAATGGGCTACGATATAATAGCACTAACCGTCGGCAGTCTTCCTGCGCTCGCGTTGCCGAAGTCGTATTCCTTGGTGCATTTCACGTTGCCGTCTACCTGGACTGTTTTTGGTTTTTGCGAATCTATTCGGTGTGCCGATTCTGATATCGTTGGCTGCATTACTTAGCAATTTATTCCTCTCGATCTCCTTACCATAATCTATCCGACTGCGGCGGTACAATCGTGATCGAAATCACTGGAGCCCCCGAATATTAAGGAAATGGCGGCCGGGTCTAATAATGGGACCTCCCGCCAGTGTGCCGATAACGTGGCCCACCTATTCATCGGTCTTGAAACGTGCTAGCTTTTTCGCCTTGGGATAAGCGGACCGGATACTTCTATTCCACCATCCCCGCGATAGGTCAAATCTTCCGCGCGGATTTGTCCGACGGTTGTGCCGCATATGATGAAAAAGGGTGAGGATTTGTGAAGCCCCCACAACGCAGACCACTTATGGTCTCTGGAAGAGGACTGCTCGCTACAGGACCGTCCTTGCAGGATTTGGGCAGTAACAGGCCTTTTTGCGAGCAAGAGGGTTATTTGGGTCGCACGCGAGATGGCGAAACTGAAGGGACCTCCCGGTTTCACCGTCAAACTGTTCCACTGCGGAGGCCCCACAATCCGGCGCCGGACTCAAATTCACAGCATGAAGCCGGAGGCCGTGGCCCCGGGCTCGCCTCTCTCCTCACACCCTTTGGAGTTCCGCCTTACACTCTCGTTCTTATTATCCCTGGCTGCAATTGCAGGTTGAACACGAGCAGTTTGTGGCGCCCTGCGAACAGGTGCAATCCTGCCCGCAGGCACCGGTCTGGCAGGCCGTACAGCAACAATGTTTTGCCATTTACCAACCCCTCCTTTATCGATGAATGACATCAGCATTCCCATCATGGTCTTTCGACATGTACGAATCCGCACGAGGGTGTCTTGTGGGCCAAAGTGTGGATGCGGTTCCCGTCGGCTGTCCCCTAAAAGGGTCATCTGAAGCAAGACGGGCCGAGCCAAAAACATAACTCACAGAGATAGTTCCGCGGTGCAATGTTTAGACCCTTTTTTCTCACGGAATAATCAGGAAAGCCAGTGGATCCTCACAGACGCTGGTCGGGAAGCGCAACAATTTCCCGATCCGGCTGCCTTGCAACGCCACGCATCACGACTCTACCGCCAATGGCACGCAAGCCTGGCCGGCGACGAAACGGGCGCCATCACGACGACCGCCGAACAAGACATGCCCGATCCCGGCAGCATCGTCGAAGAAGCCGAAGAAGCGGCGTGGGCACAAATCGACGATTATCTCCGGCACCTCAATCCTTACGACTTTCAAAATCTGGTCTCAGCTCTCCTGCGTGGCATGGGGTACTTTGTCGAGTGGGTCTCCCCGCCCGGCCCTGACGGTGGTATTGATATCTTGGCCCACACCGATCCGCTCGGCGCTAAAGGACCCCGCATTCTGGTCCAGGTGAAACATCGGGACAGCAAGGCCACGGTAGAACAACTTCGGTCCTTTTTAGCCATTCTGGGTGATTCGGACGTGTCCACCGAAGGATTTACGTCTGAGGCCGAAAGAGCGGGGCGGTCGCAATAGCGTCGACGAATTATGCTCATTGATCTCAAGCGGTTATTTGATTTGTGGGTGCAACACTACCCACAAATCCCTGACGCCGACCGTGCTCTGTTGCCTCTTCGACCCATTTATTATTTGGCCCCGTGACCATACACGGGGTTGTTCTCGGCTTCTGGCCGTGGCTCAAACAGAATGCTGCTCCCGTCGAGGCGGTAAGTGCGGTTTTCAGCGTCGCAACTATAGTCGCGATGGGTTGGCTTTCGTGGCGGGCCTCAATCCGAACCCTCAATGAGATGGTCGCACAACGCCGACTTGGGGTTGCACCCTGTATACGGTTTGTCCGCCGCCACTCTTCCGGCGACATAGGAAAGATGCTTGCAGCGGTGAAACTGTCCAAAGAGGGATATAGGCCCACGCCACTGGCATACTTGTTTGACGCGGTGAATGTCGGGGCGGGGCCTGCTATCGATTTGCGGGTGGTAAAAACAAATGGACAAGAGCCTGTTCAGACCACTGCACTGCATATTGACGGGCACCGCCGTTTGCCCGTAGTAATCTGGACCCACGACCTTTCGCCCAGTCCCATTATTGTAGAAGCACAATATTACGACCTCTTAGGCGAGACCCACACGGTACCTAAGGTGAAGATCACGCACGCAGCTAATGCGGCAATCCTGGAACAGCTCACACAGAGACGGTCGCATAACATCGGGAAGTGAGGGTCCACAGGCTCATACTTGCTTAGGAGACGCCCATGCCCCGGGTACGAGGCACCCACACGGATGAAAAATGAGGGCCATTGACGGGTCCAAGGGTAGAACGGTCCATTGAATCTGCTGATGGACGCGGAGCTCTAGCATCTAGCTGTCGGTCCACGCACACCGTTGTACCATGAGATGTTGTATGAGCAATCTTTTTTCACAGGAGATATGGGATACTTGAGCCCGGTGGTTGGGAGACGCCGTGATAGTCAAAATGATCGTCCCAAGCCCATGCCCCAGTGTATTCAGAACACCTCCTTAATCGGTACACGACACGATACGATACCTGACCGCCATCCACCCCCGCCCGGCACGGTTGCTGCATCGCGCGACGGTGCCGTGGCGGATCAGACCGGCACGCCCCGATGGGACGCCAGCCGTTTCGGGGTGAACCGACTCTCTTATTGTCGATGCTCGTCGAGCGAAGGGTAGGAATCCGGTATCCCCTGCCCGCTACACTGGAGAAAAACCAGGACGGTGACATACGATGGATGGGAACGGACTGGACGACGAGATGCTGGGCCGCGCCGTCGATGCATGGCTCGCCACCTTGCGGGCCCAAGGTCCTGTTGCGCCAACGTCGGATCAAACGCGGGGCCAAATTCCGCTCCTCTTTCCATCCTATCTTGGCGCAGGATCCCGTAGACGACAACCCACGCTCCCGTTGTTCGTGCGGCTGTTAATTCCGGCCTGTTATCATCGTGTCTAGACCTCGGATGAAGCAAAATGGTAGAAAGCTTCCATCGAGAGTCGAATCATGCCAGAGTCATGGAAAAACCAGTCCCTGGCTCAAGAGGATCGCTATCAATTCCAGTGGTGGGCATTGGGCCCCGTCGTCGACGCGCGTCCCGCCCAAGATGACCGCAAAAAAGGCGTGGACGGTGGCATTGACGGGCTCGTTCGGTTCTTTGATGACGACACACACAAGATGATACAGGAAGCTCTCGGTGCTGGTTACTACACGTTCGCCGGTCATGCGTATCCTCATATTCAAATTCTGACCATAGAGAGGTTGCTATCCGGCAAAAACGTTGATTACCCGCGTTACGAGGTCGGTACGTTCAAGAAAGCGCAGCTCACGAGTAAAGCGGTGGGCGCAACCCAAGGGGATTTGTTTGGAGAAGCTGACGGATAAGTGAGCCGCGATGGACAGGGAGTGGTGGAATGGACTTTTTAACCAACATATTTATCACTATTACCTTTTTTCTTCCGGGGTTTATAGCCAAATTCATTGATGACTATTTGTCTCAAGCTAAAGACGCTAAATCCGAGATTAAGGTTACCGTTTACGCTCTGCTCTGGAACGTTCCAAGTGTTTTTGTGGCATGGGCGGCCCTCTCAATTGTACGAAAACATTTACTAACTTCCGGCAATTTCGTCCACCAACTCCAGCCACTTCCGATTATGCTAGTTTACTTCGTTTCCGCAGCGATTATTGATTACGCCGCAGGGCATAACATTCTCAAATTGGTGAGGAAAATTCTCAGTGCTCGGTTAAGTGCCGCTCGTAAAAATGCAAAACTCCCATCTATCGCTGATGGTCTTCCGTGCGAAAAATTCTTAGGAGAAGAAGACACTGCCATCGTAAAAATTTATGGGTATCCGTATTTGGTGATTGATTTGCCAGTTAAATCCAGTCATGTAAGCACAATGTCAAATCGTATTACGTGATTGATCTGCGGGAGATGTTGTACTATCGTAAATTCGTAATCTGTGATTGACGCAGGAGAGATCGTGATGCCGCCCAACATCTTAAACTTAGCATCCTATACAGTGACAGAATTCCAGGAGACGGAGCACGACTATCACATTCATGCGGTCGCGAAGGACCCACCGACCGTATGCCTTCATTGTGGGCACGCCCGATTACAACGCTTTGGTCGACGAGAACATTGGTTAAGGACCTCCCCATGCACGGCAAGCGCGTGGGGATGTATATCGACACCCGCCGCTTTCGATGTCACGCTTGTCGCAAGACCTTCTATGAAGTCCTCCCGGATGTTAATGCGCGGCGGTTGATGACGAATCGCCTGGTAATTTGGATCGGAACGCAAGCGCCACAACGCACCTTTGCCGGCATCGCCGAAGACGTCGGGATCGTCGAAGGCACCGTCCGGCTGATTTTCAAAGATTACGTCACCGAATTGGAACAGAAGATCACCTTTGACACACCTACGTAGATGGGCCTGGATGAAATCTACCTCATCCGGCCCCGGGCGGTGATTACCAACATCCGAGAACGCACCCTCGTCGAGATTTTGCCCAATCGCAATAAGGATACCGTGGTGCGCTATTTATCCACTCTCAACAATGCCGAGCGCGTGCAGGTGGTCCCGATGGATATGTGGCATCCCTACCAAGAGGCGGTGCGGGCCGTCCTGCCGCAGGCGACCATCGTGGTGGATAAGTTTCATGTCGTTCGAATGGCCAACGCCGCTGTGGAGCGGGTGCGCAAGGGCCTGCGGAAATCGTTGACCCCCGCGCAACGGCGCGGGCTGATGCACGACCGCTTTGTGCTCCTCAAACGGGAATCGGAGCTCAATGAAAAAGAGGCGTTGCTGTTGTCCCTCTGGGTGAAAAACTATCCGACTCTCGGGCTGGCCTATCGCTTGAAGGAAGCCTTCTTCAAGATTTACGACGCTCAGACCCGAGCGCAGGCTCAGGAACGTTACGCAGCCTGGGAACAAGCTGTGACACCCGAAGTCCGCGAGGCTTTCACCGATCTCATAAAGGCCTGGAGTAATTGGCAGCCGCATATCCTGGCTTATTTTGATCATCGGGTGACCAATGCCTATACGGAAAGCCTCAATAGCCTTATTCGCGTCGTGAATCGTATGGGCCGCGGGTATAGCTTTGACGTGCTCCGGGCCAAGATGCTGTTTGCCGAAGGCACCTTCAAGAAGAAAACCATCCGACCCAAATTCAAGCGACGCCGTGAGCCCGATCCCATGATGAGCGAGATGGCGAAGCCTGGGATATTTCGAGAGATGCTGTCCTCCCCTCGCTTTCCCCATCAGGCGACCGCCCAGGAAACCAACTACGGCGTCGAGATTTCCACGCTAATTCGGCTGATTGAAAACAGGCAGATTTGACCCCTGTCGTTCACGTACTACCCGACATCTGTGAAACCCGGGTTTGTGTAAGCAACCGCGCGAAAAAACGGAATGAGCTTGAATGCGCCTCAAATACCGGGACAATGCGAAGTGTGCCAAAAACCCTGCTTTATGGGGATATCCGAACGTGCGTGGGTAGATTTTTGATGTGACTAACGGTGCGGGAAATTAAAAAAACCTGGATATTTTTACCAGGTTACTCTTCTTGCGCAAAAACAGACGCGACGATATAATCATCTTTACGACTGCGTCTGATTAAATCGACATAAATACTGCATTTTACATTCTAATTGTACTGTGGTGGTAAGCTCTTGTCAAATGTTTTTCCTCGACTTTTTCTGGAAAAGGAGTTGGGGTTGATGGATGCGGAGGATTGGCAAGTGGAACAAGAACGGCTGAACCGGGTTACTGAGAAGCTGAGGGGAAGAATCATCAAGTTGGCGCCGAAGGTGACCGGTCTTGGCGAACAGGTGACGGACATCCGCAAGCATTTTTGGGAAGAAGTCACAGTTAACATGAGCACCCATGGAGATTTCGAAGAGACCTTTTACTCGATCAGCCAGCAAGCGGCGGTTTTATCTGAACGGGAGCGCGGATACAGGCGACTGACGCAGCAATGGAAAAATTTAAACCGGCTGCTCCCGTCTCCTTATTTCGGGCGCATCGACTTTGAAGAGGATGGTCTAAACGTCAGCGAGCAGGTCTATATCGGTGTATCTTCGTTCATTGACGAAGACGGATTAAATTTTCTAGTGTATGACTGGCGTGCCCCCATCGCGAGCCTGTACTATGACCAGTCCCCTGGTCCCGCCTTTTATGTCGCACCATCGGGACGAATCACTGGAAAGATGGACCTGAAGCGGCAATATCAGATTCAAGATGGGCAGATCCGTAATATGTTTGACGCAAGCGTTACGATTGGTGACGAATTGTTGCAGCAGGTACTCGGCAAAGGCGCGGATTCACAAATGAAGAGTATTGTTGCCACCATTCAGAAGGAGCAAAATGCGATCATCCGAGATGATAAAAGCCGGATGCTTATTGTTCAGGGCGCCGCCGGCAGTGGGAAGACCTCCGCCGCGTTACAGCGCGTGGCATTTTTGCTGTACAAAAACCGAGAGACGCTCAAAGCGGACCAGGTCATTCTTTTCTCGCCTAATCCGATTTTTAATAGTTATGTGTCCACGGTGCTACCCGAGCTTGGCGAGGAGAACATGCAGCAGACGACTTTTCAGGAATATCTCGAATATAATCTGGGTGCATCATTACGGCTCGAGGATCCCTTCGATCAGATCGAATATGAACTGACCGCGCGACTGGCGCCTGGGTATGAGGCTCGTCTTCAAGGGATGAAGTATAAGGCGTCCGAGGGTTTCTTGAATGCCCTGAACAACTATGCGTTGTGGTTGGGGCATCAAGGCATGATGTTCAACAGCGTTCGGTTTCGGGACCGTGAATTGATCACTGCGGAGCAAATAAGAACGCGATTTCACAGTTCCCCCCCGTCTTTACCTTTAGGCCATCGCGTCGTTCTGTTGCAAGAATGGCTGCTTGATGAACTCGCCTTGCTGGAACGTAAGGAGGGAGAGGCGGGATGGGTTCTGGAAGAGTTAAATTATCTCGACAAAGACCAATATGCGGAAGCCTCTGGCGAGCTGCGCGAGGAGAGGGACGTCTTTGACATTGTCGAGCAATATGCCAAAAGAATTCATAAAAAGCGGCGGGGAGACGAAGGTGATATTAACTTTGCTCATCGGGAGGAAGAATTGCTCCGCCAAAAAATCGTAAAGGAGGGTTTCAAACCGCTGAGGCAAAGCGTAAGAAAACTAATGTTTATTGATGTTAAAGGACTCTACGCTCAGTTGTTCAGCGACGAATCAGATTTTCAGGACATGACAAACGAGGCGGATATCCCCGCTCTATGGACCGACATTTGTGTGCAGACGAAAGAAAGGTTGGGTCGGCTCGAATTGTTCTATGAAGACGCGACCCCATATTTGTATCTCAAAGAACTGATCGAGGGCATTCGGACCAACACGCAGATCCAGTATGTTTTCATCGACGAGGGTCAGGACTATTCACCGTTTCAATATGAGTATCTCAAAAAACTGTTTCCCCGTGCCCGGATGACTGTACTCGGTGATTTTAGGCAGACGATCTTCATGCAGGCTACGAATTTGCACGAATCTGACTCGCCCCTGCGTCGGCTTTACGGCGAGGCAGAAACGAACGTGATCAGCCTTGTGCGCAGTTATCGGTCGACCCGGGAAATTGTGAGATTTACGAAAAGCTTGCTCCCCGACGGAGATGAAATCGTCCCCTTTGACAGAAGTGGCAAAAAGCCTCTTCTCGTTCGTTTAGACAATGGGAAGAAGCGGGACACGCAATTGTTGAAAGACCTCGCATCGCTTAGAACCGAAGGGTTTGACTCCATCGCCGTCATTACGAAAACCGCAGCCGAAAGCCGCAAGGCTTATGAATCATTAAGGATACAAGGCTGCGACGGTCTTCTGCTTGTTACTAAGCAGACGCTCACCTTTGGGAAGGGAGTGATGATCATTCCGGTGTATCTCGCCAAGGGGGTTGAGTTCGATGCGGTTATTATCTATGATACTTCTCCTCAGGTTTACGGCCAGGAAAACGAACGCAAGCTTCTTTACACGGCGTGTACGCGGGCAATGCACCGGCTATTGATCTACTCAGTAAGGGATTGGTCGCCTTTTGTACAGGCTGTGGATCCGAATTTGTACGAGCCCGCGCCTTCATGAGGGGATCGATGGGAGCACTCTGCGTGCACGGACGGGCAAGCCTTATTCCGGTTTTTAGTTCCAATGCTCGTATGATGACACCTTGTCAACCCGGGCGACCTAAGTTTTCACCAGCTCAACACGGTGGCAACGCCCAGCGGCACCGCCACGATCACCTACGATGCCTTGGGCCGGATGGCGACCATCACGCCGCCGGGCGGCAGTGAAGTCATCCTGCATTACCTGGGCACCAGTGCCACCCCAGCCCATAAGACGGTTGCCAACCACAATCTCCTCGCTCGGTGGCTGTACAACAGCGCGGATCACCCTGTGCTGATGATCACCCCCACCCACGTCTATGGCTACGTCTACGACGGGCGCGGGAACGGGGTGGGCCTCGTGGCCGAAGTGGATCGAGCACTTTCGGCCAGGAGGTCGTCACGTACACCTACGATGCATGGGGGGCAATATCCTGTATTTAAGCACCAAGAATTCCAGAAAAAGAGCGTGAGGATTTCCAGAATTTCAGCAAACAAGCTGGACACCGAATTGCTCCTGGACAGGGAGCCTCTACGGGCATGCATTTCGCCAAAACGAGGCCATCAGGCGGGAATTTGGCCACGCACAGCAGCTTAGCATGCCCGTTTCCTCCCAGTCCAGCCATAAGTTAAACTGGGAATTTGGCTCGGGTTGAGAAACGCTTTTTTTCTGGAATGTCAAACGTCATTTAATTCAACCGGGGTGCGTCAAACAATTCACCCACCTGGAATCCCGTCTCCCTCATCATAGCATGTTGTCCATCGAGGGCAACCGTTGGTCCCCATCAATTCGCTCAGATT
>JAKACZ010000038.1 GCA_021820965.1 Bacillota bacterium | reverse complement strand
CTTTGTCCCGACAAATTTCCCCATCAATTTCCTGGCTGAAACTATGCCAATGTCGTGAGTCAACCCGTCAGTACCAAAATGGCGGCCATTTTAGTCAAACCGATGACATTTAGCATGAGCGCCAACACTGGGTGGGGCTGCGGGCTGGAACCTCCGCGCTATTCCCCCAACGCGACTGACCGCCTTGGCGCGTCATGCGGCCACGGTCCGGGCGCAAGCACTGGATCGGATGCCGCCGGACCGGCGGCTGGCCACCCTCGTAGCCTTTGTCGTCGTCTTCACCATGCGGGCCCAAGATGACGTAATTGCACTCTTTGACCGCTACCTGACCGAGCTGTTCGCCCGCACGCAGCGCCGTTCCGACAAAAAACGACTGCGCACGCTTCGGGACTTGGATGCGGCGGGCCCGCGCGCTGCGCGAGGCGTGTGCGGTCCTCCTACAAGACGCGGATCCCAAAACGGATTTACGGACCGCCATTTTTGCCCGGGTGTCAAAGGAGGCGCTCGCCACCGCCATCCGCCAGGTGGATACGTTGACCCATCCGCCGGATCAAAGGCTTGCATTCCAGGAGCTCTGGCCCCACTACCCGATGATTCGGCAGGTACTTCCACGACTCCTTCGCCACCATGCCCTGGCAGGCGACACCGGCGGTCAAGGCACCTTAGAGGCCTGGCACTTTCTCCGGGATCATGCAGGCCAAGCCATGCGGAGTTGGCCCGAAGCGCCCATGACCAGCATGACGACTACCTGGCGAGCCGTCGTCGTGGGGGAAAACGGCCGGGTGTCGAAGAAAGCTTATACCTTCTGGGTGATGTTCCGGATGCTGGAATTGATGCAGTCGCACGACCTGTATGTGACCCCGAGCGAACGCTATGGCGATCCCCGATCCCAACTCCTTGTTGAGGCTAACTTATTTTGTCATGGGTTTGACTCATTAGGTTGTCATTATCCGTGTGACCACTCGCTATGTTGAGGTTCTGGGGATGGCTGTCGAATGCATGCGTCTCCCCGTTAGCATTCGCGTTTGGCGCAGGTCGCGGGCCCAGCCGTCAGCCAAACGCGGATCCTAGCCCATTTGATTCTTCTGCATTGCCAGGCTCCTCTGAACCGAGAATGCCCGGCAGATCCACGTGCACGCCTTTTATGTTCAGCACCCGCGGCCGCAATCGGCCACCCCGCAAGCACTGGTAGTGTCCGTGGACGGTAAAGGGATCGTGATGCGACGGGACGGCCTGCGACTCAGCACGGTCAGAGTGGGGAAAGCGGGCCACAAACTCCAGACCCGGTTATCGTCGGGCGAGAAACGAGGGCGTAAACGTATGGCGGAGGTGGGCTCCGTGCATGGGGTGACCCCAGTGGTCCGCACTTCCTCTACACCCCGCATTACGCAGCTTGGCCCCGCGCAGTGCGAGGCTGAGCTGTAGTTTGCATTTTTGCTCCAAATGATACCAGTCCAAGAGAATCCGCAAGGGAAGCCAGGTCGCTAAGCGGGTGAGAATGGACGCGTGCAAGGTGCGGGCTCCATCCACACAGAACTGCACATAGTAGTCCAAATTGGAATTAATTTCATCATGCCGCCTAAGCCACTGCCAGAACCAAAGAGGCCAGATTGCCCCGACATCGCGGAGCATCCCTGGCCACTAGATTTCCCTTGATTCTCAGGTTCATTTCCTCACCATCACTGTGACGGCGGTCAATCCCGAACCGGGCTGACGGTTGGGAATAACCCAGATGCGCACGGGGGCGCCGACTTTTAGTGCCGTCAAGTCCCCATTGGGTGCGAAGAATGCGGTGTGCGAACTGACCTCGACTACGGCGGGGGCTGGCTCTCCCGACACATTGACGGTAAGCGCCGAGTTCCCCATCCGGGTGACAGTGCCGTTAATAGGTGGAAAATTAACCTGAACCACCTGTGCTTCGATGCCGTTGCTTGCGGTTCCCTGCCCGCTCACGGCGACCCGGTATCCGGTTTTCAGGTAGCTTAGCCCGGCGGTGCCCATCACTTGGGGTTTGCCCGGAGCCATGATGCGGGTCGTATCCGTAAGCGTAACTTGGCGTGACAGATTGGTAAGATCGCCGTGGGGATCCTCCAAAGTTACCGTCATGTGGTCGTTATTCAGCTGAGTGATTTCACCTCTGAGCGCGATGGCCAGGGCGGGCCGGCCGGTCACTGTGCGGGCCAAGTTTGAAGCGCTGGTGTGATATGCGTAGTGGATAACCACCAGCGCGGCAAAAATAGCAACAAGCCAGCCTGCGGTGCGGCGCGACATGCCAATGTGGCGTTTATTCATGTCCGATCCCTCCCGCTAGGACTTATTCAAACCTGGCTGCTTTTAGTCCAAGTTAGAGGTCTGACCGGGTTTTTTCCGGGTCGCGACGATTCTGCCGCCCCATGCCGCCCGTTTCCCCGAGGGGAGGTGAAACCCGGTACAATAAAGAGGCCGAGTTTCAATGGAAGGAGAACCGGCATGAATGAATCGCCCGTGTTGGATATGCTTGAGCGCTATGTGCGCCGGTCAGGCGCACGCTGGCACATGCCTGGCCACAAAGGGATTCAGCCGGCGCGCGGGACCTTTTTAGACTGGGCTTACGACATCACGGAAGTTGGCGAAATGCTGGAACATCCTAATCCCATAGAGCGTTCACAGCAATTCATGGCGAAAAGCTACGGCGTGGACCGCACCTGGTACTCGGTGCAGGGTGCGACGCTCCCGGTTATGGCCGGGATTTTGGCGGCATTTCCCCCGCATAGCACTTTATGGGTGGATCGTATACTTCACCGCTCGGTGCTCAGCGCGTTGGTGCTTGGGCGGTATCAAGTGCGATGGCTTTACCCGGCGATGCTGTCCGATGATATCATACTTCCGCTGACGGAAATATCGCCGAACTTCTCGGGAGCGCAGGGATTGGTCTTGACCCATCCGACCTACGACGGTTTGGCCAAGGATTTGCGAGATGTCATTGGTCGTGCCCACCAAGGAGGCCTCGCCGTGCTGGTCGATGAAGCTCACGGAAGCCACTGGCTGGGCGACAGTTTTCCCACCTCCGCTGTCGCGGCCCAGGCAGATCTTGTGGCCCATGGCACCCATAAAACGGAGGCGTCCTTGACCCAAACCGGACTCCTTCATCTGCAGGGCGGTCGGGTGTCAGCCGACGACATCGATCGGTGGTGGCGCCTTTTAGCCACATCCAGCCCGTCATATCTTCTTTTGGCATCGTTGGACCGGCTTCAATGGCAGCGCCGGCAGCCGCAGTACGGCAGGCAGTGGCGGGCACTGGCGGACCGTGTCCGAGGGTTATGGAATACGATAGAGAATCAGGGCGCCGTTGTTTTGCAGTCCTGGGCGGAAAGGCACGGGTTCGAGGCGGATCCGGCGCGACTGACCATATTCGGAAGAGGGGCCGAACTTCGCAGCAAGCTGGCGAGCGTCGGGGAGGTTGAAAAGGTCACACCGTCCACCTGCACGCTCATTTTGGCCCCAGGGCAAGATTTAAGTATTATTGAAAAAGCACTTTCGGGGATTGACTTTCGCGAGGCCAAGATCGCCTTGACCATGACACAATATCCGCGTCTAAACACTGCGATGCCCATTCATCGGGCGTGGAATCAGGCAGGGCAATGGGTGCCGCTAAGAGAAGCGCAGGGGTGCGTCGTTAAGGATGCGTTGACTCCGTACCCGCCGGGAGTACCGATGGCCGTTCCCGGGGAGATACTGAGCCGCGAGATGATCGAGTGGCTGACCCAATGGATGGCGGCGGCAGCGGTGCCGGTGCACGGACTGAAATATCAGGAGGGAAACGCGATGGTATGGGTGGTCGACCAGTGAGCGCAGGACTTCTGATTTCCTTGGAGGGGTTGGACGGAGTCGGCAAGACCACCCAGATTGAGCGCCTGGCGTCATGGGTCCGGGATGGGCATGGTGAGGTAAAAGCGGTGCGAGAGCCGGGAGGGACCGCGTTCGGCGAGGCACTTCGCGATCTCGTTTTACATCGCATCGAGGCCCAAAGTGCCTTGGCCGAATTCCTGGTGTTCGCCGCGGCTCGGGCGGAACTTATGCAAACGGTGGTGCTTCCCGCGCTGTCCCAGGGAGCTATCGTTTTGATGGACCGGTTTATCGATTCCAGTGTCGCCTATCAAGCGTTTGGGCATGGACTCGATGCAGACACAGTGGTGGCGATCAATCATATTGTCACCCAAGGGCGCAAGCCCAATTTAACGGTATGGCTCCACGGCCAGCCGTTTGCCACCGAGGACCGGGACCGCATGGAACAGCGCAACCCAGCGTACTTCGCACGTGTGGCAGCCGGATATGCCTGGCTGGTTGAACAGGAACCGGAGCGGTTTCTTGTCGTCGACAGTGGCCAAAACCCTGATATAATTTTTGACACTCTGAGGACACGCATTCATCGCTTATTGAACCGAACCAAAAGAGGGGGAGAAGGATGAAACTTATCATCGCGATTCTGCAGGATAAGGATGCGGGACGGGCTGTGACCGAAATCAATAGGCGGGGATTCCGCGCCACTAAATTGGCCAGTACGGGCGGATTTTTGCGAGAGGGCAATACCACCATCTTGATTGGGGTCGAAGAGCACGATGTAGAACAAATCTTATCGGTATTGCGTCGCACCAGTTCTGTTCGCCATGAAACCCTGACGCCGCAAACTCCCAGCCACAGTGGGGAACCGTACGTGCCGTTTCCGGTTGAAGTAACGGTGGGGGGAGCGACGGTGTTCGTTGTGGACGTCGACCGCTATGAAAAGTTCTAACCCCGGGCCAAGTGTTGATGACCTAATTCGACTGCATCAGGGAGGAGACCTGGCTCAGGCTCTTCTCATCAGTGTGGAGGCGCCGTCTCAGCCGGCCGTTCTGCAGCGTCTGGCGCATAGCATTCTGTGCGAGGAGGGAGGATCTCCTGATTGTCGGTGCCGGTCATGCCAAACTCCACTCGCGAATCACCCGGACTTCGTAGAACTGGCTCCGACGTCGGCGCGCACAATTCGGCGGGACGAAGTGGAGGAAGCAGTGGCCGCCACGGCAGCAGGGCCGTTATGGTCGCCATCCCGGGTGATCGTAGTGCGGCCGGCCGAGAGTTTGGGGCGCGAAGCCGAAAGCTATCTGTTGAAACATCTGGAAGAGCCTCCTGCTTACGTTTACTATCTTCTTTTGACCGAGGTGCCCGACGCCATGATTGCCACCATCAAAAGTCGTTGTCAGGTCTGGCGGATGGGCGAACATGCGGCAGAAGACACGGACTTAGCCAGGGGCGTCCTTCAGGACATTTCTTCGCAACCGCTGACGATGAATCAGGTTGTGAGGGCAGCCTATTGGGCAAGGGAGCAGTATCGATTGACGGGGCGAGAACACTGGCTCAGTCTTTGGGACACCCTATCAGAGGCGTTTCGCCAGCTGGAAGCCAACGGAAACGATGAGCTGGCGCGCGCACAAATCCTGCGTCAATGGCCGATGGGAGAGACGAGGTGAAGTGGTGGGTCTATATTATCCGCTGCGGGGATGACAGCTTTTATACCGGTATTGCCATCAACGTCGAGCGCCGTCTCAAAACCCATCAGGACGGGCGGGGGGCACGGTATACGCGGGGCCGGGGTCCCTTGCAACTTTGGTGGACAAGTGGCCCATGGGCGCATGCGGACGCGCTTAAAGAAGAACGGCGCATAAAGCGGTTGAGCCACCGACGAAAAGTCTCGCTGGGAGGGATGGAGCCATCGGATCATCACACCAGCTAGGATCGGCGTTCGTTTTGGAACCTGGCACCTTGTATCTGGTCGCAACTCCTATCGGTAATTTAGCGGACTGGTCTCCAAGGGCGCGCCAGGTGTTGGCCCAGGTAGACGGAGTGCTGGCAGAAGACACCCGGGTGGCGGGCCTTTTATGTCACAACGCGGGGATCGACGTGCAGTTGACCTCTTTTCACGCGCATAACACCCGGCGTCGCATTCCGGAAGTCTTACGCCGATTGGAGGAGGGACAGACGTTGGCCCTAGTCAGCGACCGGGGAATGCCAGCAGTGTCCGACCCGGGTCAAGAATTGGTGGAGGCCATATGGGCGCATGGTGGTCTGCAGATTTCTGTAGTCCCGGGGCCGTCTGCGGCCATTGCGGCTTTCGCTGCATCAGGCTTTCCGGCGCCATTTGCATTTTGGGGTTTTTTGCCCCGGATGGGCGCCGAGCGCCGGGCGGCCATTCTTGCCGTTGCTGCCTGGCCCTACGCCGCCGTGCTCTATGAAGCACCGCACCATATGGCCAAGACCCTCCAAGATCTTGTAAGCGTGGTCGGCGACCGCGAGATCTTCTTGGCGCGGGAAATGACCAAACGCTACGAGGAACTGTGGCGCGGTCCGATCAGACAGCTGGTTCAGAGCCAGCGAACCTGGCGCGGAGAGTGTGTCCTGGTGCTCGGCCCGGCAAAAAAAATTCCCGGAAGTGCGCCAATTGATTGGGATCAATTAGCCTCCCGGGTAGAGCAACTGGTATCCACGGGATTGCACCCGAATGATGCGATCCGGCAGGTAGCACGCGAGAGCGGCGTACCGCGCCGAGATTTATATCAACAAATGCATTCGCGTTAGACAGCCTCGGTGTTCAGGTCTTTTAAGCACGACTGACAGATATTTTTGCCACGAAAGGTCTCAATGCCCTCCGCGTTGCCGCAGAAAATGCAAGCCGGTTCATACTTTTTAAGGATAATTTTTTCACCGTCCACGTAAATCTCAAGCGAATCCTTGTCGCCAATGTTTAGTGTTCGGCGTAGCTCGATCGGTAGGACTACGCGTCCCAATTCGTCAACCCGCCGTACGATGCCGGTTGATTTCATCCAAAGCCCCTCCTTTCTCGTTCGACATGAGCATATCAATACAGTACCAGAAATTCCAAAATATAGTCAATGCAGGCGCGAATTTTGTCGAAGAAAATTATTCGGTGTCGGAGAATCTGTGAGAAAGTGCCTATATGCGGCGCGTTGCGAGTTCGTTTGTCGAAACGGCATGACCGGTTCAATGAGTCTCGCCCGCTTGCCGCGCTGATGATTTGGCCGCAAACCTCTGGCCGGACGGAGGCGTAGGCAATGGGCAGGGCCAAGTCAGATCCAGCGCAGCCGAATCGGTCGTTTGACAAGAAGGCTGCACCTTTGGTACAATGCGCGCACGATGAGCGTGGAAGGGGAAACTCGGGCGACAATCGGCTCAAGCGAACGGAGGGCGGTGAAAGCTCCGTGCCGATCCGTCAAGAGGATGGCCTCGGAGCTCGAAGTCCGAAGTCGCAGTAGGACTTCCGCTTGGTCCCCGATATCGGACCGATGAGAACTAATAAGGGTGGTACCGCGGCGTAGTGTCGCCCCTTCGTCAGAGAAGGGGCTTTTTGTTGTGGTGTCCACCAAGGAGGTATCAACATGGGTCGGCAAGTGTGGTACATTACCACTCCCATCTATTACCCTGACGACAGTTTGCATGTCGGCCATGCCTACACCACGGTGGCAGCCGATGCTTTGGCGCGGTTTCATCGGCTATTGGGAGACGACGTGCTCTTTGTCACGGGTACGGATGAACACGGGCAGAAAATCCAGAAGAAGGCAGACCAAGCGGGGAAAGTACCTTTGGAATTTGTGACGCCGATTGTTGAGTGGATTCGCGGCTCGCTGTGGAAACGCCTCGGCATCTCCTACGATGACTTCATCCGAACTACCGAAGAGCGCCACTACCGAGTCGTACAGACAATATTTCAAAAGCTTTTGGACCAAGGTGACATTTACAAGGGTGTGTACGAAGGATGGTATTGCCTCCCGGACGAGTCTTACTGGACGGAATCCAAATTAATCGACGGCAAGTGCCCGGACTGCGGGCGGCCGGTGGAGCGGGTCCAACAGGAAAGCTATTTCTTTCGCCTCGGCCGTTATCAGTCCCAGCTTCACGACTATATCGAGGCCCATCCCGATTTCATCCAACCCCCCTCGCGGCGTAACGAGATGCTAAATTTCATTGATGCAGGGCTCGAAGACCTATCGATCTCGCGGACTGGAGTGTCTTGGGGGATTCCGGTGCCGGGCGACCCGGATCACGTGATTTATGTATGGTTTGACGCACTTACCAATTACATCACGGCAGCCGGCTATTTGCAGGACCCCGCCAAGTTTGAGATGGTGTGGCCTGCCAATGTACATCTGGTTGGCAAAGAAATCGTCCGCTTTCACACTGTCATCTGGCCCGTTATTCTCATGGCGCTGGGTCTTCCCTTACCGCACCGGGTTTTTGGGCACGGGTGGCTTCTGATTGGCCAGGCTAAAATGGGAAAGTCGTTGGGTAACGCGGTCGATCCGATCCAGTTGTTGGACCGCTACGGTGTTGATCCGGTGCGCCATTACCTACTACGCGAGGTGCCTTTCGGCGCTGATGGGAGTTATACCGAAGACGCGTTAATTCTTCGCACTAACGTGGATTTGGCAAATGACCTGGGAAATTTGCTGTCTCGCACGACCGCCATGATTAACCGATTTAGCGGCGGGGTAGTGCCCGCGTTTATCGCCGGCGAAGACGATGGGGTGCTGTCAGGGGAAGTCGCCTCGGTGCACCGTGAAGTGAAAGTCGCCATGGATCAGCTGGCCATTTCCGATGCGCTCACCTCAATTTTTCGTTTGGTGGGGCGCGCGAACAAATATATCGAAGAGCAAAAGCCGTGGGAACTGGCGAAAACTGGTCAGACGACGCGCCTCAACAACGTGCTTTACGGTCTGTGGGAGACGTTGCGCGTTCTCTCGGTCCTCTTGACACCATTTTTGTTGGAGACTCCGGGAAAAATCCGCCATCAGTTGGGACTAGACGAGCCGGTGAAGAACTACGACGAGGCGATGTTTGGCTTTAAGGCGGCGGGCGTGGCCATCCAGAGACAAGCGGCCTTGTTTCCCCGTCTTGAGCGGCCAAAGCGTGAAGCTGACATCGGCGATGACAGCAAAACTCCCGAGATTACCCCGGAGGACTTTCAAAAGTTGGATTTTCGCGTGGGAACGGTGCGGTCCTGTGAGGTTGTCGACGGAGCCGACAGGCTGCTTAAGCTGACCGTGTTCGACGGAAGCCGGGAGCGTACTATCGTGTCGGGGATTCGTCAGCACTATCAGCCGGACCAACTGGTGGGGCAGCAGGTTGTGCTGGTCGCCAATTTGAAGCCGGTCAAACTTCGCGGGATCCTGAGCGAAGGCATGCTCTTAGCCGGATCACAGGGGGACCTACTCAGTTTAGTGGCGCCGTTAGATCGGCTTCCTGAGGGAGCGCGCGTTAAATGACGCTTAGGGTTTTTGACAGCCATTGTCACCTACAGGACGAGGATTTTGCCATGGACCGGGAAGACGTCTGGAGCCGGGCACACCAAGAAGGGGTGGGGATGATCGTGCCCGGATACACCATGGCTAGCTCCTGGGCGGCCGTGGCCTTTGCTAAAGCTCACGATGACACCTGGGCATTGGTGGGCATCCACCCCCACGATTCCAAAGAGCGACGGCCTCCGGACTTGAACCAGCTGAGGCGCTGGGTTGAGGACGAACCGGACGTGGTGGGTCTTGGAGAAATTGGCCTAGATTATCATTATCATCATAGCCCTAGCGCAGTGCAGCGCCAGGTCTTTGAAGAGCAACTGGCGTTGGCAGGCGACCTAGGTGTTCCAGTCTCCGTGCACACCCGCGAGGCGGAAGAGGATACCTGGGAAATCATGACTCGGGTCGGTCACCGCCGCGGAGTCATCCACTGTTTTACCGGAACTCTCGCCTTTGCCGAAAAGGTGCTGGAGTACGGCTGGCATATTTCGTTTTCCGGTGCCGTGACCTTTAAAAATGCCCGCGATTTGCGTCAGGTGGTAGAGCGGGTTCCGCTGGGCCGTATTTTAGTGGAAACCGACTCACCATACTTGTCGCCGGTGCCCTGGCGCGGGCAGCGCAATGAGCCTTTGCGGGTGATTCGCGTGGCGGAAGTCGTGGCCGCTCAAAAAAACTGTTCGACAAAGGAGGTATTCGAGGTTACCATGTCGAATACTAACGCCCTGTTTTTTCCGTCTGTCGTAGATGGATAAAACTGGAACTTAGCTGATAATCTGACACAAGGAGAGCGATGCAAAGGAGGACGGCTGTTTGACTAAATGGAACACGTTGGGACTTCGCTCCTGGCTACTCGGCGTCGCTGCCGTGGCGGCAATGGGCGCCGGATTCGCCGGAGCGCAATTTCGGCACGTGGACATTGTGGTTCAAGGCCCGACTGGCAGGAGAAACTTCTCGATTTGGACATTCGGCACCAAAGTCAAGGGAATCCTTCACCAAGCTGGTGTTCGTTTTGGGCGGCACGACACCATATCCCCGCAACGGACCATATCGGCGGGCGAGCCGATTGTGGTACAGCAGGCGATTCCGGTGGAGATTCAAACCCCACACCGTGACATCCACGTCTGGACTACCCGTTACAACGTAGGCGCCATTCTCAGCGCCGCCAACGTAAAACTGGGTCCGCTGGATGAGGTGAGCCCCGCCCAGAACACCAGGATAACGACTTCCACCAAGATAAACGTCACGCGACGCTGGTGGGTTACAAAACATATCGCTGAAAAAATTCCGTTTGCGGTGCGCCATAAGCCCGATAGTGCGCTCACCAAGGGACGCACGCTGATTCGTGTCAAGGGGCACGATGGCAAGCGCATCAAGACCATCCGCCAGTTGCTGCAAAACGGCAAAGTGGTCAAGACGATTGTCGTGAATATCCGTACAGTCACCAGATCCATTCCCGAAGTCATTGATTTCGGGGTAGCGCACCCCATTTCCCGCGGCGGACCCGTCCTGCAGTTCTCCCAATCGCTTCGGGTCGTGGCCACCGCCTATTGGCCCGATCCGGCCTGGTCGAACGGGTATACCGCCACAGGCGTTAAGGCGCAGCGTGGTGTAGTTGCCGTCGATCCGCGGGTGATTCCCCTGGGGACCCACCTCTATATTCCCGGGTATGGGTTTGCGGTGGCAGAGGATGTCGGCGGCGGCATTGTCGGCGATCACATCGACTTGTGCTACGATACGGGACAGCAGGCAATAAACTGGGGGGTGCGATACGTCACCGTCTACATTTTGCGTTCGTAGACGGCGACAGCACCATATGGCAGTGCATGATGTGGACCCGCGGACCCCAGGTGGGCTGGAGCGGGTCCTCACTCAGCTTCACATGGCCCCGGCACACCACTTGGGCCAAAATTTTTTAGTCAGCCCCGCTACCTTTAGCGCCATGGCTGGCTTGGCGACGGAGGGCCGGCCGTCTCCCCGCGTGCTGGAGATCGGACCGGGTCTCGGCGGCCTCACTCTGTCATTGCTCGAACGTGGCGCAGATGTGGCTGCCATCGAGTTGGACCGGCGGGTCGAACCGGCGCTAAGTGCCATTGCCGCGCGTTTTCCCGGAAAGCTCCGGGTGATATACGATGACGCGCTTAACGTGTCCTGGGCAGGTATATGCCGCCGACTACACTGGGAACAAGTTGATGTGGCGGGCAATCTTCCCTATTACGTCACGGCTCCGATTTTAGGCCGACTCCTGGACTTCTCGCTGCCGTGGACTAAAGCCGTATTCATGGTGCAGAAGGAGGTGGCCGATCGGCTGGTAACCGAACCCGGGAACCGCAACACATCCGCCCTGAGCGTTCTATTGCGGTACGGCATGGACGTGCGCCCAGTCATTGGTCAGATTGCGCCAGAGAGCTTTGTGCCGCCGCCGAAGGTGATGTCGTCTGTGATACAATTAACGCGACGGGCCGAACTGCCAGTGGAGTGGGACACATTTCGCCAGGTGGTCCGAGCGGGATTTCAACACCGGCGCAAGATGCTGCGGCAAGCGCTGTCACGCGCTTTAGGAAAGTTTGGGTGGCAAGAGCGATTGGCGACGTTGAACATTGCTTCCTCAGCTCGAGCCGAGCAACTTACGCTCGATGAGTGGACACGACTCGCAGCGGCTGTAGCGCAATGGAAGAAGGCCATAGACAGCAATGATATTTGAAAGCCCAACCAAAGGGCGCCTGACCTTCGACGAAATGTTCGCCGACATGTTGCAATATCTCAACCAGGCACCAGATGACCAATATCGCATCATTATCGGCACCGATTCGCATACGCGGCACGACACCATTCTGGTTACCGCGGTCGTCGTGCATCATTTGGGGAAAGGCGGCCGCTACTACTTTCACCGGTCCCATCGGCGGACAATTAAGAGCTTAAGACAAAAGATTTTCTACGAGACCTCCACCAGCCTGTCGGTGGCCTCCAGGCTCACCGAGACTCTGGAAAAGTCGGGAGTGGTCGACCTAGACATTCAAATTCATATTGACGTTGGCCGCCAAGGCGAAACCAAAGAGCTCATCCGCGAAATTGTCGGCATGGTCACCGGAAGTGGGTACCGTGCCGCGATAAAGCCCGAATCCTTTGGCGCATCCACTGTTGCCGACAAGTACACCAAATAAGCGCCCTCATGGCGAAGAAAGCGCTCTAGGCCCCCATCCGGGGAAATTTTCTGGCCGGGACCTATTGACCGCAACACGGCTGCTTGCTAAAATAGTCGGCTTATTTGACATCGCTAACAACCAATGTTAAAATTGCTATTGTTGCCCTTCATCTGTGAGGAAGGAAGTGATCGCGTGGCAGCCAAGAGCGTACTGGACGACATCAAAAAGGAGCTCGAGTCCCACGTCGGGGAGCGGATTCGGGTGAAAGCGAATAAAGGCCGCAAAAAGGTAGACGAAAAAGAAGGCATCTTGGAAAAGACATATCCGTACATCTTTGTGGTCAAGATTGAGGAAGGTCATTTGGCCGAGCGGCGCGTTTCGTATTCCTACACCGATGTGTTGACCGAAACGGTAGAGCTCATTCTGCCCGAATCACTGACCAGCTAGAGACTTTCGCCTCCGCCAGGAGGTTTCTTTAGTATAAACATCCCGTAGGGGGAAGAAGATAGGACGGCGTGTAGCCGTTCTTTTTCTTTGCGGGAGGCGACTTTTCATCGGTCCGTTGATCATTATCGGGGGAAACGAGGACAAGTCTTCTGACGGCATTATTTTGCGGAGGGTGGCGAACCTTACCCTTGAGTCGTCCCGGGAACCGAGTCTCGGTGTGGTAACGACGGCATCTCAAGAGGGTCAGGCCGCATTTCGACAGTATCGTCAGGTGTTTTCGGAATTCGGGGTTGCGGAGGTGCGCGACCTCACGGTCGAGACCCGGGCGGGGACCGGCGATCCGAAAATTTTGGATGGCATTCGCCGATCCGCCTGCCTTTTCTTTTCTGGAGGCGATCAACTGCGCATTACCAGTGTGCTGGGGGGCACGCTGTTTCACCATGTACTGTTGGAAGAGCACCACCGTGGGCTAGTTGTGGCCGGAACCTCGGCGGGCGCCTCAATGATGTCCGATACCATGATTGTCATGGGAGACGGGGAGGAATCGCCCACCAAAAACACCGTGCACATGGCGCCTGGAATGGGACTTTGGATTGGCGCTGTGATTGACCAGCATTTTTCCCAACGTGGGCGCATTGGTCGCCTATTGTCCGCACTGGCACAAAACCCCGGAATTTTAGGGGTGGGGATTGACGAAGATACGGCCATTGAAGTTCGTCCCCATAAACACCGACTGACCGTATGGGGGACGCGTACGGTGACGCTCTTGGACGGATCCCGGGTGACCGACACAAACGCGTCCGAGTCTCGCGCTGACCGTCCTTTGGCCATCACCGGGGTACGGCTGCACGTTTTGCCCCAGGGGTACGACTTCGACCTTAACGAACGGAATCCCAGCCATTCGGGAAGTCCGAGGGAGGATTAACGTGCGTATTATTTCTACCACCTTTTTTCCGGGACCCAATCGTCACGTATTGCGGCCCGCCATGGAGGCTTTGGTTGATCTCGACAGTTACGCGGGTTTCGCCTCCACCGCCAACCCATCTTTTGTATCACGTCTTTTGGATGCGTTGCCCGGCCTTAACGAACATTATTGTTCGCGCGGGCATCGCGGAGGCTTTTCCGAGCGGCTTAATGAGGGAACCTATCTGGGTCACGTTATCGAACATGTCACCTTGGAGTGTCTCTATTTAGCTGGCGAAAAAGGTATTTACGGCAAGACGCGGGAAGTGTCGGAGAATATGGTATCAGTGGTGTTTGAGTCGGAGACCGAAGGCGGTGGGATGGAGGCTTTAACTATCGCTGTAGAGGTGGTGAGTACCCTCTGGCATAAAGACCTAGGCAATCGTCTCGACACCCGACTTGAACAGTTTCGCCGCCGTCTCGCCGAGTATCGCCTCGGCCCCAGCACGCGGGCAATTGTTGAGGCGGCGCGGCGAAATAATATTCCCGTGGCACGTTTGGATGATCAAAACTTAGTGCGGTTGGGTCAAGGCATCAATCAGCGGCGCATTATGGCGGCCATGACAGACGCTACCGGCATTGTCGGCGTCGAGGCAGCCCAGGATAAGGTGCTGGCGGGCCGCCTTTTGGCGGATGCCGGACTTCCTACCCCCCGCCGGCGAGTGGCAATGTCGCCCGACCAGGCGGAACAGGCGTTTTTCGAACTAGGCCGTCCGGTGGTTGTCAAGCCGGCGTCAGGTAATCATGGCCGCGGGGTGGTGATGAACATCGAGTCACCGGAAGAGATGAAGCCCGCATATCTGGGGGCTCAAGCTGCACAGAGCGGCCCAGTCATGGTTGAACAGCAGATTTCCGGTACAGCCTATCGTCTGCTGGTGATTGGTCAGGAAATGGTGGCGGCGACCGAACGACAGGTTCCCCAGGTTGTTGGTGACGGGGTTCATTGTGTGCGAGATTTGGTGGAGGACTTAAACAGGGATCCGCGTCGGGGTCCGGGGCATGGATTTCCCATGAGCCTGGTTGCCTGGGATGCCGAAATGGAGCAGACATTGGCGCGCCAGGGGTGGAACCGTGATAGTGTGCTGCCCAAGGGGGTCGTATGCGCGCTGCGCCGCACCGCCAATATGTCCACCGGCGCGACGGCCCGAGATGTGACTCACGAGGTGAGCCAAGACCTGGCCCGGGACGCCGTTCGCGCAGCGCAGGCCATTGGTCTTGACGTGGCAGGGGTTGATGTGGTTACGCCTCGGCTAAACTCTGGCCTATTAACAGCGGGCGGTGTGATTATCGAAGTGAATGCGTCTCCGGGGCTTCGTATGCACCTCAATCCGGCCATCGGTTCATCCCGCCCCGTGGCCGACCATTTGGTAGAGTATTTGTTTTCAGACCATGACGGCCGCATCCCCGTGGCTGCGGTGACAGGAACCAATGGCAAAACGACGGTGACCCGGATGCTGGGTCACATCGCCGGTCGTGCGGGATATCGCGTGGGTATGGCCACGACTGACGGTATTGCCATTGGTGGAGAGTTGATTAAGATAGGGGACCTGACGGGCCCTTGGTCGGCACGTTTGGTGCTTAATGATCCGACGGTGGAAATGGCGGTGCTCGAGACGGCGCGCGGAGGGATGGCGCGCGGCGGGTTAGGATTCGAGGATCTGGATGTGGCCGTGGTGACAAACATTGGCCAAGATCATTTAGGGCAAGACGGCGTGGAAACCGTGGACGATTTGATTCATCTCAAGGCCTTAATCGTGGACGTGGTCCGACCTGGGGGCGTGGCCGTGCTCAACGCCGACGATCCGAACGTCCTAACCATGGGCAACCGATGCCGCGGTGGCATTGTGCTATTCTCCACCGATCCTTCCAATGGCAGGGTTCAGCAACATCTTCGGGCCGGGGGGAAAGCGGTCTATGTCAAGCGCGGGTATCTCTATTACGGCTGGGATGGTAAGGAGAGGCGGCTCATCGGTACCAGGGCGCTGCCATCTAGTTTGGGCGGTGTTGCGGCGATTAACGTAGCCAACGCGGCAGCAGCCGCTGCGGCTGCGCTCGCCTTGGGCCTCTCGCCGCGCAAGGTCGCGGACGGCTTGCTGACTTTCCCCGCCGGCGGCGCGGGTCTGAACCGGGGTCGTCTGGAAATGTTGGAGGGTGGCGACGTTCGCGTGTTGGTCGATTATGGCCACAACGTGTCGGCCATTACCGCATTGGGCGATATTTGCCACCGACTCAGGCCGCGTCAGATTGTCACCGTTATCGGATTACCCGGCGACCGCCGCAACGACGACATCCAGCAATCGGCGCGAGTGGTGGCCGGGTTTAGTCATCGCATTGTTGTGCGTGAAGATGCCGACTTGCGCGGCCGGCGAGCTGGGGAAGTCGCCGATCTCATTCGTCAGGCGGCCATGGAAACTACCAACCGGGAGGTGATGGTAGTGCTCGACGAAGCGGAATCCGTGAGACATGCTATATTGACCGCCGACGCCGGCTCTTTGGTCCTGATTCTGTACGAGCAATATGGGCGCGTGCGTCAGGCGGCGGAACAAGCGTTGGCGGAACGCGACACTGTGGCGCGCTATCGTCAAGAGGTGTTGGAGCAGGCCTAACCGCGAAAGGATTTTCGCCTCCCCACCCCGAACTGATTATGGGGAGATGGTGCGGGATGGCATGGTATCAGGCGCCAGCAAAGATTAATTTGGGCCTTTGGGTGGGACCTCGGGACGCGAGCGGTTTTCACGCGGTGGATACCGTCATGCAAACGGTGGGCATGGCCGACCAGTTGTATCTGGAGCCGCGCGATCATATGCTATGGGAGTCTACGTCGCGCTTAGTGCCTATGAACGATAAGAATCTTATGGTGCGAGCATACTGGTGGGCCAAGCGGCGTCTTCCCAATCTGCCACCCGTCTATGGACGGCTGGAAAAAGTCACCTGGGTGGGAGCAGGACTGGGCGGCGGCAGTTCCGACGCGGCTGCGATGATTCGCTGGGCGTTTGAGGGCTTGCCTGGCTTCAAACAACCGGCATTTTTGCATGATACGGCCGAACTCGGTATGGATGTCCCGTTTTTTGTGCTGGCCGGGGCTGCCCGGGTCAGGGGACATGGTGAATTCATTACCCCGCTGCCGTCGCTCAAAGTCGGCGGGGTAGTATTGGCAAACCCCGGGATCCCGTTGGAGACGGCCGCCGTTTATCGGGCCTTTGATGCCCAGAACACCTTGGAGAAGCGGAGCAGGATTGACGCCGTGGTAAAAGCGCTAGAATGCGGGGACACGCCGTCGGCCGAAGATTTAAGGAATGACTTGGAGTGGTCTGCCTTTCAGGTGATGCCGCGGCTGCGCGAGTTTCGTGAGCGCATTCAAGCGTCGGCCGATGGCGCGCTCTTCGCCTTGTCGGGAAGCGGGCCCACCTATTATATTTTGGGTAGCGACGAGGACTGGGCAGACTGGATGGCGCGACGCCTGAGAGCTCTCGGGGTGCCCTGGGTCGAGGCCACGGCCGTGTCGGAATCATGGTGAAAGAAGTGGTGGACGCGTGCATGCGATACTATTAGCGGGGCAGCCCAACCGAGGTTTGTTAAAGGCGTCTTCTCCCACTCCGTTTGAGGCGGAGATACCTGTTGGCGGTCGCGCGATGGCGGATTGGGTGCTAGATGCATTGGAGAAGGCCCCATCCATCACCTCGATTGGTCTGGTCGGTCCGGAATCGCTAAAGCGCGAGCATACAACCCTGGCGCCAATGGCTGGGGACCTATTCGGGAACATTCTTCAAGGATTGTCCACGGCACCCGTGGATACCGAACATGTGCTATTCGTCACGTCCGACATCCCCTGGATAACCCCCGAGGTGATTGAGGCATTCTTGGCGGCGGCTCCCCAGAGCGTCGACATCGTTTACCCGGTAATTCCCAAAGAGGTGGCCGAACAACGTTTTCCGGGCACCAAGCGCACTTACGTAAGGGTGAGGGAAGGCGTATTTACCGGGGGCAATCTGTTTTTAGCCAAGGTTCAAGCGGTTCCCCGGCTGAAGGAACGGGCGGAGGTTTTACTCTCGCATCGCAAGTCACCCCTCACTCTTGCCCGAGATTTAGGACCGGGCCTCCTCTTAAGGCTCTTATCCGGGCACCTGTCATTGCGCCAGGTCGAGACTCGAGTTGGCGGCATCCTGGGGATTACCGGGCGTGCTTTGGCATTCCCTTACGCCGAAGCGGGCGTTGATGTGGATAAGCCGGAAGACCTCGCCCTGGCTGAGCGGGAGTTGGGCGAGAACACTCACGGCGCACCCGAAGAAGGCTGGGACATCTCGTGAGCGACCAGAGGCAAAAGCGATTGGTGGTGCTCACGCGCCTGCTAACCTTGGAAGCAGGCCGCCAGATGAGTCTGACTGAACTGAGCCGCAAGCTTAATGTTGCCAAATCCACGCTGAGCGAAGATTTGTTACTGGTAAAAGATGCGCTGGAAGAAATGGGACTGGGAGAGATTGATTCCCAAGTCGGGGCGTCGGGGGGCGTGACTTTTCGCCCGGCGATTAATCACGAGGCTGTTCGAGAGCGCCTGGCGCTCTTCATGAAGGAACTGACCAATGCCGATCGCTTAACACCAGACGGCTTTCTTTACGTCACCGATTTGCTATTCAGTCCACGAATAATTGATGGATTGGGGGCGCTGTTGGGTGAGCGCTTCCGTTCGCTAAAGGTCGATCACGTTGCCACGGTGGAGACGCGCGGCATCCCATTGGCGCTGGCCTCGGCGCGGGCCCTGATGGTTGATATGGTGCTTTTGCGGCGTGATCACCGGTTGTCGGAAGGATCGTCGTTATCCATCAACTATCTTTCCGGTTCGTCGCGCCATGTTCAATCGATGTCACTGGCTCGGCGGGCGCCGGTTCGCGGCGGACGGGTTCTCTTTGTCGACGACTTTATGCAGGCTGGCGGCACCGCACGCGCGGCCCAAGATTTACTCGGCGATTTCGGCGCGCATGTGGTCGGAGTCGGTGTATTAGTGGCGACCAGTCAGCCGCAGCAGAAGCTGGTGGACGAGTATAGTGCCATCTTTGAGTGGACTCGATCGGAGGAGGGAATGGGCGAGGTACGTCCATCCGGCTGGGTGCGGCGTACCGTAAAGTGGGAGGAATAGGCATGCGCAAATGGCCGACACTGGAAGATGTCCGCCAAGCTGAAGCGGCGCTGGCGGGCGTCACGTATCGCACGCCGTTACAGGAATCCAGCTACGTCAACGACCTCATCGGAAGCCGAGTGTTTTTTAAGCTGGAGAATCTGCAGCGTTCGGGATCATTTAAGCTGAGAGGCGCCTACAATCGTATTCGGCGGCTTTCTGCAGATGAATTGACCCGTGGTGTGGTGGCTGCTTCGGCAGGCAATCACGCACAGGGCGTGGCGCTCGCGGCCGGACTGGTCGGCACCACCGCAGTCATTGTGACGCCGGAAGGGGCATCGCTGAACAAAATCGAGGCGACCCGGTCATACGGGGCCGAGGTGAGACAGGTGGGCGAAACGTTTGATGACGCGTTTCAAGAAGCGCTTCATATCGCCGAATCGACCGGCCGGGTCTTAATTCACGCGTTTGACGATCCTTTGATCGTCGCCGGCCAGGGGACGATAGGATTAGAAATTATGGATGAGCGCACAACCGTGGACACCTTGGTTGTTCCGATCGGGGGTGGGGGACTCATCAGCGGAATTGCGCTGGCCGCCAAGGCTCAAAACCCGCACATCAAGGTGGTGGGTGTGCAGGCCTCAGGGGCGGCCGCTATGCTGAATTCCCGAAATGCCGGTCGCATCGAGCCGAGCCTTGAAGCCCGCACTATTGCCGACGGGATCGCGGTCAAGCGTCCCGGCGAGCTGACCTTCGCCCTCATCGAGCAGTATGTGGATGACATCGTTACCGTCGATGAACACGATATTTCACGTGCCATCCTTATTTTTCTGGAACGGTCCAAACTGTTGGTGGAAGGGGCGGGGGCGGTGGGTCTAGCAGCACTATTAGCGCAGAAGATTCCCGTCGGCAATCGGACCTTTGCCACGGTTGTCAGCGGCGGCAATATTGATGTGACACTACTCAGCCGCATTATTGAAAAGGGGCTGGTGGAGGAAGGCCGTCAGTTGCACTTACGCACCATTATTGCCGACCGGCCCGGCCAACTGTCCCGCCTATTGGAACGTGTGGCCCAACTAAAAGCCAATGTTATTCGTGTTAACCATGAGCGTTGGGATCCCAGCATTGCTCCCCAGGACGTCAGTGTGGACTTGATGCTTGAGACTCGCAACCAGGAGCACTGGAATGACATTGTGTCGACGCTCAAGGCGGACGGCTATGATGTGATTGTTTGAGGCATTTCCGTACCAAAAATTTCGACAATTGAAGGGATTCCGTCGTGCGATCGCGAATAATCTCCTACCCAAAACATCTGGGTCACACCTGGCAGCTTGGTGAAGGAGGATTTTCAGTGGAAATAACTGACGTGCGGCTTCGGCGGATGGCCACCGACGGTAAAATGAAGGCGGTGGCCTCCGTGACCTTAGATGGTGAGTTCGTGATCCATGACGTGAAAGTCGTCGAAGGCCTCAAGGGGTTATTTGTGGCTATGCCCAGCCGGAAGACGCCTGACGGCGAATTCCGCGATGTTGCGCACCCGATTACGCCCCAGGCGCGTGAACGGATTCAAAAGGCGGTTCTCGACGTATTTCATTCCGCGTCATAAACAAGCATTCGCGTTCTCCGAAGTAGTCGGGTAATAGATTGGGTTCATGCCATCATAGCGATCAAACTCTTAGGGCGACATCTTGGATGTCGCCTTTTGATCCGCTCCGACGGTGGTAGAGTAGGCGCAAACTTTGGTATGCTAAACTCGGCATACGGTGCGGAGCTCATCCGGGAGGGATCGGCATGGCGAACACGGCGGCGATCATATTGGCGGCAGGCCGGGGCACCCGCATGCGCTCGGGACGCGCCAAGGCGCTTCATGAACTGGGTGGCGTGCCATTAGTGCTACATGTCCTCCGCACTGTGGAACGGGCCGGGTTGGGTACTCCCTGGGTAGTCGCCGGATATCAAGCGGAACGGGTTGAGGAAATCCTGGAAGGGCTGGCTCAGTTCGTTCGCCAGCCGCAAATGCGGGGTACCGGCAATGCCGTCTATCATGTCCTCGGCGAATTGCCTAATGACGTGGAGAATATCTTGGTGCTGTACGCGGATTGCCCTCTAGTTCCTGAGGAACTTTTAAGCGCACTGATAAAACGCCATGAGTCCGAGGATTCGGCCGCGACCGTGGTCACCACGGTCATGGACGATCCTTACGGTTACGGGCGCATTGTGCGGGGACCGGATGGCACCATTGAAGCCATCGTCGAAGACAGTGCGACGGACGAAGCCACCCGGTACATCCAAGAGATTAACACGGGGATTGGCATATGGCGTGTGGATGGGTTGCGGCAGCTTTTAGCGGATTTGCCGCTTCATGGAGAGGAACAATATCTTACCGAGGCGGTGAGCGTTCTGACACACCAGGGGCGACGGGTCACACCCCTGGTGTGGGATGCGGCTGACCAAGTGATGGGGATTAACACGCGCCGGGATTTGGCCCGGGCTGAGGCCATCTTGCGCGAACGCACGTTAAATCGCCTCTACGACCAGGGAGTGACCATTGTCGATCCCGGCACGACCTATGTGGATGCCGATGTTGAAGTTGGGCAGGACACGGTGATTTATCCCATGACCTTTCTCAAAGGCAACACCAAGATCGGGCGGGAGTGCCACATCGGACCCATGGCGACGGTGGTGAATAGCCGTATCGGCGATGGAGTGGTGGTGGAACAATCGGTGGTAGAGCAAAGCGTGATTTCCAGTACGGCGCGGGTGGGTCCATTTAGCCATCTGCGGGCGGGAACGTTTTTGGACCGCGATGTCAAAATCGGCAACTTCGTCGAGCTCAAAAACACCCGCGTGGGCATCGGTTCCAAGGCTGGGCACCATTCCTATCTCGGTGATGCCACTATTGGCGGACGGGTCAATATCGGCGCCGGCACGGTGATAGTCAACTTTGACGGGTCGGCCAAGCACCCCACCTTTATCGGTGACGAAGCCTTTATCGGGTGTAACAGCAATTTGGTTGCGCCCTTAGAAATCGGGCCGGGCGCGTATGTGGCCGCCGGTTCGACGTTGACGCAGAATGTGCCGGCGGAGGCACTGGCCATCGCGCGTGGGCGTCAGGAAAATAAACCCGGATGGACGAAAACACGCCGGACTCGACCTACATAACGAATGATCAGGAGACCGCCCTTTCTGGTAAGGCGGTCAGAAACGGACTCTTAGAGGAGACAGGCATGTTCGAGCGTGAGGGAGTACTGAAGATTTTTACGGGGAATGCCAACCGCCCGCTGGCCGCGAAAATTTGCGAGCATTTGGGAATCTCTCTGGGACAAGCGGACGTCGGTCGCTTCTCCAATGGAGAGATTCGGGTCCGGCTGCTGGAAAACGTGCGGGGAGCTGACGTGTTCATGGTGCAGCCGACGTCGAGTCCCGTGAATGATAACATGATGGAGCTTTTGCTCTTAATCGATGCTGCACGCCGGGCTTCGGCACGCCGTGTGACCGCCGTTATTCCGTTCTATGGTTACGCGCGCCAAGATCGCAAGGAACGCGGTCGCGAGCCAATTTCGGCCAAGCTGGTCGCGAATCTCATCACTACCGCGGGCGCCCGCCGAGTCCTGACAATGGACCTGCATGCGCCGCAGATTCAAGGATTTTTCGACATCCCGGTCGACAATTTGCAGGGCGGGCGGATTTTATCGGAGGCCGTGTATCAACGGCAGTTGGATAATCTCATGATTTTCTCGCCCGATGCCGGCGGCGTATACCGCGCGCGGCAAATGGCCAAGTTCTTGCAGGCGCCTCTCGGCTTTATTGATAAGCGGCGCCCGGAGCCTAACGTATCGGAAGTGGTCAACGTCATCGGCAAAGTCCGGGACAAAACGGTGGTGATTGTCGACGACATGATTGATACTGGAGGGACCATCGCCAAAGCGGCGCAAGCCATTATGGACTTGGGAGCGCGTGATGTCTATGCGGCCGCTACGCACCCGGTCTTCTCCGGCAACTCGGCCGAGGTTCTGGCGTCGTCCGCCTTTAGGGAGATTATCGTGACCGATACAATTCAGTTGGACGCCGCCCCAGATCGCACCCAAGTCATCTCCGTGGCGCCGTTATTGGCAGAGGCGATTATGCGGGTCCACGAGGATCTTTCGGTATCTAAACTGTTTGAGTCATAGACCCAAACGCGTAAACGCGGGGGCTTTTTCAAACAAGCCTGACTATGACCAGTCTTAGCCGCCGGAACTGACAGCAGCTTTCGCAAGCAGGCTGCGGGAGGCGAGCGGCTCCGTTCCTTTGGTGCAGACCCTGGGGTGCTTCTCCAGCCCCCTGCTTTTGGGATGATCCGGGGATTTCCTCCTACCGTCGGTCACCCAGGCTCTCTCCCGGGCTTCAAACGAAGTCCCGGGACTCTGGTCCTCCGTTAAACGCCAGCTCGGGGTAGCGCGAGCCGTGCGGAGGCATGATGCAACCCATCGGAACATTGGCGAGGAGAGATCCCGCGCAAGCGGAACGTCACCAGCCCTCCCTTTCGGGAGTGAACGACCGTAAGGGGATAGAAAGAAGGATCATCAACTGTGATGTTCGTTTTAGACCAGCATCAGAAGCCTTTAATGCCGTGCACAGAGAAACGGGCACGGCTTCTCTTGGAACGGGGTCGCGCAGTCGTGCATCGGCAGTTTCCGTTTACCATCCGGTTAAAGGATCGCACGGCTGATACCTCCGCATTCCAAGATTTGCGCCTCAAATTAGACCCCGGCAGAAAGACCACCGGCGTGGCCATGATTTTGGACAGCACGAAAGGACCGAAGGCGATCTTCTTCGGCGAAATCGGCCACAAACCCGGGATTCAGTCACGATTGGATGACCGGCGAACGCATCGCCGCGGTTGTTGGCATCGTCACACCCGGTATCGGGCCGCGCGATTTGATAACCGCCAGCGCCGGACGGGGTGGCTGCCGCCGAGTGTGAAAGCCCGGGTCGATCAGACCCTGCGGGCCGTGGCCAAGTTCCGGAAACTCGCGCCCATTACCGATCTGAGCGTCGAACACGTCAAGTTTGACACCCAGAAGATGCAGAACCCGGAAATCTCGGGCATCGAGTACCAGCAAGGCACGTTGTTAGGGTATGAGATTCGCGAGTATCTGCTGGAGAAGTGGGATCGGCGCTGCGCGTACTGCGATGCCGAGGATGTCGAGTTCCAGGTTGAGCATGTCCATCCCAAGGATCTGGGCGGCTCGGACCGCGTCTCCAATTTGGCGCTCGCGTGCCCCGCTTGCAACATCAGCAAGAACAATCAGTCGCTGGCCGAGTTTCTTGCGCGGGATGCCGGGCGGCGGCGACGGGCGGCCCAGCACGCCAAAGCTTATGCCGGCAAGGATCCCCACAAGCCAAAGGACCGCGCGTGCTGGGAAACCAGCCGTCTAGAGCGGATCCAACGTCAGATGAAAGCTCCGCTGAAGGGTGCGGCGGCGCCGACCCTCGGAAGTCCCCGAAGGGGGATGAACGCCACCCGCTGGCGGCTCGACGACCAACTGCAGGCGACGGGGCTTCCGGTCGAAGGCGGGTCCGGCGCACGGACCAAGATGCAGCGCATCGCGCACACGTTTCCCAAGGAGCACTATTACGACGCCTTGTGCGTCGGGGCCAGCACCCCTGAATCCTTCGCCGCGCCGCCCGCGTACGTCCAGGCCTGGTCGGCCAAAGGCCACGGCAATCGCCAGATGTGCGGCACGCACCAATACGGCTTTCCCATCCGGCATCGAAGTCGGCGCAGGCAGCATTTCGGTTTCCAAACGGGCGACCTGGTCGTAGCGCGGGTGCCCCACGGCAAATATGCCGGCGGATGGACAGAACGGGTGTCCGCTCGCGCTTCGGGTTCCTTCGATATGACGGCGGGCGGGCAGCGCGTGGCCCAAGGGATTTCCTATCGGCATTGCCTCATTCTTCAACCAAGATGGATGGCACTATGAACAACAACCGCGAGCCGTCTAGCGACGGCCGCCCGCCTTCCTCCCCTTGCGGTCGTTCACTCCCGAAAGAGAGGGACGACCGTTCGTCCCCGCAAGGGGAACGATCCCCAGGCCTGAAGGCCGGGGCTTCTCGCGGGCTTTTGGTGAGGACGATCCGATTGATTGTGGGACTAGGCAACCCCGGATCGCGATACGAACGTACGCGACACAATCTGGGATTTATGGTTGCCGACGCCTATGTGGCCCGGCATCACGGTCGGTTTCGCCGAAGCCGTTTTGGTCCGGTGGCCGAGGTCAACCGTGTCTTCGTGTTAAAGCCTCAGACCTATATGAACCTTTCGGGCGAGGCGGTGGGACCGTTTTGCCGGTTTTACCGCCTAGACCCGGCGGAAATTGTTGTCTTGGTCGATGACTTGGATTTGCCCTTGGGAACCATTCGGCTTCGGGCGAGCGGGTCCAGCGGCGGACATAACGGGCTCAAGGCAATTGCTCAGGCATTGGGAACCGAGGAATTTCCGAGGCTGCGTATGGGGATTTCGCGCCCGCCCGAGTCGATCTCCGTGATTGATTGGGTTTTGATGCGGTTTTCCCCGTCCGAGCAACCGCTGGTGGCGCAGGTTGTCGATCGGGCGGTGGACACCCTAACAACACTTGTCACGGACGGCATCGAGAGTGCGATGAGCCGTCATAACGGTTAAAGGTGCTGGCCGCTGGTAAAGGCGGGCCGACCTGGGAACACTGCTCGGTAAAGAGGCCGAGGAGGAGTTCGGTGGTCCAGTATATCTGTCGGCATTGCGGACGACGCATGGGCGAGTTTCGCGGAGATTGGCGCGATCCGGCACTAGGCCTAACCGGCCTTCGCCAGGACGAACAGGATGAGTTGTTGGAACTGGACGATTTGGGGAGGACAGCGACGGTGAAAATTTTATGCGATCACTGCCTTCCGGTGCCCTGGGACGAAAACCTGTGGTATAACTAAAGCAACGACGGGCTGGTCGCACCTAGCCCGTATTTGATGTTCGGTGAACGAAGGGAATCGATGACGAATCAAACACGTGCCGTAGACACCAGCTTGGAGGAAATGCTGGCCTTATGGACTCATTACGAGCCATACCGAGAGCTTATTTCCCGGGTTAATCAAGAGAAGGCGCGCGTGCAGATTACCGGACTTTCCGGATCGCTGCCAACTTTTACTGCCGCAGCTTTGACCCGGGATTTGGCGCACCCCGCCCTTATTGTGACCCCGGGATTCCAAGAGGCCCGGCGGATGGAAGCGGAATTGTTGTCGTTTCGCCCCGGGGCGCCTGTCTTTTTGCTGCCGCCGCGGCCCAATCTGGTGGGAGATGTTCGTGCCGAAAGTTATGAGTGGCATGAGCGGCGGCTAAAGGCCCTATTGGAAGTGTCGCGCAACAGGCACGTCGTATTGGTGGCGCCGGTAGAGGCGATCCGGCAGCGCCTGGTCTCGCTGCCCAAGGTCCGGCTTGCGCTGAAACCAGGTGACGAGATTGAACCGGAACGGGTGGCCGAGCATTTACTGGAGTTAGGGTATCAACCTGATCCCAAGGTCACCGAAGAGGGGCGATTTGCCCGACGCGGCGGCATCTTGGATGTTTTTCTGCCCGGCGGCCCGGCCGCGCGCATAGAGTGGTTTGATGTGGAAGTCGATTCTATCCGCACGTTTGATCCTGCAACCCAGCGAACGGTGAACATGTTGCAGTCGCTCGAAATTGGGCCAGCCCGCGAGCTGGTCTTCACCGACGAGGCGCGAATTCGGGCGATGGGACGTTTGGCGGAAGAATCCGAGAACGTGATTAAAAACCTCGAGGCTGTGGGCAAGCTGGATGAGGCTGTGCGGGCCAAAGAACGTTATGGCCGGTATTTGCATGAACTGTCAGAAGGACTAAGCTTCCCCGGAATTGAACGTTACGGCGCGGCTTTTTACCGTCCGCAGTCGCTTACGCAGGCGTTCGTCGCGCCGCCGGTAGTCGTCTATCAAGACATGCCGCGCATCGCTGAGGCTTGGCGCGGATTGGACGCGGGCGAACGGTTGGAGCAGGAACGGCGGTTGGAGCGAGGCGACTTCTTGTCGATGGAAGCCGAGATGACCATCCCCGAGGCGGAGTGGTCCCAGCAGATCAAAGGCCACGCCGATATCTCTTTGTCGCTGTTGCCGCATGCGCAGGGTACCTACCACATGACACTCAGCTTGACCGGCCGCCCGGCGCCGCGCGTTCATGCCCAGGCGGAGCTCTTAAGGTCGGAACTGAACCGGTTGCGAAAGTCACGAATGCGCACGGTTTTGGTGGTCCGCGACCAGGAGAGCGCTCGAGTCCTGACACATCAGGTGATTGACCTCAATATCCCGGTGCGAAGCGGACTGGGCGTGGCCGGTGAAGTGGGGGTTATGACCGGCCAGTTGTCACACGGTTTTGCTCTGGCGGAATTGGGCCTGGCGGTGCTAGCGGAGACGGAACTGTCCGGCCGAGAAGCGCCCCCGCGGGTGGCCCGGCGAGAGCCTCGAGCGCGGGTACGCCTTAAGGAGCTTAAGCCCGGGGACTTTGTGGTGCACATTACCCACGGAATTGGCCGCTTTACCGGGATTGAAACACTGAAAATACAAGGGCAGCATAAGGACTATCTGCATATCCAGTATGCTGGGCATGATGCACTTTATGTGCCGGTCGATCAACTGGGTTTAGTGCAGAAATACGTGGGTGTGGAGGGGCAAGAACCCAAGCTCTCCAAAATGGGAGGTCAGGAGTGGCACCGCACTAAGGAGCGAGCCCAGGCATCAGTTAAGGAAATGGCCGAAGAGCTTATCCGACTGTATGCTGTACGTGAATCCGAACCCGGTTACCAATTTCCGCCCGATACGCCATGGCAGGCGGATTTCGAGGCCTCCTTCCCCTATGAGGAAACGCCCGATCAGTTGCGTGCGGTGGAGGAGATTAAACGGGATATGGAGCGCCCCCGACCGATGGATCGGCTGCTCTGCGGCGACGTGGGCTATGGGAAGACCGAGGTGGCCTTGAGAGCCGCGTTCAAAGCCATTATGGGCGGCAAGCAAGTCGCGTTTTTGGTACCCACCACCCTGTTGGCCGAGCAGCACTATACGACCGCGCGCACGCGATTGGCCGGCTACCCTGTTACGGTCGAGGTCCTTAGCCGTTTTCGCACGCCTAAGCAACAAAAAGACATTATATCGCGCCTAAAAAAGGGGCAGGTTGACCTGTTGGTGGGAACACATCGTTTGTTGGCGAAAGATGTGGCGTTTCAGGACCTGGGCCTTTTGATTGTGGACGAGGAGCATCGCTTTGGCGTGGCCCATAAAGAGCGCATCAAGGCACTTAGAGCCAACGTCGATGTTTTGACGCTGACCGCCACGCCGATTCCGCGCACTCTGCATATGGCCATGATTGGGATTCGCGACATGAGCGTGATCGAGACGCCGCCGGAGGATCGGCTGCCCGTGGAGACTGTGGTGGTGGAATATGATGAACTTCTAGTCCGAGACGCCATTCGCCGGGAATTGGACCGCGGAGGCCAGGTTTACTACGTGCAGAACCGGATCATGGCTATGGATCGGACCGTCGAGCGGTTGATGCGCATGTTTCCCGACTTACGCCTGGGCGTGGTGAACGGGCAGATGCCGGAGGGCCGCATTGAAGATGTCATGGCTCGCTTCATCGATCAAGAATACGATGTGCTGGTAGCTACGAATATCATCGAATCAGGGCTAGACATCCCCAATGCCAACACCTTAATCGTCGAAGACGCGGACCGTATGGGACTGGCACAACTGTACCAGCTGCGCGGACGGGTGGGTCGGTCGTCTCGGCGCGCCTATGCGTATTTCACGTTTAAGCGTGACAAGGTCATAACCGTGCAGGCGGAAAAGCGCCTGGAAGCCATTCGTGAGTTTACCGAACTCGGGGCCGGATATCAGATTGCACTGAGGGATTTGGAAATTCGCGGGGCGGGCAATTTGCTGGGAGCTGAGCAGCACGGGTTCATTGCGTCGGTCGGCTTTGATCTGTATACAGACATGCTTGGGGAAACGATTCGCGAGTTAAAGGGCGTGGCCGTGGCGGAGGTGTCCGATCCCACGATTGAAATTGAGGTGGACGCTTACCTGCCGGACGGGTATGTTTCCGATGCGCGGCAAAAAATTGAGGTGTATAAGCGTTTGGTTTCCGCCAGAAGCTTAAACGAGGTGGAGGACTTGGCTGAGGAAATTGAAGACCGATTCGGGCCTTTACCTAAGCCGGTCAGTCGTCTGATACAGCTTTCGCGGGTTCGTATGCTGGCACGCGCGCTTAAGCTGGTGGCGGTCGGACACCGGCAAAATCGTTTAGTGATTCGCGGGTCCCAAGATAGTTTGGTCGGAGCTGACACCATTCGTGCACTAGCCAGTCGCTATCCGGGGCGGCTCTTGCCCGGGGCAGGCCGGGCGCCTGAGATTGGGATTAAAATGGCTTTAAAGGCAGTCCCGGATGACTTTCTTGAAATGGCGCAGGACGTGCTGATGACGATGAAGGGGGACAAGGATGCTGTCGAGAAAAATGAGCGGCTGGGCCTGGGCGGGGGTGATCGCCGGTATTAGCTTGATCGGGTTGGCCGGGTGCGGAACCAACCGCACGGTTGCCATGGCGGGTCGCATACGGATTACCGAGAACCAGCTCAATAGAGCCCTTAAAGCCAGTCAAGTCATCCAAAGCGTCACGCTTGATCAGAGCCGCTCAGCAAAGCAGAGCGGAGCGGCTACGCTGGCAGAGCAAGCGCTGGTCATCCAATGGGCGCTGGCACATAAGGTTATCTCCCCAGGTCAGGCACAAAACCAGGCCGGGATCTGGATAAAACAACACCTAATGCCGGCCGTAGGCGGGCCAGCCGTCTTTAACCAGCGTCTTTCCCGCAACAATCTCCCCCTCTCTTCCTTTCGGCAGTATGTGGCGCAGCAGTTCATTTTGAAGGCAGCCTTTAACCGGGTTACGGCTACGGTTCCCCACCCGTCGGTGGCCGACGAAGAGCGCTATTACACCAACAACCAGGCATTTTACGTATCGCCGCCCGAAGTCCTGTTGCGGGGTATTACCGTTCAGTCCAAGGCCGAAGCCGAGTCGATCATCACCCAGTTAAAAAAAGGCGCCAGCTTTGGGGCGCTGGCCCTACGAGATTCACGCGACGCATATAAAAATCAGGGTGGCAGCCGGGGGTGGGTGCAGTTTGGGGCGTCCTCAGCCCTGCCCAAGGACTGGCTTAATGCCATCGCCAGACTGCGCCCAAACCGCATGAGTATAGTGAAAGGGCCTTTGGGCTACTCTATCATCGAAGTTCAAGCATCTCGACGAGGCGCGACGATTCCGTTTCATGCGGTCAGACCCGCTATTGAGGCCGAGTTGGTGGAGAAAGCCCAGATGACCATGTTTGATGGGTGGGCGGCAAATCTGAAGAAAACCGAGAAAATCCGGTTGATGAACACGTGACTTCCTACCATTCGGTAAAATTGGAAAAAACGCATAATCCGGAATCGCACTCGATATACTACCTCTGAAGATGCGACGGGAAAGGGGGGCGCTCATTTGAAGGCTACGGGAATCGTCCGCCGAATCGATGATTTGGGCCGCGTGGTGATCCCGAAAGAGATTCGACGAACCCTGAGGATCCGCGAGGGTGACCCGCTGGAAATCTTCGTAGACCGGGACGGCGAAGTCATTCTCAAAAAGTACTCACCCATTGGTGAGCTTGGTGACTTTGCCAAGGAATACGCTGATTCCTTGTATGAGGCGATCGGTCATATTGCGCTCATCGCGGACCGTGATGCGGTTATTGCGGCGGCGGGAGCTCCTAAAAAGGAGTTTCTCAACAAGGCCCTGGGCGTGCTCGTCGAAAAGGCCATGGAGGACCGGAAAACGCTTTTCTTCAATCGCGGTGATCACCGTCCCAAGGGCAGTATCATCGGAGACGAGGACGAGGACAAGTTTGTCGCGGAAGTCATTGCGCCCATCATTGCCGAAGGGGATCCGATTGGCGCGATTATCATTTGCAGCCGGGAACCCGACGTAAAAATGGGAGACATGGAAATCAAGCTGGCGGAGACGGCTGCGGGCTTCCTGGCCAAACAAATGGAGCAGTAGGATAGGGATAACAGCAAAAGGTACCGTGGGAGTCCGCAATGATCTCGCCGCAAGATCATTGCGGTTTTTTGTTTTGGCTACGTTCTCTCCCAGTGGCGCGGCCACTCCACCATTACACGGGTTCCGTGGCCGGGCTCGCTAGAAAGGCGAATGTGCCCCTTATGGGCTTTGACAACCCAATCAGCAATCGCCAGGCCCAAGCCGCTGCCGGGAGCCAGGCGATTGGTGGAACGGCTGCGGTAGAACCGATCAAAGACGTAGGGCAGATCCTCGGGCGGAATCCCCGGGCCGGTATTTTCCACCGTAAGGCCGACCACTGTCGGTTTCATCGTCACGGTGAGAGAGGCCGTCCCACCAGGATGGTTATACTTTAAGGCGTTGTCCAACAGTATTAAAAGCAGCTGGCGGATTTGTACCGGATCTCCGACGGCGTTGGTCTCGTCGCCTTCGCGCCGAAACGTGACCTCGACGCCACGCTGGCTTGCCAGCGGAGTCAGTCCCTGAACCACCTCCTGCGCCAGTTGCACTAGATCAAAGACTTCCGGCTCGACTAAGGTGGCCCCGGAATCGATGCGGGCCAACATGGCCAGGTCACCCATCATCCGTGTCACGTAGTCAACCTCGGACAGGGTGTTTCTCACAGCGTTATCAACTTCCGACCGCTCGCTCTCGCCCAGCGCCAGCTCCAAACTGGATTTGATAATCGTCAGCGGTGTGCGAAGTTCGTGTGAAACGTCCTGAATGAAGTCGCGCTGCCGGCGCAGCGCCTGGCGAATGGGTACCAGGGCACGCCCCGAGAGCCAAAAGGCCAAAACTATGATGAGCGCGACGGCCAACGCTGAAAGTTCCAAATCGACCACAATAAGCCCGCCCATTAATTGCCCTAATCGGCCCATGGAATATACGCTCTGTTCGGCTCCCAGGTATGTGGAGCCCTTCCAAATAGGGCGAGAGCCGACCAACACTCGATACTGGCGGCTTTTGACCACAGCCCAGAGCGCTTGGTGGCTATGGGGCATTTGCTGGAGAAGGGCCTGATCGGGGAGAATCGCGTTGACCGGAACGGGAAGCCCATATAGGCTGGTGGGGCCAGTATTGTGGTGCCCGTATTTATTAAATAGCCAAGTCACCACGGGCGGAACATCGTCGCTGCGGACGGCGGCGGGATGGGAGTTGGCTGGCCGCCCCAGAGTTTCATTGCCATCGATAAGAGACTCAGGCGGTTCCCGCTCCCAGACGGCCTCGATGGCCGCCTTGGCTTCGCCGATGATATGGTAGTCGAGCACGACATAGGTAAGGCCCACGACGATCACGTCGAAAACGAGAAAGGCAATAGCAAAGCCTAAGGCTAGCCGCCACTGCAATCGTCTAAGGAGGCGTGCCTCGGTGTGGCTGGTTGATGGCTTCATTTTCGGATCACGTAACCGAATCCACGGACGGTCGCTACTACGGGCGATCCGTGGACGGATTCGATTTTTTTCCTGAGCCGCGCCACAACCCGGTCTACCACATTGGCAATCGGATCTGCGTCGGTCGACCAGACATAGTCAAGAATTTGCTCGCGAGTTAACACCTGGTTGGCGTGACGCATGAGTAGGTCAAGCACCTGGAATTCCTTGGGGGTTAAATCCAGAGGCTGACCCTGGCAATAGACGGTCATGCCCGAGCGCTTTAAGGGCCCCACCACCAGCTCGTCGTTGGGTTGGAACCCCTCGGCACGGCGGGCCAGCGCATCTAAGCGGGCTAATAATTCCTCAAACGCAAAGGGCTTGGTAAGGTAGTCATCCGCCCCGCTGCGAAATCCCATAACCTTGTCGTCAATAGTGTCCCGGGCGGTTAGCATCAAAATAGGAAAATGATCGCCGCGATCGCGGAGTTGGTGCGCAACCATGAACCCGTCGATATCGGGGAGCATCACATCCACAACAACCGCGTCGTAATGCCCATCGGCCGCCATCATTAAACCGTCTTGCCCGCTCTGCGCGATATCCACTACGTGCTGGGCTCGCGATAACCCTCGCTGCAACAATTCGGCCACTCGTGGCTCATCCTCAATCACCAATATTTTCATCGGGCGTCCCACCCCCCTGGTTCCCATTATAAGGGCCTGCGACAATGCCGCGTGCCGAGTCGCGCTCTCGATAAGCGGCCAGGGCGATTTGGTGCGATAATTGCAGCGCAACTACTGGATTTAAGGAGGACACTGATGAGTCGCGAACAGTCCAAGAGATGGTTCGAACGGGCCACCGCGGTCATTTCCGGCGGGGTCAATTCCCCGGCGCGTTCCTTTGCGGCCGTCGGCGGCAATCCGCCGCTGGTGATCGAGCGTGGTGAGGGCCCCTATCTGGTTGATGTCGATCAAAACCGCTATATTGATTACTTGGCAGCTTTCGGTCCATTGGTATTAGGTCATAGCCACCCGGCGGTGACGGCCGCGGGCGAGGCCGCCTTGAAACGAGGCCCTCTCACCGGAGCCCCGCATCCCGACGAAATTTTACTGGCCGAGGAGCTGGTGCGCTCCATCGCCGGATTGGAACAGGTGCGTTTGACCACGACGGGCACCGAAGCGGTCATGTCTGCCATTCGTTTAGCCCGGTCCTACACGGGCCGCAGCCGAGTGATCAAGTTCGACGGCACGTATCATGGCCACAGCGACGCCGTGTTGGTGCGGGCCGGTTCCGGGGCTTCGACGGTCGGCACCGCGGATAGCCTCGGGATTCCCCAGGGGGTGGTGCAGGACGTCATTAGTCTTCCGTTCAATGACATTGAGCGGCTGAGAGAAACCTTAGCCGAGGTGGGGAGTGAAGTGGCGTGCGTCCTCACGGAACCCATTGTCGGCAATATGGGCATTGTCAACCCTATCCCTGGCTATCTTGAGGAGATGGCGCGGCTTACCCGAGAGGCGGGCGCGTTGCTCATTTTTGATGAAGTTATTACCGCATATCGGTTTCATTATGGATCGGCCGGCGCGCTTTTGGGAGTGATCCCCGATTTGTATGCACTCGGAAAAATTATTGGCGGGGGCCTTCCCGCGGGCGCCTATGGCGGCCGCTCCGAGATCATGAAGCTGGTGTCTCCAAACGGCGGGATGTTCCAAGCGGGGACCCTGGCGGGTAATCCGCTATCCTCGGCGACAGGATTGGCGACGCTTAGAGTACTTCGGGAGACTAATCCCTATCCTCGCATGGACAGGCTGGCCAACGATCTGGCAGCATCAATTCTGCACTTGGCGCAGCGTCAGGGAATCCCGATCTCCATTAACCGGGCTGGATCCGGATTTACCGTGTTCTTTGGGGCAGAGAGTGTGACGAACTATACATCCGCGCTGGCTGCCGACAGTCGTCAATTCGCGCTGTTTCACCGATTGATGTTGGAGCAAGGAATCTACTTGGCGCCGAGCCGCTTTGAAGCCTGGTTTGTTTCGGCGGTGCACGACGTCGCTCACATCGAAGAGACTATTCAAGCGGTCGATCAGACATTTCGCCGCATGCGGAAAGAGGCGCTGGCGTAAAGCGGTCAGGTCTCTTTGCCGGAGGGGGGGCATATCCTCAGCTGAGAGGACATGCGGGGGGCTCCTATGGCGAAGAATTCCGTATGGCGGGGAGCGCTTTGGCTTTCGATCGGCTCGTTTGTCTCGAAATTAATCGGAGCCGTCTACCGGATCTTCTTGCCGCGGGTGCTTGGCGATTATGGTGTCGGCCTTTTTCAGATGGCGTACCCGCTATACGCCATCCTGCTGGCTGTGTCCGTCAACGGGATCCCAACGGCTATGGCCAAACAGACCGCGGAAAAGCTTTCCGGCGGCGAGGCGGAGGCGGCCGAGCATCTTGCGTCTTGGGCGCAGTTTGCCTTAGGAGTGGTCGGACTTTGGCTCGGCCTGGCGATGGAGTGGGCCGCCCCCTGGATTTCGCGGGCACTGTTTCACGAACCCGCCTCGGTGTGGGCGATCCGGGCGTTGGCACCGGCATTGACGTTTGTGGCCTTGGAAGCCGGCTTTCGCGGATACTTTCAGGGACGGCAGGAGATGCGTCCCACCGCTGTGTCTCAAATCTTAGAGCAAGTGACCCGGGTTATGGTGATGTTTCCGCTCGCTTATCACTTCCTGCCCAGCGGTGTGGATAAGGCGGCGGCTGGGGCAACTGTCGGTGCGCCTATTGGTGCGTTTGTCGGGATGCTGTTTTTGGGGATTGAGCGGGGCAAGGCGGGGCACTGGTCGCTGAAAGGGCGGTTTCCCGGCCGAGAACTCTGTCGACTGGTGGGCGTGGCGCTCCCCATGTCTTTTTCCGGGTTATTGTTTCCGCTGATGCTGATGGCGGATTCAATGTTTGTTCCCTCGCGTCTACGGCTGATCGGACTCAGCATGGAAAAGGCCACGGCGCAATTTGGTCAGCTCAGCGGCGAGGCAATGCCCTTAATTAACTTGACCATGGTGGTGGGCGCGGCATTGGCGGTTTCATTAGTGCCCGCTATTGCCCGCGCCATCGTCGCCCAAGACAGAGTTGGGGCCAACCGTAAGGTTGATCAAGCTATTCACCTGGTCTGGCTGTTGGGACTGCCGATGGCGGGGGGCTTAATTATCCTGGCCCGTCCCTTGACATGGCTTCTCTATGGCGAATCGGGCGCGGCCGGTGCGCTCAAAGTATTGGCACTCGGGTCGCCGATACTGGCTATTCAGCAGGTGATGGGATCTTCGCTGCAAGCCTCCGGCCACGGGTGGGTGCCGGTGCGAAATCTCATTTATGGAGCGTGCGTGAAATTTGGGCTCACATGGTGGCTTACCGCGATTCCTTATTGGGGCATTCGCGGGGCGGCCATCGGATCGGTGGGAGCGGCCGCCACCTCCGCCTATCTAAACTGGCGTGATTGGACGCGGATTGTGGGTTCCGGCACGCATCCGTTTAGAAGACTTGCCTGGCCCCTGGCGGGAACGGTACTGATGGCGATGGGCCTTCATCTCTGGATGATTCAGTTGTGGGGATGCGCCCGGTGGCTGCATACCGGATTGGCCGTACTTTTGGGGGTGGTCATCTATACGAGCGTCATGATTCTCTCCGGCGAATTGACGGCGGTCAGGAAAAGTCTCAAAGAACGTTAAAATAAGGGATCTTTCGAGCGTTTTGTTATACTAATGCCTACGGCAGGCCATTTAAACATGTGGGGCACGGGGAGGTTCTTGATGGCGCACTGGGTACTGAAGGATTGGAATGATGAAGAGAACCGCTTCATCATACCTGGACCCGTCTCGGGGTCCGATGTTCACAAGCACTTTCAGGGCCACTTTCCAGATGATGCGGTAGTCGAGATCACCGAGGCTTCCGGGGAGCTTAACCAGGTTTCCTTTCATCAGTTGCCCGGCATCGAATTGGCAAGAGGCGATACGCTTGCTCTCCCCGGGGTTCCGGTGGCGGCCGGGCCGCTTCTCTATGTGATGGACCGGCTCCTGGGCCCGGATGGTTGCCCCTGGGACAAGAAGCAGACACCCGAGACGCTGATTCGCTACTTGCTCGACGAAAGCTACGAAGCGGCAGAAGCGCTGGTAGCTAACGATACCGACGCCTTCATCGAGGAGTTGGGAGATGTACTGCTGCAAGTCGTATTTCAGGGTGCGATGCTGTCGGGGACAAGCTTTGCCGATGTTGCAGCGCGTCAGGCTCAAAAGTTGATCCGCCGTCACCCTCACGTCTTTTCCGGCGAGTCTTGGGACACATCCGATGAGGTGAGAAAGCAGTGGGACAACATCAAGGCAGAGGAACCCGGGCATCAACGATCAGCGGCGTGGGTCTTCCCCGCGCTGGTTGCAGCCAAGCGCTTGAGCAAGGCCCGCATCTTTCCCCAAAGCGCCATATATCAAGAATTTCTGGCCTTGCTAGAGGTATATTTTGACAAGGATTCGGAGAAAATAGAGGAAATTCTGGCAGATGCCGCCTGGGCGGTTGCCGCAGGCGGGAGCATCCATCATCAGGACGCCGAGTGGGCCTTGTGGAGAAAATTGGCAGAAGTGGCGCAGGAAACCGGCGCCAAGTCGAGGAATGGCGGTAAAAAAAGGATTTCCAGAAGTCTTGGCGAATAACTGGATGCGAAAATCCGTAACGAATCTGATTAGGAGGGACCAGATTGAATAAGGCAGAGTTGGTAACCGAGGTGGCAGAGCGAGCCAGCATGACGAAGAAGGATGCGGAACGTGCGGTCAACGCCGTCGTGGAAAGCATTGAGTCTGCATTGACCAAGGGTGAGCGCGTTTCTTTGGTGGGATTCGGCACCTTCGAAGTGCGTGATCGTGCAGCCCGCGTGGGCCGCAACCCCCGGACTGGAGCAACTTTGGAGATCTCTTCCAGCCGGGTTCCTGCGTTTAAGGCCGGCAAGGCGCTTAAGGAATCGGTCGGCAAATAGTTTAATTCCGGCATTGGAGGTCGTGCGGTCTTGCGCATGGCCTCCGCTTTTTTTGAGGAAGGGGCTAGTATGCGCATTGATAAGTATCTGAAAGTGAGCCGCATTATTAAGCGTCGAACGGTGGCGAAAGAGGCGTTGGATATGGGGCGAGTCACGGTTAATGGCCACATGGTCAAGGCAGGGTACGAAGTTAAGATTGGTGATCAAATTACGATTGACACACCGTCGGGCCCGCGGACGGTGATTGTCGAAGCCATTCGGGAAAATGTTCCCGCCAAAGAGGCCGGAACTTTGTATCGACAGGTCTAAAGCGACTCGCCTATCCATAAGATGAAAAGAGGATAGCCCGCTTTGAAAAGAGGTTTGTCGCATGGACGAGAAGCCTGATCATTCTGTGAGTCTAGTAAACCGCCAACATCTCTCCTTATCCGGGGTACAGCACGTCGACAATTTTGATGACGACACTATTGTGCTGTCAACCACGATGGGCACGCTCACCATCCGCGGCCACAATCTTCGCGTTCAAACTCTGGACCTTGATCGAGGACATTTCGAAGCAGCGGGAGAGTTTGACGCGGTGCAGTATGGCAATAAGAAGGGTGTTCGGGGGCAGACCAGCACCTGGCAGAAGCTATGGCGTTAAAGGGGGAGGAGGATGGCCGCAAACGCCCTGTACATTATCCTTGTCTGGGTGCTGACCGGCATGGGATTTGGCCTCTTTTCCACCGCATATGGCGCCTGCCGACGCACTTATCGCCAGATTCCCGGTCTTACTCCATTCCTGGATTGGTTCTGGTTTATTCTCGCGGCGCTTCTGTTTTTAGTCATGGCCTTTTGGGCTGAGTGGGGAATGTTTCGCATTTGGGCCGTGGTCTTCATTCTCATGGGCTACGGCCTCTGGTCGTGGTTGGCCGCGCCCGTGGTGTTGGGGGCGTTCTCCCTCGCGTTGTATGGTCAAGCTCGCCTTATATACTACATCTTGTATCCCGGTCGATTCGTCCTGAGATTTGCTCAATCACAGGCCAGGCGCATGAAAAAACCCCCGAAAAAAGAGTGACACCAGGTCTGTGGATATCCTATAATGTACAAACATCGTAGTTAGAACGTAATAAATTTGTACACAGATTGTGCACAGATTGTGGATAAGTCGAGGGCTTATGCAGATTGAAATTCGGGGAATGGAACGGCTCTCGTTTCGGGAGCGGCAGGTGGTGGCATTAAAAGAGACAGGCCAGTCAAACGAGAAGGTCGCCAAAAGACTTGGCCTGTCGGCGGCGACGGTTGCCACACTATATAACCGGGCCAAAAACAAGGGATACGAAGTGGTGTTGATCATCGCCGGGGATCCGCTGGGCGTGTTTGGGGACGACGAGGAGGATGAATCATGATGGCCTCCAAGCGAAAGTTCCGCCTTCGTTGGCGAAGAATGGCTACGATTCTCATCGGCGCCTACCTTGTCTATTGGTCTGGCGTGTCCGTCCACCACATTTTCGCGATCCGCCATGACGAACAAAGTCTAAACCATAAAATTGCCGTCATCCGCACACGAAACCACGTGCTGACGATGGATCTCCAACTGTTGAATAATTCCGCCAAACTGAAGCGCATCCTATCGGGACAGATGCCGTTACCCAACCCAAATGGTACACCCTAGAAGAAACTGGCAGTTTTTCTTGAGGATTCCGTTGACATTTTTTCTGGTGCCACAATATAATAAAACCAAGACTGATTCGTTATCCATAGGGGGATTTTGAAGTCTGTATGGCATCTGACGTAGAAGTTGGCCAGATAGTTGAGGGCACCATCAGTGGCATTACCCACTTCGGGGCCTTTGTTGTATTGCCTAATGGCAGAACCGGATTGGTGCACATTTCGGAAGTCGCGGATGCCTACGTGAAAGACATCAAAGACTACTACAAGGAAAACGATAGGGTGCAGGTTAAGGTGCTGTCCATGGATCCCAAAGGCAAAATCGCCTTATCTATTCGGCAATCCCAGCCGCAATCGGAAAGGGCACCAGCAGCACGGCAAAGTGCGCCACGTCGTGAACATCACCATGAACGGCGTGGGTCACAGCTCTCGTCGTTTGAGGACAAGATGCAGCGATTCATGCGGGACAGTGAAGACCGCTTAGGGGATCTTCGCCGAAGCAACGACTCTAAGCGGGGCGGTCGCGGAGCTTAGGAAAAGTAATATATGCCGGGATGGCGGAATCGGCAGACGCAGAGGACTTAAAATCCTCCGATCCGGAAGGATTGTGCGGGTTCAAGTCCCGCTCCCGGCACCAATGGTGCAAAAACCCACATACAGCCTTGACGGCGGGTTTTATTTGTGCCCGAAAACGGAGATGCGAAGCGATTCTTGCATTACTCTGCAGGCTCGTCGTGAAGCGGCTTCGGTTTCCTAGAAATCATATGGGTGTGGCTCTTCTGGAAGGTCATAGAAACAGCAGCAAATCTCGGAAATCCCGTGCATGGTATAGATTACCGCATGAAATCGCCTCCCAACCCGGGACACGACGACCTAAGCGTGAATTCGGTCCGCTGGTCGAAGACGTCATCCCTCATCATTCATTCGGGGTTTCGAGGAAGACTGGGGGATTGCCCTTCAGATCTCCTCGAAGGAGTGGACGCGTTTCAGCGTCGGAACGCATTCAGACACCGCCCGGCCTGTGGATTTCGCAGTCGGGCCCCTCATTCTACTGCTAGGTCCCTGACTGATCCCCGGTTTTTACCATTTGGGTGGTAGTTTCTCGTCATGTGCCGTGTTTTTCGCCCCCGATCTAGTGCCACGGTCGTGGCACGCGACAGGCTCGTCGGTTTAGAGGTGGCCATCCATCTGCTGCGCGGCACGTGGCAATCGGCGCAAACGGTCATGAGGGCAGGCTGACGCCTGCCTCCGTCGAGACCGACGGGAGGCCGAGGCTCAGGATGGGAATGCGGAGGCTGGGATAGCGGTCAGGTGGGAGCCAACGCTGACCCGACCGACGCAATGTGGTGGGTAAAGTGGGATTGGCGTCGGCAGATCATCCGCCAGGAGAGCCCGCCCTTCATTAGCGCCCAATGCCCCAGGCGCCCGAGCGCATGGGTGCGGTCTGGGACCGTATTCGCCCGCCATTGGCGGGCATCCCCCCGCACTTCGACGTCCCAGCCCGCCACATTGAGCCAATAATACGCCCACGCAAAGACCAGCCACAGGCGATCCCAGCGCTCGGCCGTGCCCAATTTGACACAATCGACGTGAAAGCCCTCCCCGGGTTTGTTCTTTTGGTCCTTGTAGGCTAAGCATCCAGCGCTCTCCTTGCGGAGACGGGTTTCCGGATGCTCGCCCCCGAACCGTACGTACACCTCTCGATGTGTCCGGCTCTCCATTTACTTATCAGCTCGCCAATGGATTCCGCCCGAAAAGGGTCATAACGTCGAAATGGACGTAACGGTTCGCTCGATTGTGTCGCACCGAGAGCAGCTGGTCACAACGAGTCGGTTGAAGTGGTATGGGGCGCGGACACGCAGCGAGCACCGACTCACCCGCTTTGGCCAGGGATTTCCCTTCCACGACGTCAACTACGCCGGCAGTCTTATGGTGATGGTGCCGACGAGTGGTCCCACGTTTGACGTCTTCTTGATGGTGACGATGACCAGATCGAAGCGGTGTTGAGTGGACTGCTTCTGTCGCTAACCGACTTGGGCAATGGCGCCATCTGGGTGGCTGACCGACTATACGCGTACTCGGACGCCTTTATTGCAGACTTCCTTGCCACACTACGTGAAGAATTTCCCGACACCGCGAACGGGAATTGGCTCAAGCGACTATCCCTCGTTTTCGCGCAATGACTGGGGATGAACGACTCATTGGCTGGATTGCGATGGAATATCGGCTGTACCGGGCCGTTGAAGATTTCTTTCTGCGCCAGCAAATTGTAGGAATTGGTACCAATACCGACCGATTGTTAGAAATCGCCCATTCCGTCATGAGCCGCCGCAAGTCTCGGGCGGAAAATCGTTGGAGCATCACATTGCCGCCATGCTCACGGAAGCGGCCGTGCCTTTTACCCCGCAGGCTCGCATCGAAAACAAGAACAAAGTGGACTTCATTTTGCCAAGCGAAGCGGCGTACCACCAACCGACGTTTCCGGCTGATGCCCTGGTGTTTTTGGCTGCCAAGACGACGGTGCGCGCTCGCTGGCGGCAAATTCTACCCGAGCCTGAGCGCATTCCGGAAAAACACCTTCTGACGTTGCAGCAAGGCCTCTCGGAGGACCAACTCCACCAAATCGCCAGCGCCACGTCGCGCTGGTCGCGCCCCAGCGTTACCATGCGAAAAATCCGGCTACGGGCCACATTTGGACCGTCGCCGGGTTCATCAAATGGCTACAGGAGCGTCGCGATAGCCAGTGGGTCATGCTACACTAGTTCATAGGGAGGAGCATTCCGTGTCCGTGTCATTGCCCTACGCGGTGGACGATGCGATCCGCCAAGCCATTCGACAGCTACCCCCGGGCTACTGGGATTTTGCAACCGCCGATACCAAAGAATGGACGCACGGGTATCATAGTTACCCCGCCATGATGATTCCCCAGGTGGCCAGAAGTCTCATTACCATCATTCAGCAGCATCAACCGCATATCCAGACTCTGTTCGACCCCTTCATGGGCAGCGGGACCAGTCTCGTGGAGGGGCTGCTGGCCGGCTTGGCGGTGACCGGCTCGGACCTGAATCCCTTATCCCGGTTATTGGCCCAAGCGAAAACCACGGCGTGGGACCCCGACCTGGTGCAGATAACCGTGGACCGCGTGATACGCCACGTCACTCAGGTATCCATCTCGGAAGCCGATTGGCCACAGTTTGACAATCTCACCTTTTGGTTCAAACCGGCGGTCATTACGGATCTGGCCCGCATCAAGCGGACCATTGAAACGACCGTGAATCCTGCCATCCGGCCGTTTTTCTGGGTAGCGTTCTCCGATACGGTACGGTGGGTGTCGAACAGCCGGAATGCTGAATTTAAGCTTTATCGTTTGGATGAGCCCCGGCTAGCAGCATGGAATCCCGACGTGCTGGCCACCTTCCAGAAAGTGTTGGCTCGAAACCAAGTCGGGAATGCCCGGCTGTTTGGCCGACGGCCGTTGCCACCTGTGAGTCTGCATGACTCCAATGCCATGGATCTGTCCGGCATTCTCGGGGAGAGCTTCGACGTGATGGTGACATCTCCTCCTTACGGAGACAGTCGAACGACTGTCGCGTACGGCCAATTCTCCCGTCTTTCGCTGCAGTGGCTCAATCTGCCGATCAAGGAGACAACACCCGCTCCTAACAAACTGGATCAGGCGATGCTGGGTGGCCAAGCGGCAAGGGCTTTGGCCCATGACCTACCTTCACCCATGCTGCAAGCGGCTCTGGCCGCCATCGCCGCAGTCGATCCGAATCGGGCTCGCGACGTGCTGTCCTTCTATCAAGATTTAGACGTGACCCTTCGGGAAATCGCACGGGTTATGCGGTCGGGCGGCTATCAATGCTGGGTGGTAGGCAACCGCACGGTGAAAAAAGTGCAGTTGCTCACCGACCAAATCATTATAGAACTGTCGCGGCGCTATGGTCTCGTGCCTGTGGTGGACTTTACGCGCGTCATTCCCAACAAGCGCATGCCCAAGGAAAATAGTCCGAGCAACCAAGTGGGCGCGAAGGTCACGACTATGAACGGCGAGCAGATATTCATCCTGCGCAAGCAGTAAGGGCCATGAGAGACCGCAAGGATAATGGCGTCGTTGTGGCGCCAAAGCACAGGCCAAACTGGCGACTTTCCATTGGCCATTTTGGCGTTGTTGGTGATTTTACAGTTGGCCGCTACAGCGGGGCCGCACGTTTCGTTTGGGCAACAGTCACTAAGGGTTAGGCCATGGCTACTCGCCGGCCCCGAGCTCGAGCCCCTCGAATAGCGCGGGCTGTTCTGTTTGCGTCGGCCGGCAGCGCTTCGACCCCCCCTCAGGCGACGCTCGATGGCGCGCGTACGGGTGGCTGCGGCGTCAACGGTGTTGCTGGCTTCCTGCAATTTCTTTTGCGTTTTGGCGAGCGCGTCTCCAAACTTGACCGCTCCTAAAAGTTTCCCTGAATCCGTGATGGAACTGATAGTTGCGGCCCCGAAGGCCCCAGCGAAACCGCTGCGCGATATCTGGGTGTATCCGCTCCAACCGGACTTTCGGGCCATCTTAACCGACGGTCGTCGCACCGACCCGATCCCGCCGACGGCCGCCCGACCCCCGCAACCGGCGGCGAGAAAAAAGAGAGGAGCGCCCCGACCATGACGCCGTTCGAGCCCTCCCTGTTCGAGGAGAATGCGGCCTTTCACACGACGTTCGAACGCGTTGGTAGCTTGATGACCTTTGCGGCCAGTACCGAAGCGCAAGCCCTGACGCATGCCGATTTAGAAGCCGAGATCAACCTCCGTGGGGACCCCGAGCGGCCTTTGCTTCTGGGTCCCCGGCTTCGGAATCCACACCCGGCGCACGGGTAGAGGGTGGTAGCGATGCTCCCGCATCGCTTGTCCCAAGCGGTCCAGTTCCGCGCCGAGGTGTTCTGCAAACTGGTCGCAACTCTGGCGGTCAACGCCCGCGGCGCCGTTGTTCGCGAGCACCGCAGCGGCCGCCAGCGCCAGATTGGTCGGGTTCCAGACCTTGTCCGCGAGGCTATACCATTTTCTCGGTTGTGTTGTCATCCTCGTTTCCTCCATCAGTACGGCCGGGCGCCCCGGTGGGGGCGCAGCTGTCGTTAGGGTCGCAACCCAATCTAGCCTTACCAACTCGTACTGCCATGTTAGAATCCTATCGAAGTGGCCGCCCTTCCCCTTCCCGCCGGGTTGTGTTGTCCCGTGCGGTACTTCGGTACTATGCCGACCTCCGACTCCCTGTTCCATCCAAGAGCGGGGATTGGCGGTCATCGCATTGCCCTCTTGTGTCGGCTCTTGGACCTCACAGGGTCTCACCGGGTCAATCACAGTTCTTTCTTTCGGTGCCATCCCTAAGCACCCGACGGGGTACGCTGTGGTGCTACTCGTTCCATCCTCGCTGTCGGCAGCGATACCCGCACAACCACCGCGTTAGAAGGCTTCGCACAGCCCCCGAAGGCTCGCCACCGCCGTCAGGCCACCACGGGTTCACAGTTCGTTACGGCCCCGAAATTTGGCTCAGGCCCATCAGATTCCGCCTTACGGCGGACACCCTGCCACTATCGCCTATCGCACGGGGACCGCCGCCATGAGGCGGCGGTGCATGATCCGTACGCAGGCTTCGCCGCCCGCACTCGTCCCGTCGCTCGCGCTCCGGGCATCCTGCCGGGCCACGTGGAGCGTTGCTGCCTTCGCGACTGGCCCGGCGTCCGGACGGCTCGCGGAGGCTGCTTCGATGGATTCATCGACCTGCTATAGCGCTTCTTTTCCAGCGATAGTAGAACTCTCCAATGACGGCGTGGGGTGGCGGGTTTAGAATGACAAGACCATGAAAATCGTGGATTCCGCTTGTCATGGAACCACCCAGGTTGTGGAAAAT
>JAKACZ010000084.1 GCA_021820965.1 Bacillota bacterium | reverse complement strand
AATCTGAGCGAATTGATGGGGACCAACGGTTGCCCTCGATGGACAACATGCTATGATGAGGGAGACGGGATTCCAGGTGGGTGAATTGTTTGACGCACCCCGGTTGAATTAAATGACGTTTGACATCATCCTGTTGCGTGAAAAAATAAGTCAATCTGAAGCTCGTACTACGTGGAAAGTTTTGGCACAATACGTTGATGCCTCACCTCAGGTCTGGCACCCGTATTTACGGTTGTTATCAGTTAATCCTTACAAAGATGGTGGTATCGTACCTCCAGACCACAGGATATCTCAAGGACAACTGTGGAAATCTCAAGTTGCCGCTGTTAATCAGGGTTTGCTAGACCAGAACCGAGGCTTCATCATTCAAATGCCGACCAGCGCTGGGAAGACGTTGATTGCAGAACTAGCTATTCTTCAGCAAATCGGACGCGGGAAGAAGTGTCTTTACGTGGCGCCGTTTCGTGCATTAGTTAATGAAGTCGAGAAGACACTAAGTACTCATTTGTCGAGATTAGGTTACCAAGTCTCAAGCTTAACGGGTACATACGAAATGGACGAGTCAGACCAGTTTTGGGTAAGGCAGTCTGACGTGTTAGTTATAACCCCAGAAAAGCTTGATTTTCTTATGCGCGTACGCCCTGAGCAATTCTTTGATATAGGCATCATTGTAATAGATGAAGGCCATGTGCTTGGCAACTTGGATGACCGGTCGGCGAAAATGGAACTTCTTATAGCAAAATTGAAACACGTATTCTATGCAAAAGACACCCGATTTCTATTTATATCAGCTGTCATGCCAGAAACAGACGCCGTCTCTTTTGCCCAGTGGTTAATACAAGACGTACATTCAGTGGTGACGTCTCCAAAGATGTTCGATCGCTCCCCATGGCAACCTACACGCAGGTTAGTGGGGCAGTTTCGGTGGGTAGGTGAAAACGGTCGAGTCGAGTTTAACAACTATGTGCAAACTAGGGATGCCGCGTTGAAGACATTCTTTATCCCTTACTTCATTAGACATGTAGCTACGCATCCAGGGGCGCGGACGTCGTATCCTTCTAATAAGTCTGAGACTGCAGCCATGTTGGCGTACAGATACATGAAAGAAGGCTCGGTCTTGATTTTCTCTGCGACTGTGGGTCAGAGAAGAGGGGGCGGTGTCTATAGCATTCTTCGGGCGTTTATTAAACTTTTCGATGTTCTCAAGGCGAATGGGCGTGATGATGAATTCCCGATAATTCAAGACAGTGAATCATTGGACGCCTCAGAACGATGGTATGGTCGAGACCATCTCATCACCCAATGCTTGCGGAGAGGAGTGGGACCACACTTTGGAGAACTTGCGGAAGAAGTTCGGAAAGCTATAGAAAGGGATTACACTGAAAAAACGATCAAAATACTTGTGGCCACCAACACGTTAGGACAGGGAGTTAACTTGCCGATTAAGACCATACTAGTCTATTCGGTGGACATAAATCCCACTCCTGGGAACCGATCTTCAATACAGGTTCGCGATTTTTGGAACATTGTCGGTCGTGCAGGAAGAGCCGGTCGAGAGACCGAAGGCCAAATAGTTTTTATCAACAACTCCAACCGTGATCTGGTCAGTTACAATTACTATTCAAATCCCGGCAATGTGGAGAGCGTTCGAAGTATCTTTGCGGTGGCGGTGGAACGGTTCCGGACGCTCAGATTATCTAAAGCTCAGCTAGATAAAGTTGTTGGTGATTTAATAGAACCGGCTCTCCTCAGCTATTTAGTTGAGGAAGTAATCGACACGCCCGATCAAGAATTGGTGGAATCATTTTTGGACGACACCCTTTTTAAAGTCCAATCAATAGAACAAGATTTCAAAATTATGTCTGACGTGATATTAACGCGGGCTAATGATGTTTGGTCTATTGAAAGTAGAGAGAGAAAAGTGACCTATGCTAAGACCGGTCTTAGTGTAGCATCGTGTATGCATATAGAAGCAGCGTTGACCGAGGCACAAGGTCTGTCTGCAATGGTCCATGGTGGTGATGTAGCAGGATATCTAAGGATCGCTTTGCAAGCTCTTTCTCAATGCAGTGAAATGAAGCCGCGCAGCTCTCTAAATGGCCTAGAGATTTTCGACAACCCATGGATTGAACAACTGATACTGACTTGGATGTCCGGTAATGCAATGGACCAATTACGAGACATTTGGACGCACATTGCACCGAGTAACAGCGATCGCCTAATTACCTTTATTGAGGACATGCTGACGTACCGACTGCCTTGGGGCATGACAGCGGTTCTCTTCATCGCGTCATTTGTGCTCGGAGAGGACTGGGAGACCTTTCCCAAGGAAATTCGGCTTATGGCATCCAGTGTGAAGTATGGGTTGAACAATGAGGTTGCATTGTGGTTGCGGGGCGTCGGCATTTATTCGCGGGAAGCGTGCGCGTTAATTACCCAGCATTATCTGGCGCAGACCGACACGACACCTTTGGATCCGGGGCGGTGGTTTGTTAGTCAAACGTTAACTGACTTCGAACACATGGGCATAGAGTCTAAATACGTTATGCGAAATGTATTGCAAGTTAGTGAAAAGCTGTCACTGTCGAGCGCCAATAATTCAAATTCCCGAGACTCCTTAACGTTTACCGTACGAGGTGTCCGGTATGCCGATAGCCGAATTAGGGCGGCGCAATCCATAAGTATAGGTGATCAACTCTATTTACGTCGGCAACCAGACAATCCGTTCGATACGTTTGCCATAGAACTCGTGTTCGGTGATGAGGTGTTGGGATATGTTCCGCGAGATTTAGCAAAGGACTTATCCTTTCAAATGGATGTCATGCTGCGACATTTCGTCTGTAGGGTGATCCAGAAGCGTGGAATTCAGGTAGTAGTGGAAGTGCGTGAATTAAAATAAGGTCACTATACATGATGCAGAATTGCGTGAGCCGTCACCACGGCGTCACCAAGAAGGTGTGGGAATGATGATTTTCTGGAGACGTGGTATACGGCGCGGATCGCCCGAACCATTGTACAGCAAGTACTTCAGCCTATTCGGTAGACGGTATTGACCGGCCTTCCTGTGTCTTCAAATCCAATGGCCGGCTTTAGAAGTCGGCGGTGGGTTCGATTCCCACATACTCCCGCCAAACTTAAGTTCTGTAAGGCTTCCGAGGATCGGGGGCCGTTTCTCTTTTGCGCTTGTGTGGAGACGTTTTCTTATGCCATCCACACGAGCATCCACGCGAGTGGAGATAACGACAGATCACATCAGAGGCACCGGTCCACAAATGGGGAGTGAGTGACAACAATCATCTGCGGGTGTTGGCCTACGCGGTGGCCAAATGGACACTTTGGATTTCAAAGATCTCTGGTCTTTTTTTGAGGATACCCAATTTCCTTCGGCCGCAAACGGTTCGATTTACCCGGTCAATCATCTGTTAACGGGCCGGATAACTAACTTGGCTGAATATTCGTAAATAATAGACAGACGGAGGAGTGAACGAAATTCCTTCTCGCGCTAATCCTGATGTTTTAGTGACTTGGGTCGACCATCCCACCCCGTCAGTGCACGTTGGAAAAACCACGGAGGAACCACTTGAGCAGTAAGAGTATGGCGAGCCATTTACCAAAGGAGGAAGTGAGGCGGTAGGTTCGGCGGGTTGCTTCTCGGAAATTGGTTGGAATCGCCTCTAAAGAACAGGGGGCTGCCTAAATGAAGACATATAATGATCTCAAAATGAAAAAATGGCGGTTGCGACTGGCGAACGACGCGAGTTCGGGAACCCGCATTATAAGGGAGGACCCTGTTAAAGTGTTGCTACGATTTAGAGCTTGGTGTGCGTCGTGGATGCAGGTGTATAACCGGGCTATCGCGCAACTTCCGAACAAGGACGTGACTTATTGCAGAATCGTAGACTGTTTGCGCAACCCAATGGCATTCAATTTGGAGCCAGATGTACTGCGAACATACTTGGAGGCCAAAGAGCGAATAGAAGCGTCGGATGTGAACTATAATGTGCTCGCACTGGCAGTGGCTGGTATTTTTACCTCCATTGTGGTGGGGTTGGCTACAGCGATAGTCACCGTTTTGGCCTCACAAGGAACATTCGCGCTATTTTTTCACATTGGCGCTTGGACAAGCACGGTGATTCCTCCGGGTTTAGTGTCTATCGTCTTTATAGCAGTAATTTATCGAGATCAACGGGCATCTAAAAAGAGGCGCATACAAATTGAGCTCCTCAAAGGGTTGCCCATTCCGCTTTCACAAGCTGAGCTGGTGCTCGGCTGTCACAGCACTTCTCATCCAGAACTTGGGAAGCAAGGTCTAAAGACGCAGACTCCGCAAGACACCGGTAGGAATAGTCTAGGAAAGGGAATAGAACATGAAAATAGAGACCATTCACCTAGTGAACTTTAAACGTTTTACGGACATCCTTATCCGCAATATTCCTCAATCTACACGCTTGGTTCTTATCGTGGGCCCAAACGGTTCCGGAAAATCGTCCTTATTCGATGCCTTTCTGGCTTGGTACCGGACGAAGTTCAACTTTGGGCTTAACCTTGACGAGAAGTACTACCGAAAGAGTACCGACCACCCGTTTCGTGGACCTCAAGGCGACGTTGCTATCACTTTTCATGACAACGTTCAGCCGCAAAAAGGTTCGTTTTATATCCGGTCCGCATATCGTAATGATCCTGACTTCTCTATTTCGTCCTTCGGAAGGCCCGAATCCCCCTCGGAAACTGTACGGCTGTCTCGGGCCATCGATAATGATCAAACTGTGGCAGCTAATTACCAAAGGCTTGTCTACGAGACCATGTCCGGAGTTTATGACACGAACAACGATGAAAAAAGTGTTAGGGACCTTCGGGAACAACTAATAGGACAAATTCGCGAATCGATGTCCCGGGTTTTTGGGGATCTGACCCTTAACAGCATATCAGACCCACTAAGCGCAGGCAGCTTCTTCTTTGAGAAAGGCACAACCGAATCTTACCATTACAAAAACCTTTCTGGTGGCGAGAAGGCTGCTTTTGACTTGATATTGGATCTTCATCTGAAAAAGAAGTTTCTCCCAAGCGCAATTTATTGCATCGATGAAATCGAAACCCATATTCATACGAAAGTGCAAGGGGCGCTCCTGAAGGAAATCTACAGAATTATTCCGGACGATTCCCAGCTTTGGATTACAACCCACTCCTTGGGAGTTCTTCGTGCGGCACAGGAACTCTCCACCGAATATCCCCAGTCCGTGGCTTTGTTGGATTTCACAATCGACTCAGATATCCCCCAAGAACTTACTGCTTCCAACTTGGACAGGGTTACATGGGAGAAGTTCATGTCGATAGCTTTAGATGATCTTTCGCCAAGGCTCGCTCCGAGTATAATCGTGGTATGTGAAGGAACCTCCTTGGGAGGATCCAGACGAAAGGACTTTGACGCCGTCATATATGAAACGGTGCTGACAACTCAGTCCCCAGACGTTGTTTTCGTCTCCGGGGGCTCAGCCGATCAACTTAGCACAGTTGGCACCTCGGTTCAGGTTATTTTGTCGAGACTATTGCCAAATTGCCGGGTGGTGGCACTCTCTGATCGCGATGATCGGTCGGACGAAGAGGTGGAGCAATTGTTTCGACAGGGCACGATTACCCTTCCCTTACGCAACTTGGAATGCTATTTGTTTCAAGACGACGTCATTGAAGCCTTAGTGCGCCGTGAAAATCAAATAGACAAGCTTCCCGAGGCATTAGCAATTAAAGAACGAGCCTTAGAGAGGAGTGTCGAAAGAGGAAATCGTCCGGATGACCTAAAATCTGCTAGCGGTCCAATATACGTGGGTCTGAAAAACCTACTTCAACTAACCCGATGTGGCAACACCGTCGATGCCTTTATGCGGGACACGCTTGCTCCTCTGGTCCGTCCGGGGTCGGCCACTTATCAGGCGTTGCAGGAGGCGGTAATCGATCAAGCACGGCGGCTTGCCAGTACCTGAGGAGGATAAAATGATGCGGATACCCATGGAGCGACCGTAGCTTCGGCATATTCGAGATAGCGGGTCTTTGGACGCAACGCCAGAAACCCACCTTCGGCGTTATGGAGCAGATCCACCATGGTCCTCTCGACGCAGGTTCAGGCAGACATGCCCATGCTGCATCAAGTCGGAGTGCTAAACATAACTAAGGAATATCCGTGGGCGAGGCCCACAGGGGTCGTGGTCGTTGACGGGACGGGCGACGTTCGCCAGCGCTGCGGCTGGTGATATCCTAAATCCTGAGGTGTAAGCGCATGGCACAACGAGAGGACGAAGCGGGCCAGCCGGCAACACCGCCGGCACGACTGCGCGAATTGGCCGGTCATGAAGACGCCGAAGTTCGCGTGCGGGTCGCCGGGAACGTATCAACACCAGCGGAGACGTTGGCTCATCAAGCCCTCGGCTACACCACGCCGGCATCCTGGTTTTATCCGGTCTCGAACACCCCAGGAATTTAGGTCTTAGGCCCTGGGACAATCACTCTTAAAGTAAGACAAAGAAAGGGGATTACAGTCTCACACTTGAGGCTAAAAAACTGACTTGACAACGGGGTCCACTTTACCGTGGTCCTTTGGACATGGATCATGCAAGTTTGGCGTGTTCAAGTCATGGGAGTGGGTCACCTCCTCTCTATTCGTTTCGACTAGCTTCGTGTTACGCCATCAAAATGACTCTGGCCCCATTTTTAATGATAAAAGCCACGACGGTCATGATTACCATGACGACGAAGAGCACATTAAGCACGTCGCTACTCATTTCCTTCCACCTTCTTTCACTCCCGCGCAGAGGGTCCAAGGGACGGTCCTAGTATACCGATAGTTAGCCATGCTAACAAGTATGTTTTATGAACAAGCGTGGCGGCAGCGATTCGGGGCAATGAGCGACGACAGGGGGCAGTAGAGCCCCCCGCACGAAGGTTACCTGATCCGCGGCTGAAACGGGCCTCAGCGGGTATACGGGAGAAAAACACGAATCTGCGCCTCGAAAATCCCAAACTAGCTCAAGGGCATACCAACCTAAGCCCCCCGCATTGGCCATCATGGGGTGGGCGACTACCCAGGCACTCCACGGTCCGCTAGCCGGTGTTGGGTAGCGAGCCAGGGTCGTCCGGTGCGGCGGGTTGCACGGTCACCCGGTAGCCGAGTTTCTCCAACCGGCGGACGGTCCGGAGCATGATCGGCGCGCGGTCGCGCTCGTCGTGGCACGTGGCCCCCAACTCCTGATAGGGCGTTCCCGAGGTCATCACCGCATAGACCACCTTGAGGAGGCGGTGCGCCAGCGCGACAATCGCCTTTTGGGCGGGCATCCGACGGACCCAGCGCTTGTACAAGGCGGCCAGGAAGGTGTTCTTGGTATGCGTCACACCAACGCTTGGCGGAGGGCGCGGTTCCCGCGCCGCGCCTTGGCATGCCGGCGTTTGCCAGCGCTTTCGTTCTGACCGGGGGCGAAGCTCGCCCAGGCCGCCAGATGATCGGCGTCGGGGAACCGGCTCAGGTCGGGGCCGAGTTCGGCCAGGATCACTTCCGCAATGCGCCGGCTAATCCCGGGAATGGTGCATAGCAGCTGGATGAGGGCCTCGAAGGCGTCAACGCGGCGGGCGATCTCGGCATCAAGCGCCTCAATGAGCACGGTCAACTGGTCGACATGCGTGAGGAGCTGCTGGAGGAGGAAGCGTTGGTGCGCCCCCATCCGCCCGTCCAACGCGGGAATCAAGGCCGCCCGCTTGGCCTTCAACCGGCCCACCGCCAGGTCCGCGAGGCGGACGGGGTCGGTTTCCCCGGCGATAAGGCGCTCGATCATGGCCCGCCCGGAGACACCCAGGACGTCGGTCGCCACGGAGGCCAGTTTGATATTGGCGCCTTCCAACACCTTTTGAATCCGGTTCACGTCTCGGGAACGCTCGGCGATCCACTGGGTCCGCTGTCGCGTGAGCTCCCGCAGCTCGCGCTGCGGGCGATCGGGGATAAAACTGGGCCGCAGCAGACCATGGCGTAAGAGATCGGCAATCCAGGTGCTATCGTTGACGTCCGTCTTCCGCCCGGGCACGTTCTTGATGTGCGCGGGGTTGACGACCCACGTGGTGAATGGGCCCTCCAGCAGGTTATACACCGGCTTCCAATAGGAGCCGGTGGCCTCCATCGCCACATGGGTGACCCGATGGCCAGCTAGCCAGGCCTGTAGGTCCAGCAGATCGGGGGTTGTCGTGCCCAAGGTGCGCGTGCGAAACGTGGCCCGACCGCGGGGATCCGTCAGGCAGATGCTGGCCACGACCGTCTTCTTGTGGACATCCAGCCCCGCACAAGCCGGATATAAGACTTCCATCGCTCGTATCATCCTTTCCGCACCCGTAACGGCGGCGCACGCCGCCGGTCCCACTGGGGTCGGGGGAGGGCATGAGTGGCGACACTCTCGGATCCCCGCGGCACCCCACCACAAACTGGTTTACGCATTCGTGATAGCACAGAGAACTCCGTGGGAGGGACAGGGTGCTACGCTCAGCATAGATCATCGGCGGGTAACGAGGAGCCCCCCATTTTCATGCCCGCGGGTGCCGCGGCGTAGCGCGGCATGGGGAACTGGTTAGAAAAATCTATGAATCGCCGGCTCGTACGGATGAGCATGGGTTCCCGAAGCCGCCCATCTGTGTGCTTGCTGACGACGCTCGGGCGGCGTACGAGGCGTTTTGGCAGTACCTGCAGTGGTTGATGAGCGACCAATGTCCGCGACCAGAAGTGCGCGGCGTCGCCGCCAAGATGGAGGGGCAGGTGCTCCGCATCGCCCTCGCGCTGCACTATGCCCGTCATCATGCCGGCGAGGAGGACCGGAGCGACGTGGTTAGCGCCGATACGATGCGTCACGCGACCGAGATCGCGATGTACTTCCTCGCCACCTGGTTGGAAGTGATGGACCTCATCCGTGAATCGCCGGAAACCCGCCGACTCACGCAGCTCGCCCAGTTCATTTTGAAGAGTCGGGGAGGGAGTACCACCGCACGTGAGATGCAGCAAAGCAAACAGGCTAAGACGGCGAGGGAGGCTCACGCTCTCCTAGAGCGCATGGTCGTCCGGGGCTTCGGGCGATTTGAGACCCGCAAATCCAAGACTGGGCCCTCCACACAAGTCTTTGTGGTGAACGCAGACCGCCTCGATTGATCCTCTGGAAGACCCGTTGACGTGGCCGTCAACGGGTCTCTGCTGTGCGCCCGGCATGGGCGTGTGCTTTAAGGTGAAAGTCCTGAACGGGGGATGACCGTTCCAACCGTTAGCCCAAGGCAAGGGTGTCTACCGCGAGGTGGAATCTGAAGGAAGCCGGCGGCAAACCTCCGGCCGGACGAACAGGAAGTGCATCCGAACATTACCAGACAGTGGTGCAGCTCATGGATTCGCGAGAGATGCCACGACAGCCGAATACCTCAATCGAGGGCCTCGTGGCGAGTGACCGGGTGAAGCCCGGAGGGTCGCCTCAGGCGCCGAGCATCTCTTCGGCATCCGGAGCCTCGACACCCGACGTGCCGACGCATCAACTCATGGAGGCCATCTTGGATGCAGAGAATCTGAAGCTGGCGCTGCGCCGCGTGCGCGCAAACAACGGCGCTCCGGGCATCGACGGAGTGTCCACCGAGGAGTTCACGGACTACCTCCGCACATACTGGCCGACGATTCGCACGCAACTACGCGAGGGAACCTACTATCCGCAGTCCATCCGGGGTGTCGAAATCCCGAAACCGACCGGGGGCGTCCGGATGCTGGGCATTCCGACCGTGGTTGATCGCTTCATCCAACAAGCCATCCTACAGGTGCTCACACCGCTCTTTGACCCGACGTTCTCGGACCGGAGCTTCGGCTTTCGACCCGGGCGCAGTGCGCACCAAGCCGTACGCCAGGCCCATCGATTCGCCGAAGGCGGGGCCGAGTGGTTCGTTGACCTCGACTTGGAGCAGTTCTTCGACCGGATTAATCACGACATCCTGATGGCGCGCGTCGCGCGCCGGGTTCAAGACCCCGGGGTGCTCCGACTCATCCGCCGGTATCTCCAAGCGGGGCTCATGTTCCACGGTGTGAACACCCCCCGGACGCTCGGGGCCGCCCAAGGGGGCCTATGCAAAGCTTTGCATAGGGATCGGTACTGAGTCCGCTGTTGGCGAATATCTATCTCGACGCGCTCGACCACGCGATGCAGGGGCTCACCGGCGTCCAATTCCTCCGCTATGCGGATGATTGCGCGCCGCGAAGGCAACCGGCCTGCTAGCAGGCCGGAGCCGAACTGCGCCGCGAGATGAGGGGAGGCCCCTCGAAGCCGCCCTGCAGGGGGAGGCTTCAAACCACCGTCAGCGGCTGAGGACAAAAGTGTTGGCGCTCATGCTAAATGTCATCGGTTTGACTAAAATGGCCGCCATTTTGGTACTGACGGGTTGACTCACGACATTGGCATAGTTTCAGCCAGGAAATTGATGGGGAAATTTGTCGGGACAA
>JAKACZ010000083.1 GCA_021820965.1 Bacillota bacterium | reverse complement strand
GGGTATGCGTGCCTTTGGCCCAGCCTTGGAGAATCGCCCGAACTTTGTGACTCAACTCAATGACGGGCGCTGTGAATCGTCCCATGTTTAGATCGCATCCTTTCTGAAGCTCGAAAGTTTGCAACCTACCTAGCATAAGGGAACCCGCGTCGGCTGTCCAGTGAATATGTGTTCGTTACCGTGATTACACATTAACGCCATCGTGTACTAGTGGTACCCGAAACTCCACCAATGGTTATGAGAGGGGTGCTGGCAGTCCGTCCAATCCAAGCCCCTCTGCCGCGAATTTGCGTGGCCGTCGACCATTCAGCGACCACCCGGATGTTTCCCGGCCCCGTAGCCAATGACCACATCCGTGATTTTCTCCCGGCATACACCAGTCCCAGGCGTTCCGGAGGGTTCATCTTTAATAGTTCGCCCAACACTGTCATCAAATCATCGGGCTCAATCCGTCGTCCTGCTACCGCCAACACCGCGTTCATCGTCCCGATAGAAAGAGTGAGTTCCTTCTGAACAACACCAAGCCAAAACACACTTCCTTCAGGAACGAGCATCCCGTCCGCCTCTAGTCGAGCATAATCAAGAACCGGGCGCCATGCACAAGTCAGGTGCCCCCCCGTGCCCGGAACGGAATAAACAGCACGGGCGAGCCCCTCACTGGACGTTTCACGCGGTCGCCCTTCGAGTTGGTTAGCGTGGCCATCCCTATCCAACCAACCGATGATCGACGGCTCACCCAGAGCCGTCGGTTCAATGACTGGCGGTTCATCGAATAGATAGAAATGATATTTTTGTGGCAAGGTCAGCCCACGATATCGGAATCCTATGGTTAGGAGGCCTGTTCCGATTGCCCTGAGATAGTCGGCCTGTTGATCCACATCCTGCAATGATACCTGCCGAGGTAGACGTCCTGGCACCTGAAGAGTAACCTCCACAAACCTTTGCTCCCACGATTCCGGCACCGATCCCCTCAGCAACCCTACCTCGGATGTCGTGAGGGGCACTATACCGCCTCGTCCTATAATCCGGATATCTGGCCAATCCGTGTGCTCCGACCCGCCGGTAATTGTTGCGGCCTCGGCATTCACAATCGTCCATTGATTATTGCCCGTTCGAACAATCACAGGATCGGGCGACCACCCTTCAAGATGAATCCGTCGATAGCCGTCGTGTTCCTCACGACGCATCGATACCTGTCCCACGATTTCGAGCGGTTCCGCCGTCTCGACCGTTAGGGGGGTATGCTGATTGGCTACCAGGATAGTTCCGGACTGGGATACGCCGGCAACGAGCATGATGCCCTCATGGGCGAGGGTCTCATTTTTTACCCCGTTCCGATGCGGACGATGGATAACGACGCGAGGTATTATGGGTTCAAGAATTTGGCGTCCTTCCGGCAGCAACCGGTCAAGGTCAAGGCGGAGTGTCTCAAGCCAAAAGGCCCGAATCATATCCCATGATTGGTCGGACGATGGGACACGGTGGGGATGTTCAGCGCTAAAATCGCTTATGGCTAAGAGAGCTCGGCCAGTCGTTTCAAGGACCACACTAAGTGCTCCTAAATCAGGATCACTAATCCCCGCCAATTGATTTTCCAGAACGACATCAGGAGGGCTATACGGGTCGATGCGACGATGTCTGAGCAGGTCTTCAAGGAATAAGCGCACTAAACTCGAACGACGATAGCCGATTCCGACGTCGTGCAAGAGAAACATCACAAACCGGTTTTTGTGCTGCGGCAACTGGTCGCCATGACATTGAATTAAACTTTCGCGAAAGAAATTCTGCACTTTTGCCGATGGTAACCGTACCCCCGCCGTCTCCTGCAAATACTGCTCTACCTCGGGCCAGAGGTGGTTTCCGCGTATATCACTGAGACGGGTCCGCAGTAAATATCTAAGGAAGATAGACGCTGCAAGCGGTTTCACGGCCATCGGTTCTATGCGAATTTCATATGTAATGCCGTGAACCGCTTTCAAGACGACGGGCTCATCGAACGAAAGTCGCAACTCCCAAAAATGTGGATGGGGTGTTCCTGGATGGCTTTCTTCAAAAGACCTTACTGCTTCATAGTAGGTGTTCAACAACGGCTCGGCCCAGTACCCTGAACTAGTAGGACGCACGACTTAGTCCCCCGCTTCCCTACACATACGTAACACCCGCAACGAGCACTACCATGGCCGCCGCCATATCCATGTCTGCACGTCTCGATACGCTAGGAGAAGATCAATGACGATATCTGCTGGACCTTCTACTGGTTCACCCATCTCACGGTCAATCTCACAAAGTTCCTTTCAAGGCTTGCACCTTGGCCTCTCCAACTGCTCCCATTATCGTCGCTCGTTTCTGGTCAATGAATTGGGCCCTATCTCGAAAGCTTTCGGTTGCCTCGTGAGAAAGTTGGACAGCCGCCAAGTGAGGGATGAGTTGAAAGAGCGGGCTATCGATCGAGTCATGGTCTTGTTTCGCTGCCTGGATTTTCTTCGCTAACGTCTCGATCAGTTTGGCAATATCTTCGTTGCGCACCGAGCCCTTTTCTAACGCATATGGAATCGCTGTTAAGGGCCTCACGTCAAAAGACAGGACGGATGCTTCATGGTAAATCAGGATTGTAGCTCGAGGTATCGCTGCATGTCGAACGCCCAATTCGTAAAACACATTGGGATTGGCAAGCGTTAGATCCACGATTGCGAGTTCTGCCAACAACAAACGCTCATACATGGGCAAGTGGATAAATCCCCCCATGCGCTCCTCATCGGCACGCAGTATGTCCACGGCAGCCAAACGACCCGCAGGGACAATCACGCGTTGATAAAGATCGTCAAAATCAATTATAGAGCCCGTAACCACGTCTAGCTTTTGCCCAAAAGGCATTGCTACGAAGAGTAACGGTTTAAATCCCATACTTGTCTTCTCCGTTCCGTTCTGTCGAGACTCCCTGCAGCATTCTTCCCTAAATTCGGGAAGAATCAAATATGCCAATCACCATTGACCGTTTTTAAAAGGGCGTCAACTCGCTCTCTGGTTGCAGAATCAATCTCCATAGTCGTAGTATCAAGCTCAATGGCCACGTGTATTGCAGGAGACCATGCTTGAAGGTCCTGAACCAGCTTCCCAATTACCTCCGCGAAATTCTGAACCTCCGCTGGCTTAAGTTGCCGTTCGCTTCGAATCTTTTTATTCCCCATCGTCGGTTGGGCAGTCGGTGCGGATACACTCGCAATGCCTTGGGGAACTCGAATGCGCACGCTACCCGCTTCGCTTAATGCACAAGGCCATGAGGCATCGGCAATTTCAAGGGTAATCAAGCCGGCATTCCGTGCTTCGGTGATGGCTTGGCGCACTATAGACCATGGCAACGGCTGACTTCGACGGTTCGACAAGGCAATGGATATGGCAAGTGCCGTCGTACTGCTGTCTTCCCATGCCTCCGGAATGTTATCGGCGAGCGCATCAAATACTCCGATGGGCTCTGGCGGGGTATTCAGCTGCGCCTTGGGCGTAATCACCCCATCCGGGACCGACTCCCCCCACAGACTGACCGGTCCATTCATAACCCACACCACACCCTGGGCCACGGCCATCTTCACCGTATCGATCAAGACCTTCTCCGCAACGTGGGGCACTGCCACCGGCTCGGCGTAGCCATTCCGCGTTACTTCCGCAATCGTAGTCCCACTGAAATACTGGTCGACGTCGGCCACGGTCACCCCCCCATCGTCCGGCCATAGTCCGGGTAATCGGCCGGGTGCCAGCAGATCCACGTGTAAATGGTCCAATTCAGCGGATTCCGGCAACACGAGTTCCATGCTAGAGTCTGACAGGTCCTCGTCTCGAATCGTCTCTCGCCACCAGGTGCGAAATGATCGGTCCGGGCGCCATGACCGTAGCACAAAGAGGCCTTCCTGCATCCCTTGCTTGACGGTATCCCAAATCCCTTGGGTCTTCAGCATCTTCGGTAAGGCGGGGACGTCCGCAAACGCGCCGACGAGGTCTTTGAGGCGCCGGGCGGTATCGCCTGGTTTCCAAAGATCATAAGGGCCCTCGGGCAAAATCGCCTCGGCACTAATCGCCGTATCCTGAATACGCGAACGCTCATCGTTTTTGATCTGCTCAAACAGGGGCCGCGTCACATCCACCGTCATCTTGAAGGCCAGCGGAACTCCGTCTTTGCCTAGTGACACCACGATGCTATACGACTGCTGAACCAAGTGCGGAATGGCGTCGCGGGCGTCCGTCTGGTATTGCTTTAAAAGCCGCTCTCGAATCGGATCAAGATCCTGATTCTTCAATTGGCTCTCCACTTCATCCCACGCCATCGCGACTTCGATGTGTTCTCGCACAGCTGCCAACCCTGTTCTCTCCAATGTAGCCAAAACCACGGCATTGCGGTAAATACGTGGGCGATCCGGGGTTGTCGTCTCCTCAAGAAATCGTTGGGCAATGGTGCTCGGGTTCCCGGACGATGAGGCCGCCTCCGGACCCAACACCGCGTAATGAAATCTCCCATCATCCTCAATATCCGCGGGATGCTTAGGCAACATGTGGACGGTGGCCCCCGCCCCGGCTGCCCCCGCCGTCAGCGACTTCACTTTCTTAATCTCATCAATAAGGCGGGCATTCACTCCATCGCGGTTCGATGCGACCCGTACCCGCGCATCATTGTGCATCTGTTTCAAGTTGGGCCGTGATCCCAGACGCCAGACGCTAGGGAGGCTCGTACGGTTGCTCTGCCCTTCGGTCAACGCTGCTTCGTCCAAGAACCACGACGTATCGGCCCACTGCCTGAGCGCCTTCTCGAGTTCGATTCGGTCTGGCCGAGCCGCCCCAAGCAACACCAACAATTCCCGCGTTGTCGCCCGTTGGCCGATAGGTTGCGAATGCAAAAAGGTTGCGAGGACCGCTTGCTCGAGTTCTCGCGCTCGCAACGCTGGCACTTCCTCCTGGATGCGCTGCGCCTTTTCGAGCTCTCCTTGGAGGATCGTCAGCCACTCTTGACGCTTGGCCTCATATTCTTCCGTGGCAGCGACCGTGGCGAGTTCGCGCGCGGCGGCGCTCAACTCCCGCGAGCGCGGTGCATCGAGGAGTACGTTGGTACTAATTAACGGCTGCGTGTCCCACTGCTCGGCATCTCGGAGTGCCAAGGCGAAGGTACGCAGAATGCCACGTGTCCGTTGAAACCCTTCCAGTTGCGTCCATTTGGTATAAAACACATCGGTCAAATCCGGGTGAAACGGATAATGGTTCAGGTAGGGCTCCTCCGCCTGTCCACCCTCCTTGCGGGTTGCCTCATCGAGTGCGCTAATGCCTTTTAAGGCCGCGACCACCGGTGCACGGAACCGCTCGCGCTCGCGAATCGATCCGGGCGTGAAAAATTGACGCCGTAGTATTTCGGCGACATCGTCTTTACCGACCGGTTGAATACTATGATCCTGTTCGCGCCGAAAAATCTCCGCCAAATCCCGACTCAGTTCTTTCCCGATGACATCGTTCTTACGCGGGTCACTCGCCAGCAGCGAAACCACCAATGCGCAGCGAGGGACTTTCGTGACGGCCTGGGTGAGATACTGAAAAAAGTTTTGCATGCGCCCGCGCCAAGCCGGGTCATCCGCCACTTTTTCGCGAACGTACATTAACACTTCATCAAGGAGGATCAACGTAGCGAGGCCCTCATGGGAAGGAATGGCTAAGAGTGCCGTGAGTAAATTTTCCGCGGGTGCCGATTCCCGTTCCTCTGCTCGTCCCTCGGCGTGCAACAACTGAAGACCGGCGTCGCCCGCAATTTGATAGGCTAAAACGCTCCACGGTTGCTTCAGCCAGCGCCGCTGTCCCTGGGGGTTGGCTATTTCCATCCCCTTCTCGACGTCGAGTTTATCAAACGGCAAGCACGCGACTCGGGCGGTCGGAAACGGAATGCCCGCATGCTCGCGAAACTCGCGAACGGCCGGCAAATCGGGGAGAACATCGGGTCGATGCACGAGTTGGTACAGGGTAATCAAGGTGTGAGTTTTCCCGCCCCCATACGTCAGTTCTAACTGCCGAATGGCCTTGTCGGTTTTGCCCTCGAGGCGCAACATCACATCTTTCACCAATTCACGCAGATTAAACGTGGGGTAGGTTAGGCTAAAAAACTCGGTAGCATCCCGATATTGAATCGGGCCCCGGTCAAGCACCACATCATACAAGTCTGCCGCGAAACGTGCCAACGACAAATCGCCAGTTTTGACGTCGTCCCGCACCGTCACCACATCACGCCACGGTGTCCATTCCGCCTTAGCCATTGTTCTCCTCCATTTCGATAAATCGTGATTGTACGCGGTCGGGAGCTAATCCCCGAATCTGCAAATGATTGCTGAGACTTTCCAGAATGGCCCGCTCTTGACTACCGGCCTCCGCCAATTCAATGAGCGCCTGAAGTAACGGTGGGAACAGAGCATTGCGTCGAAGCCCACGCCTGTCCAGATAGGTGTTTACCGGTACGACCTCCCCCGCATTCCAGAGATGCATAAGGTGGTGTATCTGGTCGATCAAGGGTGCGGGCCGACCCGGGACATCCTCCCCCAGCGCCTTGCCCCCGCGCTGACGCCAAGTTTTCAATCGGGCGGTGTCGCCTTTCACAATTTCTTCCTCGGTTCCATCGGAGTCCGGCTCATCACCCGTCGCGTCTTCCTCGCCGTCCCGTGCCGAACCAGACCGCGCTAACAAATCCCATTGGTGCGTCAGCGTGGTATCGGATAAGCCACACGAAATCGCATAGAGAATAACCGCCCCAATCGGCGCCTTCTCCATGCCAAAGTCATAGCGGTGAAGGAGATAGTACGTTGTAACATCATCGAGGCCCGATATAGCAGCGCTACCTCCGGTCTCACTCAAAACCCGGCCGACGACAAAGTCGACCACCAGCCGACGCACATGCTGGAGAAATTCGGTCACGGACATCACGGCACCGGGGCTGTTGGCCTTTTTGACGATCGGGTATTGAGAATATGCCTCGAGCGCCGGGCCAGTGGCGGCCCAAACAAAGTCCGGGCCCCGAATCCCAGCATCCCAATAGTCATGGAGACGTTCGGACAACCGTTGCTGCATGGATTCCAGTACGGTGGTGTCCCAACCCGGGCGCACCCCAGCATCACGCTTTTTGCAGACCAACCAGACCGAGGAAGATAACGCCGCGGAGGATTGCGCCCGCGTACGGTTTCCCATCTCGGTCTGGATGGGCCAACTCGCGTCGACCGTAAATCCTGCACGAATGATGGCCGAGACCAACGTTTCCCACGCATCCGGTTGCTTGTGTGCAAAAACAATGACCAACCGCCCATCTGGTTTCAAGGCTTCGTGGCAGCGTTGGAAGGCGCGAAACATCCCATCCTCGTACGCTTGTTTCGATTGCTCCCTGTCACCGCCAAACCGGCTAGAATCGTCGATAAGCTCACCATCATTCGATTGATGGTCCCACTTTGGGGAAAGCTGGTTAGAAAAAGCACGATCAATCGTCGTGGATACTCCATGGAGAGTCCGGCGCAACCAGATATAGAAGAAGTCCATCAGATCCGAGTATGGGATGGCGTCATAGTAGGGCGGGTCAGTCAAGACGAGGTCTACACCTCCCTCTTGTATGGAGGCGGCACTTGCAGGCAAGACCTGGGGCTTGTCGGAGGATGTCGTTCCCTTTAGCGCGTGGTCAATGAATCGAGTGACCCATTGAACCTGTCCTTCATAACTGCCCGTAGTACTACTTAAGGGATTGGTTTCTGAATAGTCCCAGCTAATAGGAAGTCGAAAACCAGAAAATGTATTCGCCACCTTCTCGTAACCAATATCCCAGTGACAAATCGAACTTCCACGGTCAACTATACGATCCAACGTGGCTGCCAAATAAGCAATGAGCGCTTCCTTCCACCATTCCGGATAGCTATCCATTTCCGATATACTCATTAGTCGTCTCGTCACGGCAGTAAAGGTACCTATCGCCAGCAATTGCCGCGGTGTAAATAATTTAGACCATTTGTCAAACCCATATAGTGGAACGCGAAACCCCAAAGCCTCTTTGCTGGGCAAGGGTTCGTCGGGCAAGCCAAACGGAATCTCAGCATATACCCGGTCTAATTCCGCCGCAGCCGCGTCCGCCATATGGATTTCCTCAGCGGTCGGCAGGCGATACTCTTTGCCCTGTGCGCCATCTACTACTACGGCAGTCATAATACTTCCGAGACGCCCAGCCCGGCCTTCTAAACGAATGTCCTCCATAGTCATGATGGTCTTCCGACACAAGGGACAAGCCGCCCCTGACCGGGACATCGTCCCCTTGCCTATTTGCTTATCATGGTCACGTTTCTGCGCCGCATTACCACCGGCCACCGGCACCTGCCGGGCAATACCAAAGACGACCCCCGAACGGTCCATATTCGGTTCCATCGACAGCAGAACCCGCTTTTTATCTTTCTTGGCGAGCCATCGTGTCTTTAGGAGAGGGACTGTGGCACGGCAATTTTTGCAGGTCACCGTCCGCGCCCAAAGATACGCGACGGTGGGTTTCCCGTCGATGACGGGATAAAACCGGTCCAACTCTTCCTTGGCATGGTCTAATACCCACTGACCCCAGGCACGGACATGCCAGGCCAAATCGGCTTCAGGCGCATCCAGGAATTCGAGTTGCGCGCCATTGGCGTGGGTCCGCTTTGCTTTCCCCGTTTTCGCATTGGACTGATGTAAGAACGCGGACATGAATTCTGGCGACCTCAACGCGAAGTCCGTGAGTGGACGGGTCTGTCCGGCTAGCTTTTGGGGAAATTCGAGCGTGCATTTGAGAATGAACCACGCCACGGGATTAATGTCTACCGCGGTGACATCACATCCCAAACGCATGGCCTCTAAGGGAATCGCGCCGCCCCCGGCGAAGGGATCCAACACTTTCGGAGCGCGACCGCCATAGGCGGTACGAATTTGGTCGCGAAACCACGCCATGTCTGGACTCGTTTCGCGGCCCCAATGAAGCACGCCCCCTGCCGTTTCCTCCTTAACCTTGGCAGACGCCGTACTCCCGGTCTTCTCTATACTTTGAAGCACTTTCCCGCCGATGCGTTCTACCAGTTCCCGACGCGCCTCGGGTGTGCCCGGATCCGGCAACAACGTCGCCAAGAGGGCTGCCCGAGCCGCCGCCAACGGTCTGCGAGCGGGCCAGATATGAAGCGTCGAAATGTGACCATGTCGCACATTCTTCTCATGGACGGAATCCAACGAGGCTTGCTTTAAGGGAAACGCCATTTCAATGAGTCGTTGGTCGTCTTTCATTGGCTGATCACGCCTTTCCGTGCCGTTCACTGCGCTCTTGGGACGCCCGAAGAATTTCTCCCGCTGGTACCGCCACGCCGCCCCGCGTCTTGGCTAATAGAGAGCCAAAGGGATCGGCGACCGCCAACGCGTACGGGTGTGCACTGGCACAGTCCCAGACCACATAGAGCCAATAGGTATTGCGATGGTTACACGCTTGGGCCCACTCATTATCGGACACCAGTACTTCGCCCCGTGCTGCACGACCTTTGACTTCCACCAAGCGTTCCTGCCCGTCAGGATGGTGCGCCAAAAGATCAAAACCCGGCCATGAACTGAGCCCTGCGGCTTGCGCTTTCGCCGCCGTCGACACGTCAACGACCGTAAAGCCTTCGTTTTCGAGCACACTTCGACTAACATCCATCGCGATCTGCTCCACATCTGCCGAGTGTTGCTCCCGCACAGCGGGATCCTGGGACGGAATCACCAATGCATGTCCCAGAAACTCGACAGGGCGAAGGTGCAACCGCTCGGCAGAATGTAGAATCCGAGCTTGCGCTTGAGTCTTATCCTGGTCCAAGGTAGCCTGGCGCCGTTTGATCATCGTCAAACGCCCCTGCAGCGCCTGCTCCCCTTCCCGTATTCTCTTGGTCAATTGCCCTCGTTGAATGGCCAGCTCTGCCTCGAGCGCCTGATATCCTGTTTCGACCTCGTGCCACTCCTCCGACGACCGATGGCGCGTTTGCATTTGGAGAGGTTCCAGCCACGAAGTTTCCATCCACTGCTCCAGATGTTGCGATGCCTGTTCCCGGGCGGCGTCGCCGCGCGCGGCCAAGGACACCCATACTGGAGGCAGACGATCTCCGGGTTGCAGCACCAGTACATGCTCGGCCGGCACTTCCTCCATTCGTCCGTCGGGCCATTGGCGCACTCCCAGTAACCGGGTCTCGACCACCCGCGATACACCATCGTCGGCATCCTCTTCCACGACTTGGGCCAAGGCGAGGTGAAAGAGATAGGCTTCATTGACCTCAGGATCAACAAAGACCGCGCCCCGAGCGGCAGATTCACCGTACTTTCCCGTCACCCAGGCGCGCATTGCATCGAATACGGGTTCACCAGGATGCAGAAAGATGGCGTTCACGCCATGTTCGGGCTTCGTCAACGTCCACCGGTTACGACAGTCCACCGGATATCGCTCCATGAGAGGCCAGAGGACATCCATGCTACCGCTCGTCAGCGGTTTCAAAGAAAAGACGGTGTCTAGGGAGCTGGTGCATAACTCGGGTTAAAAATCGGGCTCTGCTTTGCTAAAAGGGGTATATTCCCAAATATGGATATATATGGTGCACTAACCTCCTGTGGTTCTCGAATTTTTGCGATTCTACC
>JAKACZ010000037.1 GCA_021820965.1 Bacillota bacterium | reverse complement strand
CTCGTCCAACGCCAAGCCCTCTTGTTGGTCGGGATGGATTCCCGACGGTTTATCCGGGTTCCTTCCGGGTGAGCCGCAGGGGCGTCTCATCATTCAGGCTGGGCTAAGCAGGGGTGCGAAATGCAAGATCAAGGGAGCCCGCCTGCTAAAACCCCCCTGTTCAAGAGGGGGATACAGCGGCTCCGCCGTCCAACAGGCTCGATGCCCGGAGGGCGCCAACCTTCTGCTTGTGAAGTAGTACCCGAAAAAGCGTGTCCCTACAACGTTTGGGCGTGCGATCACTTGACATAACGGATGGCTAATCGATGCACCAATTAACGGCGCAAATGCCATGATCTGGTGTACCACCGGGCTTTCCGCCGGTGACATCCCCTGGGAACCCGTCTCCGACTGGTGTCATCGAGATGAGCGGCCCCATGTCGCCCAATATTATGTCAAGTCCTAGATCCCAACTCTAGTGCGGGGCCTACCGTTTGGGCTGATTCTTTCCATAACTGGGTACTTTCCATAACCTTTTTCTTGCCCCGAATAGGGATTACCGAAGGTCGTCTCAAATCCGTAGTGCGCTTGACAGCGGGCAAACAACTCCGTCATCCCCACCTGGTCCCCCACCCGTTGCCCCACACCACTGGCATTGTTAAACACCAGGCGCCGCCCACGTGGTGAAACAGATCCACCAGCCCTTGGACCACGCATTCGGCATTCTCGCCGCGGAACAGTTGCAGATAGCCGGCATTGCTGTAAGAGGAAAGGTGAGACAGAGGGCGTGGATCCGAACCATCTCACTATGCTCGGTGATATCGGCTTGCCCAAAATCGACCTGCGCCTTGCCGGGATGCCACTCCAATTCCAAGGTGCGGGTGATCGGCGCGGTAGAACCCTCGTAACACTATTGCCCGGTCTCGCGCAAGTGTTGGGCCAAAATCTTTCCGTCTCGGATATTAACCGTGACGGCTTGTCGAATACGTTCCTTGTCACCGCTACGTAAGGCGTGAATCAACTCGCGGTGTTCGGTCACCACCGAATCACGCCGACGTTCTTCCAATCGTGGAATTCCCATTAAAGCCCGAATTGGACTGCGAATCGAGTCATACAGTCGGACGATCACAGCGTTTCCCGACCATTGAACCACGCTAAAATGCAATGTCAAGTCCCAATCCCCTAAGGACCGCCAATCATCGGACGCGACGGCCTGCTCCATAGACGCGAGAATGTGCATCAAGTCCTCGTATCCTTCCTCCGTAATCCGGCAACACGCTTCCTGAAAAGCATATGTCTCTAACAACAGACGCGCTGCATATAGATCCTCGAGGTCTTGCGCCGTGTATTGGCGCACAAAAGCGCCCCGCCGCGGTATAATCTCCACAAGACCTTCATGCTCCAACAGATGTAGTGCTTCCCGTACCGAGGAACGGCTAACTTCAAACTCTTGAGCCAGATCCGTTTCCGTCAACCGCCTTCCGGCCGGTATTTTCCCCTCCCAGATTCTCGGTCTCAATTCCTTGACAATTAATTCCGCTAAGGAATGCGTGATGATCATGGCTTCTCCTTCGTCCGTAGAGAGTAACACAACGGCTAAAGTTTATCGAAAAGTCGAGTAGCTCGCAGGCGTCGGGGATGTCGCTCCGTTAACAGCCCCTTTTCGGTTGACGGTACCTCAGTACGCCACCCTGTTTCTGACTGACCACCATCAATCGTCCTTTTCCAATCACAAAGATTCAAAAAGCAGCCCGATGTCGACCGACCACATGCTCCAACGAAATTCCCCCCGGGTGAACGGAGCCTATATCACAACAAGGCCCGCAGCGTTTAGCGATTGCGAGACCATTTGCTATACCACGAGAGGGCCTGCACTCCCATGCGCTGACTCGGCATCGTGGGGAGGCCCAGCCGTTCCAGCCAGCACTGCGGAGCATCCGGGTTGACGATGCGATAAGCCAGATATCGCCCAAAGTAGGTCCCCAATGCGACCCCGTGGCCATTACAACCCAGTGCATAATAGATGCCATCTCGCCGCCCCAATCGCGGAAGAAAGTCTCGCGTGACCCCAACATAGCCTCCCCATTGATAGGATACGGTCACCGAGCCTAAAGAAGGAAAAAGACGAACCAGTTTCTCCTGTAGCAGCTGACCCATGCTGGAATCTGAATCACTCGGTCCGATGCGTCCCCCCAGTAGCAACCGGTTATCGGATAAGGGACGAAAGTGGGTGGTCAGGGTGCCCGTATCGGCCACACTGCGATTATGAGGAATCAACGTCGGCAATTCGGCTAGGGGGTTCGTCACGATAATAAAACTGCCCACGGGAAGAACGCTGCGTGTAATCCGACGGATAGCACGGGAACCGAACGGCGTGGTGTAGGCATTGGTCGCCAAGACCACAGCATCGGCCGTGATCGTCGCGTCTGGTGTTCGCAACACGATGGGGGATGAGGCTTCAAACCCTTTAGAGAGGTCAACCACCGGGCTATTTTCAAAAAGACGAACGCCCGTTTCTTGACACACGCGAGCCAATTCCTGAACAAACTTTAAAGGGTGGATTTGACTGGGCAAGGTTTCTAACAAGCCCCCCACATACATGGGCGATCGCAGTTCTTCTTGCAATCCTTCCGTATGGAGGATCTCGGTTCGATATCCGTGATCTTCCATAAACCGCTGCTCGTCCCGCAACACGTCGAGAGCGTGCGGCGAGACCGCCGCTCGAATAAAGCCCGATGGGGTAAAATCACAGACCATGTCTAATGTGGTGACGAGCTGACTCACGAGTTTGACGGCGTTAACAGACATGGATAACGCTTCCGCGGCGGCCTCCGACCCCCAACGCTGCTCGATTGTCCGAAACGACGGTCGAAATCCGGTATTGACCTGAGCGCCCGTTCTCCCCGAAGCCCCCCACCCAACGCTCCGGCCTTCAAACACGGCCACCTCCACGTGATGCTGCCGCAGATGATACGCCGCAGACAATCCCGTCAACCCGGCCCCCACGACCGCAACGTCGCACGAAATAGACCCGTGGGCCTGACTAAGTGGCCGACGTTTCGGGGCCGTCGCTTCCCAATAACTGTGTACGCTGCCCATCTTCGGCGTTCCCTCCCCGTCTATCCCGCTCCCTCTAAACCCCGACAAAGGGTTCCTCCCCATACAAGCCAGCATCCTGAGCCTCGTACTGTTGGTCCCGGTCCCCAGGCTGGCCCACCCCACCTCCACCCGGGGTCCGAATGCTCAAGATGTCCCCACGGTTAAGCAATTTATCTGTTACCTTGCTGTACAACCGTGTCCACTTCCCATCTGTGCACACCCACTTTTCCCCCGGCAATCCGTTCTCTCCGCCATCTACGCCCGGCGGTGGCGTCGTTTCGGCATCTGAGCGCAGCGTGAGGCTCATTTTTTCGGCTTCAATCTGAATATCGCGGCGAATCCCCAGGCCGCCCCGATAGGCCCCACGCCCGCCTGAGTTTTCACGCAATCCATAGCATAAGAAGCGTATAGGATATTCCATTTCTGCCGCCTCGATGGGAGCGTTCATGCAGTTCCCCACATACATGTCAATGCCGTCCGCCCCGCCTTGACCACGACTGGCTCCGCTCCCACCGCCATTGATTTCGTAATAGACCACGTAATGACCGGTGCGTGGGTCGGTGCCTGCCAGCGTCACGGCGCAATCATTGGCAGCCCCACCGGCCAACGTCCATGCGGGATGCGATCCCACTAGAGCACGCAGGGCTACATCGCTCAATCGCATAGTTGTGAGAAAACGCGCCCCAACCGGAGCCGGAGGTGTTGGATCGAGAATACTCCCCGGTCGGAGGATAACCTCGATAGGCCTGAGAGCCCCATCATTTTGCGGGGTGTGCGGGTTGGTGATACAGCGGGTCACATATGCTGCCACAGACCATACTTGGGATGGAACACAATTCACAGGTCCCACCGCCTGATCATCCGATTGGCGGAAATCAAAGATGATGCGATCGTCGGCAATCCGGATCGCGACAGCCATGCGGATATGTTTCCCCACCTGCACCCCGTTATCATCAAGAAATCCGTCACCCTGAAAAACCCCGTCAGGCCAATCCCGGATCGCCTGGCGCACTTCTTGCTCCGTATGATTTAACCAGGCTTCCATAGCCCGAATCACCGTCTCGGCGCCGTAGTGGGTGACGACATCGCGAACCCAGCTCGCGGCCGACGTATTCGCGGCCACCTGAGACTCCAAATCCCCCATCAGCAGTTCTGGAGCACGAACATTGGCGCGAATGAGGCGCACCATCTCGTCATCCCATGTGCCAGTGCGAACCAGTTTGGTCGGCGGTAGCAAGAGCCCTTCCTGAAACAACGACGTCACATTGTTGGCCAAACTCCCGGGAGCGGCACCACCCACATCAATATGGTGGCATACATTCCCACTAAACCCTATCAGTCGATTCGCAATCATAATGGGACTGAAGAGATAGATGTCCGGCGTATGCCCTCCCCCAAAATAAGGATGATTTAAGGCCACTTGGTCGCCATCCACCCAGCTATCCGGTGAATACACCGGGAAAACCGCGTCACGCAGCACCATTCCCATGGATCCGAGGTGTTGCGGAATATTCTCAGATTGGGCCACCAAATAACCGTCTCGGTCAAATAATGCCGTCGAAAAATCCAAGGACTCACGAACCACGCTCGAATAAGCGGTACGCTCAATCACCGAACTCATTTGCTTCGTAATGGCGCCCAGCCGATTCCCAATGACTTCAATGATAAATGGACTTAGTGCCGTCGTCATAAAGGGTGCCTCCCGTCATTATCATGATGCCGGCAATATTAAGCCTATCGTCCCACTCTCATCCACCCTCCCTTGGACCTCGGAAGGAATCACAATACTCGTCCCTAGTCCATCCACAAAAGCCGGCCCATCAATCGTCACGCCCGGTGCTAACCGATCCCAATCCCACACCGGAATTCCCCGGCGTATGCTCATCGGGCGCAGTGTTTTGAACCTCGCATCAGGATGGACCATGTGACGACGCCGGACTTCCGTTCGGAGCGGATTACAGCCGATAGCGAGCACACGCCATGCGGTGACTTGAACAGGTTGGGTACGATTGGCATGCCCATATAATTGTCTGTGCATGGCGTGAAATTTTTCGGTTAGCTGCTGTTGGTACGATCCGGCGGTCAATGGCGGCAACGAGACCGTGACTTCATACGCCTGTCCGCGATAGCGCATATCGACGCTCCACTGAATAGTTCGCTGCGTCTCGGGAATCTGTTCCGCCTCGAAAAAGTCCCGGGCACGTCGGTGCAGTGCGTCGACCATCTGCTCGACATCATCCCAAATAAGTTCATCCACCACTGCAGTCCGGGTCAAAATGAATTCTTGAGACATGTCGGCCAATAGTAGGCCTAAAGCGGATAAGCCTGACGCCTCGCGCGGTATTAAAACTTCTGTAATGGACAGGATCTTCGCCACCGCCGCAGCATGCAAGCCCCCGCCACCACCACCCGCCACTAATGTAAAATCACGGGAATCATAACCCCGTTGAATGGAGATCAACCGCACCGCTTCGGCAATCGTGTGATTCGCCACCTCCACAATACCGGCTGCCATGTCGATGGCCGTCATGTTCAGGGCTCTCCCTAACTCTTCGACAGTGTGCGTTGTCAATGCTCGGTTCAGCAACTTATACGTTCCGGGGCGCAAAACGGGAATATGGTCGAGGAGGAGATGGGCATCCGTGACGGTCGCATCACGCCCTCCCAAGTCATAACAAACGGGTCCAGGGACCGCGCCCGCACTGTCTGGCCCCACTTTCAAGAGCCCCGAAGGGGAAATCCGCGCCACGCTACCACCGCCCGCCCCAATAGTATGGATGGCTAGCATAGGAATTTGAAGAGCATGGCCAGCTAATCGCCGTTCGTGGTTAATGAGCGGTTTCCCTTCCACCACTAAAGACGCGTCCGTCGTCGTTCCGCCAATGTCTAACGTGATGAGATGCGAGCGTCCCGACTGTTGACCCACGAACGCCGCTCCCATGACGCCCCCCGCTGGACCCGAGAGCAATGTGTCCACGGCTCGCTCCCGGGCCACGGGCAAGCTCATGACGCCACCATCGGACTTCATAATATACGGTTGCGGATACTGATACCGCCCCAGAACCTTTCCCAAATTGGTAAAGTACTGGCCGATCACGGGCTTCAAATAGGCATTCATCACTGTCGTACTAAATCGCTCATATTCCCGGAAATACGGAGCCACCTCACTCGACAGTGAAACAGCCCACTGCGGATACCGCTGCTGAATGATCTCTGCGGCGCGCTGCTCATTCATGGGAGAGGCGTAAGCATGCAAAAAGCAGAGGGCTATCGATTGACAATCGGTGTGCGCCAACTCCTCTAGTATGTCTTCCATGGCGGTCAGATCCAACGGCTCCACAATGGATCCGTTGAAAAGCGTTCGCTCCGGCACTTCATAGCGATGTCGCCGCTTTACCAAAGGTTCAGTTTGCGTCGGCGCGAGAGCATATAACTGATCGCGTTTTTGACGACCCAAGGCCAACACATCCCGAAATCCGCGCGTGGTAATCATCGCCACGCGAGCGCCTTTCCCTTCTACCAGCAAATTCGTGGCTAGCGTGGTGCCGTGGGTCAGCTGCTCCACACGAGCTCCGTTGTCCACCTCTTTATGGAGAAGCCGCAAGGCATGGAGAACGCCTTCAACGGGATGTTCAGGAGTCGTCGGGGTTTTCACCAGATGGACATCTCCCTGATGCCAACAGATGGCATCAGTATAAGTTCCTCCCACATCAATCGCCACTCGCATGTTTTCACCTCATTACGGCGTTATCCTTGGTTTACAATGGATGACGGAATCTTCGCATCGCGATCGGCCTGATAGTGGGCGGGGTCCCAATCAACCAAGAACAACACCGCTAAGGCCACGAGCGGTGCAATAGCCACTATCAAGAACGTGCGAGATAATCCCATGATCGTGGTAAGAACCGGGAAAAGGTAAAACCCAGTTATCGATCCAACCCGCACCATACTTTGAACCCACCCGGTTCCCACCCCGCGCAATTCGGTGGGATACGACATAGACGCCATCCCCATTCCTTGAATAGCCGGACCAAAACCGTGAAAAATGAGATACACTGCCAAAACACATACGGAGAGCCACAATGGCATCGCGTGGCGCCAGAATCCAATAATCGCCAAGGTGACAATCACACCCCCGCAACTGACCATTGCCAGCCGCCGCATCCCAAAGCGCGACGTCGTTATCGCCCCAAAGGCATTGCCGGCCAGCGCAAATACGTTGAAGAATATGGATCCCAAGATGGCGTAGATAAACACCTTTCCAAACAAAGCTAAGGATATCACCGGCAGGTAGAAACTCAGCCCAAAAAACTCAATACTCCCTTCCATGGCCAGAACGGATGCTAACAACGTACGCCGTCCATACGGGCTTTTGAGGATAGTGACCGCTTGCCCGAGGGAAAGTGGTGCAGGGGTCGTCGTCCTCGATGAGACTTGCGGGTCGGCAATCACGGAAATCCCGTAGGCCTTGGTCAATGCGTCCGCAGCTTCCCGTAACGTACCATACCGCGCCAACCACGAAGCGCTTTCTCGCATATAACGATACCGAGCCCAAAGAACAATGATCGCGGGAAATGCCCCCATCCCCACAGCCCAGCGCCAAAGGTCCGTCGAGGGTACTAGGTAATAAAGTCCCAAAATCCAGAGCAATCCCACGATAATGGCTGCCGTCCATACAGTCCCCCAAAGGTTGACCGAGTTACTGCGACGTTTGGTATTCGTATACTCTGCGACAAAACTCATCGCAGCCGGAAAATCCAGCCCCACGCCCACCCCCATCACAAACCGAAACCCTAATAACCAGGCCATATTGGGAGATAATGCCGCTCCGATTGCCGATCCCACGAATAAAAAGAGATCCAAAAGAAACATTTTGTATCGGCCCACACGGTCGACAAAATACCCGCCCACTAGGGCAGCAATCAACGCCCCAACGGCCATGGACGCTGTGATCGTACCGAGGCCCACTGCAGTTAGGTGAAATTGCTGTTTTAATTGAATCGTTCCAATCCCTAAACTGGTAAAGTCATAGCCATCCACAAAGACGCCACCCAGTGCGACGAGCGTAATCAGGAAACTAGCCCGCGTACGGTATGAATCCACGATATCGAAGACGTCGTTAGCATGGCGCAGAATAACCGGACTCTCGTTCGCCATTTGTCGATTCCTCCTTTGGGGTGCCGCCAACAAAACGCGAATTGACAACGCTAGAATTGGACAAATAAGATGACGAGTCAAACTATACCTACAAACGACTGTCGACAGTATAACAATTAATTTCTCAGTTGGGCAAATAATTTTTAAAGATTGGGGGAAAGGGGTGGCCACTAGACCGGTTTGCGTAGGGTTCGAAAAGGTTGCGCGGGGTTTACAGAGGAAACTCCGACATGGCATGATTGCAGAATCAAACCACCACAATATGCCACTCGGAGTCTGATCCTTGCATCACATCCCGGTCTGATTGCCAAGAGCGGGCTCCGGTGGCAACGAGGGATGACGCATGGCCACATAGCTGACCATGATCGCGGGAATCTTTGCTGAAGTGGTCACAACGCTGGGGCTTTCCGACAGCCGCCCGAACGCGGCGGAACCGCAGCAGCCGGATGCGGCCTCTACGCCGAACTCCGCCGCCCCCCAGACTCGACCCGGTGCCCAGTCGCCTTTCAGCGAAAACGCGCGCACCCTGATTTTTGGAGAGACGCCCGCAGCGGATCCGACGCCATCCCCCAGCCAAGCTCAAGACAAGGAACAAAAAGACTAATCTTTGAGGCCCTCGTCGGGTGCTACCCGGTGACGGGGTTGCTGGTGCGTTTCTGAGCGATTGCTATCACGTCTTTGATGCCGCCGATCCGGCCTTCACCGCGTTTATTCAGCACTATCAAGTCTGCGAGATCGGGCCCCTCGCTCAATATGCCACCGGGCTCAGCAAAGATGATGAGGCCGTGAAAAATAGCCTGATCTATCCGGAGATTAGCCAGGGGCCCTTGGCAGGCACCAATAGCCGGATTAAAATGAAACATCGGCGCGGGGGCGGACGTGCAGGGCTGGAGCTGCTCAATGCGTACAATGTGCTCACCGTGGGGGATCTAGCGGGATAGTCATCCGACGATTTGCGAAAGAGCCTGATAGGCGGCCGATCCGCATTATGAATTGAAGCGTTTCACTTCCTCGCTAGAACCGAAATACAGTGGGCGCAAATGCAGTCCGCCATCGACCGGAACGTCGGCTCCCGTGATATATGACGAGAACGTATCCGACAACAACGCCAGGGCCAAAGGAGCAACCTCGGAGAGTTGCCCTTCCCGTTGCCCTAGGGGAACCTCCCGTGCGGCGGCCCATCGTTGCTCAGAGGAAAGATGGGAGACCAATGGCGTCGGAAACGAGCCGGGTGTCACCATGTTCACGCGAATTCCATACGGGGCCAGTTCGATCGCCAAGGTTTCCATGTAGGCTTTGAGCCCCGTTTTGGATACCCGGTAGGCTGCTTGCGCATACGCGGGATTATACATCACCGTTGAGCCCACGATTAACATGACTCCTCCTTGCCCCCGCCCAATCATGTGGATGGCCACGTCCCGGCAGGCGAGCGCGCACGCCGTCACATTGGTGGCCAGGATATCGTTCCATGTGGTCAGCATCATCCGGGTGACCGACTCCGAAGCCAACGAGGCCGCCACATTGACGAATAAATCCAGGGAGCCCAAATCGTCAATCGCCTGTGCCACCATGGAGTGGACTTGGTCCTCGAAACGGAGGTCAACCTTCACGGCATAGCCCGTCCCACCCTGTTGGGCGATCGCTTCCAACGTGTCTCGGCACGATTGGCGATCCGCGAGGCAGACGGCGACGCCTTCTTTCGCGAGCGCCGTGGCAATCGCGGCCCCGATGCCGGACGCGCCCCCGGTAATCAGCGCGGTCTTCCCGCGCAAGCCAAGATCGAGGGCGCTCATGCCATCGCCTCGGGGATATCCAGCCCCTTGCGTTTCGCGGTGGCCAGGATCCGCCGCCACGTATCCTGGGCAATGTGCACGCGGGAGTCTCCGCGCTGCGAGGATTCCAACTCGCCCGGAAGCAATACCGGATGGGCTGGATCGATCGGCCGGGCACTACGCACGTACGCCGCCAATCGAGAGGCGTTGGCGACAAAGGTTTTTGGGGGGGTCAGGGCTATCATGGTCACATTGTTGCCGACGCGTGTGATGTCGGCGCTATCTTCTCCGCTGTAGACCGTCGCGAGGACCTCGACCAAAAGCCCCAACGCTGTCCCCTTGTAACCGAAAAATTCCCCGCCCAGCGGTTGAATAGTCCCCGCCGGGGTGTCGTACAGCACGGCAGGATCGTGCGACTCGCGCCCCAACGCATCCCGCAGCACGCCGGGCGGTGCCGCTTGACCCACATGGTGCCACAAGCGCACCTTGCCTTCGGGGACGACGCTGGTGGAAAAATCAGAAGAAATCAGGCCGGCGGAGGTCTGAAACGCATACGCGATGGGGTTAGTCGCCAGGCGCCCTTCCGTGCCCCCGAACGGTGCCACGCGATGGCCGGATCGTGGCCCGCTGCAAAACGCCAAGCCAATCAGGCCCCGGGCCGCCAGGGCTTCGGTATACGCGCCAATCCGTCCGCAATGCCCGGCTTGACGGATCGTCACCACCCCCATCGGGTACATCTGGCACTGGGCTATCACCTCCTCTACCGCCAAGACGCAGGCGACGGGCCCCAAGCATCGGCGTCCGTCAATCACGGTGGGACCGTCATCGGCCGCCGCCACGGCGGGCTGCCCCTGGGGGTCAATCTCGCCCCGCTCGATTTCCTCAGCGTATTGCGGCAACCGTAATAACCCATGGGACGGCACGCCGCGCCGATCGTTCTCCACCAAATGATCGGCCACAATCTCGGCATCCCGCTCCGAAACGCCCCAGTGGGCCAGGAATCGGGCTGCCAAACGTGTGGCCTCGTCGGCGTTCAATAAGATGTCCGCATTCATCTCGTTCATAATCGCGTCCCCTTCTCTCCGTCGTTGCCCTGGGCGGACCCGGTACCGGGCTGAGCTAGACCCAAGTGCTGGTCCAACGCCTGACGCAACAGGGCGACATCGCTGGAGACCACCACATCGTCAAACCCTTCATGAAAGAAGCGTCCGGCTTCTGTTCCGCTAACGGCAAAGGTTCCGGCGGCTAATCCGAATTGATGGCAGGCTTCGAGGATCCGTCTGGCCGCCCGTTCCCACCCGATATCTCCCCATTGTGTCGGGTAGGCGGACGATACCGCCAGGGCCAGATCGACGGGGCCCAAATAGATGCCGTCCAAGTCGGGCGTTGAGGCGATGGCCTCCACGGATTCGGCGGCCTCCGGGGTTTCCACCATGACATACACCTGCACCGGAATCTCGCGTGGGTCGGGCGGTTCGGGCCGGAGTCCGTACCGCCAGCCCCCGTAACTCCGGGTGCCCACGGGTTGATAGCGCGTCGCTGCCACGACGCGACGGACATCGTCGACCCCGGTGACCATGGCGGCAATGATCCCATCCGCGCCCGCGTCCAGAACCCGTGGAATCCACGCGATATGCTCCATCGACAAGCGGACATAGGTGCGGACATTGCGCAACGTGGCGATCTGAATGGCTCGAATCACGCCCTCGAACCCCAAAAACCCATGTTGAAAATCGACCCCGAGAAATTGCGCACCGGAACGGGCCAGCGCCTCAACGATGATCGGGTGTCCCGTCATGGTCCAAACCCCAAGGCGTTTCGGATTGGATTTGGTTTTGTCCGTGTTCGGGATCGGCGGTTCGTCATGCATCATGTTCAGTCCTCCCACCTCTCAAAAGATTGCGAGCGGATTCACCGCACTTCCCGTGCCGCCCATAATGCGAAGCGGCGCGACCATCAGGAGAAATGTGCTGCACTGATACTGTTGCGTCGCCGCATAGAGCCGTCCCATGTCGGGATTGTCCAGGATGGCCAGGCCCATGGCGACATGCCCGATTTGATGGAGCGGCAGGGGAACCGTAGGGTAGCCGCTGGGCAAGCGTTCAATGCAGTCGCCGCTGTAGACGGCCACTTGTCGCTGATGCAACCACGCCACCGTGCCAGGCTCCATTCCCGTCCTCCGGCTCTTGTCGTGCATTGCGGGACTTTGCCCATCCAGGCTCGATCGGATAAACACGGCATCGCCAGGCTCGACGGTGACCCCGGCGAGGCGCTCGGCCGCGAGCAGGTCATCCACCCCGATACCGTCGCCATTCTCTAAAAAGGGCACTCCGCGCACGCGGGGAATGTCCAATAAGACGCCCCGCGTGACAACACCGTCGCCCATAGCATTGATCGAGGCGTAAGGCAAGCCGTGGGTCAACACCCCCGAGTCGACGGCATGGCCACCATAGATCTGCCTTTGAAAATGGCTGTGTCCCACCGCGTCCATATGGGTGACGGTAAATCCGTGCGGCGCAATGGTTGTCTCATCCGTGACGCTGTGATCGTCCCCCGCCGCCATCCGGCGGGAAAACTCGGCCGGTGCCGAGTCTTTCATGGACAGATTCCGGCCCAAAGAGACGACAATGCCGTGGCGCACCAGACGAAGGGCTCGCAAGCGGACTTCCGGAGTAATATAATTCAGGGTTCCCCGCTCCGGGGCATCCGGCCATCGGCTCCAGTTGCGGCAAGTTTTGAACAACGTTAGAACCTCGGCCTCGGTCATCGCTCATGCTCCGTCCCCAGGCAACCCCACAATGGCTCGCGCTTCGGACGGACTGGCAATTTCCCGGCCCATGGTCCGAGCCATCGCGACCACATTCTCGACAAGTTCCGCGTTGGTGCGCGACCATGAGCCGTCAGGGAGATAGGGGTTATCTTCCCATCCCACCCGGACGTGCCCACCCAGCGCGATCGCCGTCGGCAAAAGCTTCCACTGCGTGTTCGGATCCATGACACTGAGATTCCAATTAACCCGAGGCGGCAAGTGCTGGACCAGATACACCAGGGAATCGACCGTGGGAGGCGTCCAGGCACCGCCTGGCCATCCCAACAACAGCGTCGCCCACACCGGATCCCCCAACAGCCCTTGGCGGCGGATGAATTCGAGATTCCAAAACGCCCCCGTATAAAAGCACTCGATTTCCGGCTTGACGCTCCTCATCTGCGCGGCCCGGCTAAATTCCGCCAACTCGTCCCGAGGATGCAGGGAATACATTTCGTTTGCCGAAAACGCGGGATCCGGGCGAAAATATTCGTCATGCACGTTGAAGGCATAAGACATCATGTCCGGTTTGAGTGCCATCAATTGAATTTTCTCCGGCAATCGGGCACTGGCAATCCCGAACTGCACAATAGGACGCCGCGCCTCTCGAATACGGTGGGTCAAGTCTTTCCACCCGGAGTGATCCACCGACGACAGTCGCCGCCCGTCCGGCTGAATGCGATCCTCTAAATAATGCACGCCATGATGGTGAACAATCGAGGCTCCCGCATCGATGGCCCGGATGTACTCGGCGGCCACGGCCTCGGTATCTTCAATCCGCGGCATGTGCGGGTTTCCCGGGTACGACATGGTCGAATCCACAGTAACGGTGATAATCAGTTTATCCAATTTGCATATACCCCTTTCGGAATCTTTTAACACTCATGACGGATGGCGTTGTTGACTGTGATGACGGCTTTTCCCGCCACCTGGCCGGATTGGAGTGCCGATAGCGCGTCATTGATGTGCTCCAGAGGCCACGTGGTGACCGGCGGAACGTCAATTGCGCGGCGCTGAGCCAGTTCCAGCACGGCTATCAAGTCGTCCCGCCTCCCGGATCGTACGCCTTTGAAGATGAGCTCTTTTCGCGATACGATTGCAAAATCCACCCTAGGCACCTCGGAATAGCCGACGATCAGACAGCATCCATGGGTCGGCAACCAATTCAGTGCGGCTAAAAATGCCTCGGGAACCCCCGAGCAATCAACGACGACGCTGCTCGGCGTCGGATCCGCCTGATCAAGGCGGATCAATGTGTCGTAACCGCGGGAGATGAGGAGGTCGCGCCGCAAGATATTCGGTTCCACGACGACCACCTCCGATCCTTGAGACCGGAGAATGCTGGCCGTCAGAAAACCCACTGGCCCCCCGCCCAACACCACGACGCGGCGGGGTTGGCGGTGTAGCGCCAGCGTCGCGGCATTGTGGGCAGTGGCGCCCGCGTCGACCAGAGCGGCCGCAACCCACGGCGATAGACCTTCGGGCACGACAACGGGTTGGCTCGGATACAACCACATTTTCTCGGCAAATCCGCCCCAAGGTCCGAGAACCCCCGTCACCAAGGGCCCCTGGGCACATAGCCGCTCATCGCCAGCACGGCATGGATCGCACCGGCCGCACCCCACAAAAATCGAGGGCACCACGCGCCGGCCCATCAGTTCTCGAGGGCCTTTGCTCACCACGCCTACGGGTTCATGGCCCATGACGAAGGGCAAAACCGGCCGGTACGATGCGCCGTTTAAGATGTGAAGGTCGGTCCCGCACACGCCGCAGGCCTCGACCGTGACCTCGATGCCGTCCGGCGGTATGTCCGGCAAGGGAACCGTCTGAATCTCTAAGGATGGCGACGGCAATCGCGTCAGCAGTGCGGCCTTCATGGGAGGCTCCTTTCATGCCCCTGATCCCGAAGCTTTTCAACGGCAGCCCGGTACGCCGCCATTCCCGCATGGAAGGCGGACCGCGGACTGGGCCATCCAAATAGATCCCACGCCATGGGTAATCCGCGGCCTGCCAGACGTTCGACCACGGCATCGAGATCGAGAACGCCCAACCCGGGAGGAAAGTGCAACTGTTCGCTCTGGCCGTCGGTATCCGCGTAATGCAGATGGGTGACGGCGGCAAGAAACTGCGGGCTGAGCTCATCCATAAAATGAGGGCCGAAGGCGACCCCGGCATGGCAAAAGTCGAGGCAGATGCCCGCGCCAATCGCCTGGAGCCGCTCGGCGGTTTGCTCATGCAAACGATGCCGAAATGCAAAGGTGTTTGGATGAAGTTCAATCGCAATTTGGGGCGGGTGGGTCAATCCACTGTGTGCCATCGCCTCCTGAAGACACTCGGCCAGTTGATCCGGGGCATCGGCAAGCCTTTGGGGATCGTCCAACTCACCATCCCACAGCAAAATGCGGACCGCGCCCATCGCCGCCCCCCACCGCAAGGCTTCGGCCACGAATTGCGCCGTGCGGTGTCGCGCTGATGTGCTATGGTAGGCATCTAAAGTACCTATGATACAATTGAGCGTGGAGACTTCAAGGCGAGCCTCGCGCGCGGCCTGGGCAACCGCCACCGCATGAGCTTCCGACAGCGGTGCGTCGACGATACCGGGGCCGAGTTGGCCCAAAAAGACTTCCACCGCCGTAAACCCCGCCGCGCGTAACACCCGAAACGATTCTTCCAAATCCAGTTTGGGCAGTCCGATCGTCATCCCGATCAGACGCCCCGCGTCAATGCTGGGCATGATCCACCTCCTCATGGGACATTGTCGGCATCTTGGGAGATTCCGGGGACTGCGTCTCGGATTTCGACGGATATTCCGAAGATGGTTGGGTGTCGTAGATGAAATTGATCTCCTGGGGCAGATCTCTCAACCGCTCGCCCCACTGCCCAATCAGTTCGGGGGTCAATCGCTCGGACGGTGCGGTAATGCCGAGCGCCCCGACCAATAAGCCCCGAGAAAACAACGGCACCGCCACGCAACTCACGCCAGCAATCGTCTCGTTGCGATCCACCGCGTAGCCACGTTGCCGGGTGCGACGAATTTCTTCCGTCAAATCCGGAAGACGCCTCCCTTTGGCCTCAGGGGCCTGGGCGGGCAGATGAGTCACGAACTGATCAAATTTCGCGCGAGGAAGAGCGGAAAGATAGGCACGCCCGACCGCCGAAAACCACATCGAACGGACCGATCCGCGTTGTTCTCGCACGGAGACCGGAAAGAGCGCCGGCACAAATTCCATGTACACCATCGATTCGTCGGCGGGAACCGCAAACATGGCGGCTTCTTTGGACTCGTTCCGAAGGGCCATGAGAATCTCCCGAATCTCGTCCGCCGCATTGCGACCGCTGCGCTCGCGGGGCAACAAGCGATAGATTTTGTCTTCGACAATTTCATATTGGCGCGTGGCCGGATCCCGACGGACGTACCCCAAGCCTTCGAGTTCGCGGAGCAGGCGTAAGGCGGTGCTGCGCTCCACCCCCAGTTCACGGGCCGCTTCGGCGGCCGTCAAGGCACCGTGGCTCAACATGGACAAAATCGCCAGCCCTTTACCTAGTTGCGTCAACGGTCTGGATGTCGTCGTTTTCATGGTGCCGTCCCCTCCCTTTTCGATTGGACTCACAAGGCGTTAACTTCTGGGTGGGTCTCGTCTCGCGCACTGACCAGCTCCAACAGTTCGGCCAATGTCACGTCGTTGCGGTTTAATATAGTGGAAACCCGGCCATGCCGAATGACGACTATTCGGTCTGCCAGTGGATGTACATGCGCCATGTTGTGGTCAATATATATGATGGCGAGCCCTCGGCTCCTGGCTTCCTCGATGGATCGAAAAACGCGCTGAGTCTCACGTACCGCCAACGCAGCTGTGGGTTCATCCAACAGTAGCGCCTTTGCCCCGAAATGCACAGCTCGTGTTATGGCCAACGATTGCCGCTCGCCACCTGATAATAGTCCCGATCTGACATCTACCGAACTGACACGAGTCAACCCGATATCGGCCAACATTTGACTGCAAATTTCGCGCATTTTTCGAGCATCAAGAAACGGTCCTCTTTTGATCTCTTTTCCTAGAAAGAAATTTCTCCACAAGCTAAGGTCCTCGACCAGGGCGAGATCCTGATAGACAATTTCAATTCCATGAGCGCGAGCCTGTCGCGGATCCCAAACACCAACCTCTTGTCCGTCAATCCGCAATTTTCCCGACGTGGGCGTCGCAAACCCGGTAATCACTTTTAGCAAAGTGGACTTCCCTGCTCCGTTGTCGCCTACGACCCCGACTACTTCGCCCGCGTGAAAACTTAAGACGATGTCACGCAGTGCCTGGATGGTCCCATACGATACTTCCACATGATCGAGCTCTATAATCGGCCTCATCACTGGGCCCCCTGCTTCGTTGATCTCTCAGTGTGGGGCTGACCGTTACCCGACGGATTCCGGACCGCTTGCCTAATAATTGCAAGATTATTTCCCAATCCCTCCAATCGAACATTAACGACCACCGCTACAATAAGAATTGCCCCGATAGCCACCGTATACCAGGTTCCCGGAACACCAACCAATACCAATCCCGTATCCAACACGCCCAATACACAAGCACCTATAAAGGTGCCCAAAACAGACCCTTTGCCCCCAAATAATGACGTGCCTCCCAATACGGCAGCTACAATAACGACCAAGTTCAACTGCTGTTCGAACCCGCCCGATATCGAGCCATTTTGAGCTAAGGATAGACAACCCGCCAAACCCGACAGAAGCGCACACAGTAGGAAATTCATTAACTTGACCCGCTTTACGGGCACTCCGACCGCGCTTGCCGAGGCTCCTCCTCGACTTCCGGCTGCCTGAAGCCAGTTTCCGTATCGAGTATGATTCAACGTGACCATCGCAACGACCGCCAAGATGACAAGCCACACAAACGGTGCTGCCACGGGCCATCCCTTGGGCTGATCACCCAACAGCCGCCAGACCACCCCGTGGCCAAAAACATCGACGGTGTAACCACCTGTAACAATGTAATTGATTCCGTCCACCATAAAATAAGTCCCCAATGTCGTGATAAAGGACGGAATTTTGAACCTAATCGTCACGAGCCCATTGAACGCACCTATAGCAGATGCGCACAAGAGGGCCAGCAACAAGGCAAGCAACGGCGGTAAACCCCTATGAACCAGATCCGCCATGATGATGCCGTCAAACGCCGCAACCGTTCCGACGGAAAGATCAAATTCTCCGCTGGTCATTAGGAATGTGACCCCGATTCCAATTAGGCCAATCGTCGAAGCTACCGTCGAAGCTCCGCTTATTTCTCCCCCACTGAAAAAATGATGCGATACACCTTGGAGGATGATCATAAGAACAACCAAGCCAACGAAGATCCCAAACTCCGGTTGAATCAAAAGGTTTGCAGGCCGTCTTGTGTTCATTGCCGAAATTCCCCCCGCCAAGCGTGACGCAAATCAATCACGCCCAGATTTTACAAGCTTCCCTACAAGCGGAAGGTTTTTTTGGGTAACAACTAGGGTTCCAGTGTTAACCGTCACGGGTTCAAAGCCATACTTAGCCTCTAATGCTAAATTCTCGACCGCCATATACGCCTGCAGATACGGCTGTTGATCGAGCGCCTCTTTATACTCGGGAACTTGTTTCATTAACTGGTACGTATGGGGCGAAATATCGAACGTAGCTATGGGAATATTCAAATGGTGCGAGTGGATGTACTGAGCCGCCGGATTTGAAGCGGGATCTCCCAAGCCGACGATACCTGCTATATTCGGATGGGCCGTCAGATACGATCCGATTAACTGCTCATTTGTTGGTTCATTTCCAGAGGCCACGAGCAGTTTCGTTTTGTATCCGTTCTCTGTAAGAACTTTTTGTATTCCGCTGTACCGAAGCGTCAACACAGATGCTTGCGGAAACGGGTTCACTACAAGAACCGTGCCGCCGCTACTTGGGAGATATTTCAGAAAGTTAGTCGCGAGAATTGCTCCCGATTTGTGTTCGTTTTGTCCCACAAACGCCAATGTAGTGACGGTCGGATTTTTGGTTGTTCCCCCGTTAGCTGCCCCAAAGCGATTGTTGTTATACAACACAACCTTGACGCCCTCATTTAAGGCCTTCAGGACTGAAGACTCCATTGTCTTCCCGGTATAGTCAATGGCAATCCCGTACGGATGGTTAGACAAAGCAGCATCGATCAATGTAACCATTTGTGTAGAACTCGCAGTCGAAGGCGCCTCATAACGGACCCGAACACCGAACGTTTTCCCAGCAGCAGTCGCTCCTTTGCCCTCTGTATCCCAAAAAGGATTATTTGTTTGATACCCGATCACATAGATGAGCGGTTCTGAAGATGAACCTGCCGAACCGCCCTTTGCCGTCGTAGTGCTTACGTGGGACCCGCATGCCGTCAACGCGAAGGCCGTGAAGGCCGTTGCCGCCACAGCAACGTATTTCGACTTCTTCACAATATTCTCCCTCCCTAATTTGTTGCGTGAAACGCAACGCGTTGCGCTATCCAATACCAATGTACGACAAAAGGGTGTAGACTGTCAATTCAGAACACAAAAAATCCTGTCATCCCGGGACTTGTTCACGGTGGCCCGTAAGGGGGTGTCTTCGCCTGCCCGCTCTTGAGCGCGGCGGTAGATCATACTGAGGTACGGTTGAAGACCCGACTTGTCCCACGCCCTCCCCCACTCTCAATGTAAAACGCCTCTTGCAGCCCGAACCAGATAAGGCGGCGCGGTAAAATAACCTTTCCGTAGGCGAAGGAATTGACCTGGCACGAGCGGAATGTTTTCCCGACGAATCTGTTGGGAGGCATGGTCAGGTGTATACCGGCGATATCGAAGAGACAGTATCAATTGGCGCGGGCGGCCGCTAGAGACGTTTGACCCCCGGTGGTCCAATGCATTGGCCATACGCGCACCCGCCGAGGGGGAGCGGTGCAAGCCGTACTGGATGAGCGGGCCTATCGGAAAGATCGCAAGGTGGTTGAGACTCTTAACGCGCTCAATCTAACCCGTCACACCTTTCATGGGGAGTGGAACTACGTGACCTGCCCGCAACCCAAATCATGAAAGTTGTTTTTGCATGCTGCCTAACTGTTGAACTACCTCAATCATATCTGCGATGGTACCCATGTGGTGCCCGGTCGTCAGGACCATCAAGCCTGGTGCGATCTAGGCAGCCACATCGGGCTCTTCAACAACGTGCACAAACCGAACCGACTCACTAATTCTCCCCGACCAGCGAGCAAACGGGCTCGCACAAGCTCCGGCAGACGGAGACACTGTGCAGCACGTCGGCACCGTGCATCCCTTTTCTCCAACGGTGTTAATCATGCACAAAAATTGTCTCGATGATTGTGCAAAAATGTCAAGGGGTTTTTGGTATTTCCGCGAACGTTCATAGTATATCGAGAGATTGACCAACGCTTGTCTGACGGAGGGATTCGCATGAGTACAACCAACCGCTGGGGACCGTACACCAGCATGAGGGCCATGCAAGAAAACGGTCCGCTGGTTATTGACCGTGCCGACGGCGTCTACGTTTTTGACGAAGACGGCCGTCGGTATTTGGATGCGCACGCCGGCTTGTGGCTGGTGAACGTAGGATATGGGAGGCGGGAGATCATCGACGCGGTCGCCCGCCAGGCTGAAAAGCTCAGCTGGTTTTCCTCGTTCGGCGGATTTGCCAATCGACCCTCAATCGATTTGGCAGAGCGGTTGATTGGTCTCTTCAAACCCGATGGCATGGCATCGGTCTTTTTGAGTAACGACGGCTCGGAGGCTATGGAGACGGCGATAAAAATTAGTCGGCAGTACTGGAGGATGCGCGGCATGGCCACCAAAACCAAACTGATTGGTCGCCAGCACGCCTATCATGGCGTCACTGCGGGCGCGCTCTCAGTGGCCGGCATCACTGCCAATCGGCGCATGTTTGAGCCGTTGCTCGGAGACGTGCGCCAGCCACGTCCCGGCGCCCTACCGCAACCACTGCACCTACCATCCGGGAAGTGCCGTTTGCACCGAGGCTTGCGTGCACGAAGTCGAGCGCCTGATACAATTTGAGGATCCCAGCACGGTGGCGGCTTTCGTCGCGGAACCGATCCAGGCGGCCGGGGGCGTGATTATTCCCCCGGACAACTATCTCGCACAAATCCGCGAGATTTGTACGCGCTATGACGTGCTCCTGATAACCGACGAAGTGGTCACGGGCTTTGGGCGTCTCGGCGACTGGACCGGCGCGCGCCATTACGGGGTCCAGCCCGACATCATGACCTTCGCCAAAGGCATTACCTCGGGATATCAGCCGCTGGGCGCGACCGCCGTCTCTCAGCCCATAATAGACGCCTACATTCAGGCCAGCACGGGTGAGCCGGAATTGCGCCACGGAAACACGTACAGCGGCCATCCGGTGGCGACGGCCGCCGCATTGGCTAACATCGCCATTATCGAGCGGGACAACCTCCTCGACCGGACGCGCGTGGCTGGCGACCATCTGGCGAGACTTTTGCGCCAGATCGCCCAAACCCTACCATCCCAAGTGGCGGATGCTGGATCCGAGGGCCTTCTCGGTCGTGTGGAGTTGCGAAACGACGGCCACCAACCCCCGGGTACGCTGGGAAATCTGGTGACTACCAAGATGCGGGAGGCCGGTATTATTGTTCGACCAGCTGGCGACGTCATCACGTTGTCGCCGCCGCTCATCATCACCAGCGAAGAGATCGATACCCTCATTGCGACATTGCACGATGTTTTACTCGAAGCCATGCCCGCATAGCATGGCCCGTACAAAGGAAGGATGAAACGCGTTATGGCAACCAAAGAAGCGCGTGCGCCCTCGTCGGCAGGGCTAGCCGACAACTCGGTCGGATTCTTTCAGGTTTTTGCACAGGGCCTCATCGCCAACGGTCCACTTGCCGCCACCACCGTGGCCATGACCGCGGCCGCCACCTATGCGTTGGGTGCGTTGCCGTTGGCCTACCTTCTCGGAATCATCGTCGTCGTACTGTGGATCAACACCCCGTTTCAGTTCAGCAAGCGGCTGGCCAGCGCGAGTGGTGTTGCGTACTTCGTCACCAAGGGCGTCGGCGCGCTCTGGGGATATCTGGCCGCGCTGTCCTACGCGGTGTATTATATCGCGCTGATTCCCGCCAATGCCCTCTTTTTCGGGATCATGGTGTCTTCGCTGCTCCCGGCGATCGGTATCGCCCATCCAGCCAGTTGGCTTTGGATACCCCTGTCCGTCCTGATTCTCATCCCCTCCACGCTGTTGACGTACCTCGGCATTAAGACATCGCTCAACTACGCGATCTTCGTGGCTATTGCCGAGATTTTGTTGCTGGTTATCATCAGCGTGGTCATCATTGTGTCGGTGGGTCCGCACAACACCCTGGCTGTGTATAACCCGCACCTTGCATCGGGCGGTTTTGGCGGATTTTCCATTGGTCTCTTGGTGGCTGCGTTTGGTATGTCGGGATCAACTGCAACCGTGTATCTGGGACGGGAATCCAAGGCTCCCCAAGCTACCATCCGCCGCGCCCTGATTTGGGCCACAGTCTTGGTGACCGCGCTTTTCGTCTTGGTTTCCTACTCATTTACCATCGGCTGGGGCTACCACAACATGGGCAACTTCGCGTCCGCGACCATTCCGGGTCTCACGGTGGTGCAGCGGTATCTCGGCCAAGTGCCCGAACTGATCTTGTCGCTCTTTGTCATCAACAGCCTCGTCGGCGTCAACATGGCTGCAAGCATTGTGGTCAGCCGTCTGTTGATGACGATGGGGCAGGCCAACCTCTTGCCATCGGTGTTTGGGCGTACCCATCCCAAGTACCTGACTCCGAGCACCGCAGTCATCTGGATTGGCGTCACGGCCGCCGTATTCGGAATCGTGGCCGCGGCCATCTGGGGACCCAGCACCGGCTACATTGTCTTGATTCTGTTGGCGACCATGGGAGAGTTTTTGGGCCACATTCTGGGTAATATCAGCCTTCCCGCCTATTACCGCAAGCAGCCCAAAATGCGCTGGTTTGTCCACGTCGTACTGCCCATTGTGTCGTTGGCCACGATTGTGCTGGGAATTTTCTACACGTTCTTCCCTATCAGTGTCCCATTCATCTACCCAGCTCTGTTCAGCATCGCACTCTTGGTGGCTGGCGCGATTCAATATCGAATCGTCTCCCAGCGCCGCGAGCGCAACGACAAGGTGGAGTACGCCTTTGGCTCACTTGGACTGGAAGAAGATATCGCAGAATGAGGAGTGAGATAACATGCCGTCACGACGTGACATTCGTCCCTTGGACGCCTTGGTTTCGCCACGCTTCACGCAGATTAGCACGTACGCCCGCCTTCCCTATGAGCGGGATCTGACGGATATCGATGTTGCCTTTGTGGGCATGCCGTTCGATGACGGCACGACGTTCCGCAGCGGGGCCAGGATGGGCCCGGCAGCCGTGCGTGAAAACTCACGGCTGCTGCGCCCTTACAACATGTTTGTCGATGTTGAGCCGTACGCCACCTTCAATGTGGTGGACTACGGGGACGTGGACATCATTCCCGGATCGTTTGACCGCACGGCCGAGTCGATTTCGCACACGCTAGGCCCCATTTTGGACAACGGCACTATCCCACTCATTTGCGGAGGAGACCACTCCATCACACTCCCGGCTCTCCGGGAAATGCGCCGCGTCCACGGACCGGTCAACCTAATTCACTTTGATTCGCACTTTGACTTTTGGGACGCGTATTGGGGCCAAAAGTATACCCACGGCACTTGGCTGCGTCGGGCGCTTGAGGAAAATCTGCTCGGCCATGTAGCTCAGGCGGGCATCCGCGGGCCGCAGTTCTCACCCGAGGATCTGCAGTTTCCCCGCGATCACAACATCACCCTGCAAACCATCGCGGAATTTCACATGCACGGCGTGAAAGCCGTCATGAGCACGATTTTGGACGCCATCCCCGCCAACGAGCCGCTCTATGTGTCATGGGACATTGACGTCGTCGATCCTGCTTTCGCCATGGCGACCGGCACACCGGAAGTGGGGGGGTTAACATCGTGGGACGCCATGGAATGCATTCGGCAGCTTCAGGGCCATCGCCTGGTCGGCATTGACATCGTCGAAGTCGCCCCGCCGTATGACGCACCGGGCGCGACGACCTCCCTTTTGGCAGCCAACCTCTTTTATGAAGCGCTCTCGGTGATGGCGAAAAACACGGACCACGGAATCCACGCTTTCCGGGGGCGCTGAGATGTTGGAGTACCGCGTGCCGCAGGAGCGCATTCAGACCCACTGGGACGCGACGCTCGCGTCGATGCTCGAGATTAAACTCGTATTTCGCACCCCTGGATGAGAAGGCCCGCGAGTGGTTGGTCCTGACGTGCTGGCGCGCCCATTATTCGGTCCGTTCTCACGCCGCCATCCAGAGTCTCACGTCTCCAAAAAAATTTGTGGGTGAGGGCCCTGGCCAAAGGATTTTCCCGGTGCCCTGGCGAAATAGGGGGTATGGCACAATAAGACACCCAGCCCCGGGCGCCAGAGGCGCCGGAGTTTTTACCGGGGTACCGCATGGGATTTGCCGTGGTCGCTGCGGATATGGCGGAGCGGATTGGACTTGTGGACTAGGTGAATGCCCATGTGGCCTGGGATCCGAAGCAATGTAAGGTCTCGCCGGGCGTGCGCCTCTTAGCCCTCATCATCGGCTGCTTGGTCGATCCGATGGCCTGGTATCGGCTCGAAGAATTTTACGCCGATTTGGATTGCGCCGTTTTGTTTGGCGCGGAGCGCCAACCCGACGATTTTAATGATGACGCGATCGGCCGCGCGCTGCTGACGTTGTTTGAGTCGCAGGTGGGGCAAACCTTTGCCGGACTAAGTCAGCAAGCGGTGGAACGGCTGGGCCTCCCGTCCCGGGACACCACGCATCTCGATACCACCACCGTGACGCTCTATGGTCAGTATCCCGGCCAAAATGAGGGCAGTATTCCGACATACGGCTACAACAAGGACGGCCACCCGGAATGCAAGCAATTGGTCGCGGGGGTCACGACCCGGGCCGATGGCATCCCCATCGCTGTTGATGTCTGTGATGGGAATATGGATGATCCGACATGGAGTCGGGAGGCCTTACTCAGCCAGGGTCGGACCTTGGCGGCCGACATCCGCGCCCAGACCCTGTTTGTGGCGAACTCCAAGCTCGTGTCCCACAACACCGTCGCCGACCTCTGTGACTACGGGATTAACTTTGTGTCCCGCGTCCCCAATACCTTTGGCCTCGAACGGGACGTGCGCCTCCTGGTGGTGCATTCCTCCGCGCTCCAGGCCAAAGCGCTCCATCAAGAAGAAGACCGCGTGACCGATGATGCGGCGTGGATCGACCACGCCGCGCAACAGTGGGAACAGCGACGCTTTGCCTGTCGCGCCGACGCCCAAGCCGCGTGGGACACCTGGTGTGCTACCAAGCGCGTGCGTCAAGCGGCCTGGCTGGTGACGGGCGAGGTGGTCGAATCGTCGGCGGCGGACGGTGATCCGGCGTGGATGGTGGTTGTCACCCGAGGAGCGCAGGCGACCGAGCGGCTCGAGGTTGAACGGTTCCGGCGCAGCACGTTCATTCTCGTCTCGAATGATCCGCGCCGGTCGGCGCGGGCCCTCTTGGAAGGCTATAAGACACAATTTGTGGTGGAGCAAGACAACGCGCTATTGAAAGGTCCGTTAGCTGTCGCCCCCCTGTTCCTCAAGGGCACCAAGAAAATCACCGCCTATGTCTATGTCATGGCGCTCCTGTTATGGCGCTGTATGCAAGCGGTGATGCGGCAGAATCACGAGCGGCTCGGCATCACGTTGCCCTGCCCCAATGGGGCATCGCAGCCGGCACCCACGACCAAACGTCTCAAGGAAATCGTGACCCCCATTCAAATCATTCATTGGCAGGCGGCTGACGGAACCCGGCGGCGGGCGCACTGTCTGGACCACGTCTACTTGACCCGCACCGGCGACGCTACGTGTGGGGCTTCATCGGCCTGGTGTACCAGCGTCGGCCGCTTCACGGTTGCTGACCGCTCCTGGCAAGAAACTTCAACTGGCAAAGATTCGGTACAAGACTTCGACACCCAAAGGAAGCGCCCTTTCATTTACAAGAAAATGCGGGGAATGATGCGGCGGCGTCTCGCCCGCGTCCTGTGCTGCACCCAGAAACAAAAAGGCACCTGCTCTATGCTGAAGGTAGTATGCGAAGTCCTCCCCACCCATATCGGGTTCGGGTTCTTGAACGTCGACAACATCCCCTACTTTTGCTGCCCACCCTGCCGTCTCGCGCTCATGATTGATAACCGCAGGAAAACACTTCTCGAACACGACATTGGCCTCAGCATCGTAAACAGCGGCGGTCCTTTGGGCAACCCGATTAATCTCTTGTGCGACAAAATCCTGAACCCTGGTCGAAAATGTTCTCACTGTTCCAGTAATGTCCGCTGTTTCCGTGATGATATTGTAATTGTTTCCGCCTTGAATGGTGCCGCAGGTCACAACCACGGGGTCAACAGGTGGTACGCGGCGGGCCACGATTGTTTGCAAATTGAGGACGATTTGGGCAGCAATGAGTACCGCGTCCTTCGTTCTCTGAGGTTGTGATCCATGTCCTCCCTTACCTCGAATATGGACCGTGAATCGGTCCGAATTGGCCATCATGGGGCCGGGTCGTAGGCCCACCGTACCCACCGGCAGACCGGCCCATACATGTAACCCATACACTTCATCAACCCCATCGAGCGCCTCACCCTGGATCAATTGCAATGCACCACCTGGCGGACGTTCCTCGGCAGGCTGAAATAGCAGACGAACGTGCCCCGCGAAGTCGGGCTCCTTGGTAAGCCGTTCGGCTAACGCAAGCAGCATTGCCATGTGTGCATCATGCCCACAGGCATGCATGATCCCCTCATGCCGCGAAGCAAACGGCAATCCTGTTTCCTCGGTCAATGGTAGTGCGTCCATATCCGCCCTTAGAGCTACGGTCTTCCCTGGACGTCTACCCGGAATATCGACGATGATCCCGGTTTCGCCAATGGCTTTGGGGCTCAACCCGAGATCGGCCAGACGACACCATAGGTACTCACGGGTCTTGTATTCGGAAAATCCCAGTTCGGGAATCGCATGCAACTCTCGACGGTATTGCACGACCTTTTCTTGCCATTCCATCGCAAACTCCCCCTTCGCGTACTCCCCACTATTCTGGAGGTGGCTTCCGGATGGCAGGTCGAATGCCATTCATGGTCAACGGAAGACCAACTGCACGGAAGTCCGAGATCCGGTTGTGGGTTAATTGTTGAATTATGCCGCTCGTCTTCAACTGTTCGGAGCGGGCCACATCCTCTACCGTTTGGACAGGGGCAGACGGAATTCCGACTGCATCCAGCACTACTTGCCACTCCCAGTGAGTTCGTGTGCGTGTCCGTTCGGCAATGGACTGGATTAACGGTTCACGATTCCTTACCCGCGCCGCATTGGTAGAGTACCGCTCGTCTGTAATCCATTCGGGCCGGTCAAGGACCCGTGCCAACTCCCGAAACAGGCGGTCGTTGCCTGCGGCAATGACAAGCCATCCGTCTGATACCGGAAACGCTTGATACGGTACGATCATTGCAGTGCCGGAACCCCAGCCCCTGGGACTTATCCCTGAAGCCCAGTAAGAGGCTAGATGATAGGTCATCCACCCAACAGCGGTATCAAACAACGACGCTGTGACACGCATTCCTTCGCCCGAAAGGTCTCTGGCCCGAAGAGCACTAAGGACTCCGATAGCAAGCCATTGGGCGCAGCCCATATCGATTATAGAAACGCCAACTCTTGACGGCTCCTCGCCAGGTACGGTGTTAACACTCATAATACCGACCATGGCTTGCATTAGTGGATCGTAACCAGGCCGGTCCTTTAAAGGGCCACTCTGACCGAACGGTGTAACTTCACCATAAATCAGACGTGGATAGTGAGTGTGTAGCGTGTCAAACCCAAGACCTAGCCGCTGCATAGCCCCCGGGCGCCCACTGACCAGAAGAACATCGGTATCGGATAGTAAGGAGGCAAGCCGTGTTTTGTCGGCTGACTGTTTGAGGTCCAACCGCACGCCCCGCTTATTGCGGTTCAGCGCCAAAAATGCGGGGGATTCGCCCGACCAAAATGGAGGGCCCCACGTTCGGGTCGCGTCGCCTTGCGGCGGCTCAATTTTAATCACGTCGGCGCCTAGGTCGGCGAGAATCGACGATGCAAACGGTCCAGCAACGTTTTGGGTAAGATCAACAACTTTAACGCCATCGAGAGGCCACTTCATGAAATATCGCCCCTTATTTCTGATTTAGTAGGACCTTGGCATGCCCAAAATGTGCTCACTGACATAAGCTAAAACCAGGTTATTGGAGACTGGGGCCACTAACGGTAGGCGTGCCTCACGAAACTTCCGTTCAATATGGTAATCCGTTGCTAATCCATACCCTCCAAATGTCGTCATTGCCACATTTCCCGCTTTCCACGACGCCTCGGAAGCCAGGTACTTGGCCATGTTGGCCTCGGGCCCGCAGTTTTGTCCCGCCGAATAAAGCATTGCCGCCTTGTCTCGCACCAGGGTAGCCGCTTCAAGGTCCATGAAGGCTTGGGCAATCGGAAATTGTACGCCTTGGTTTTGACCGATGGGCCGACCAAAAACCTGCCGACTTTTCGCGTACTCGGTGGCTTTATCGATAAAATAGCGCCCGTCGCCCAAACACTCGGAGCCTACGAGAATGCGTTCCGCGTTGACCCCGCTTAATAAGTATTGAAACCCCTTGCCCTCTTCGCCGATTCGGTTTTCAACCGGAATAAGAGCTCCATCGAAAAAAACTTCGTTAGTCTCGTGATTAACCATCGTGTGAATTGGACGTACTTTAACCCGATCTTCTTGGGCCCTCAGGTCCATCAAAAACAGCGTTAATCCATCCGTTTTTCGACCCCGAGGATCACGAGGGCTGGTCCTTGCGATAAGCAACATCAAATCCGAATGCTGGACACGGGAGATAAATATCTTCTGGCCGTGTACGACGTAATGATCGCCCTGACGCTCCGCGGTCGTGCTAATGCTGGTCGTATCGGATCCCGCGCTGGGCTCGGTAATGCCGAATGCCTGAAGGCGCAGCTTTCCGGATGCAATGGCGGGGAGCCACCGTTGTTTCTGTTCCTCGGAACCGTGTCGTAAAACCGCACCCATCGTGTACATCTGCGCGTGCCCCGTCGTGCCGTTGGCACCCGAGCGGTTAATTTCCTCAAGGACCACCGCTGCCTCACGTATGGTGAGTCCACTGCCACCGTACTCCTCGGGAATTAATATGGCGAGCCATCCGTCCTCTGTAAGGGCCTTGATAAACTCATCCGGGTATTCGCGAGACATATCGATAGAATGCCAGTAATCTTCGCCAAACCGACCACAAAGTTGTCTTATAGCAAATCGAATGTCCTCCAGCTGTGAATCCAGCTGCATCTTGTCCATGGTCGGGCTCCTTTAATCGCTGTCTAGAAAATACGGTTGCCTTCGCTCGTTATATGCGTTTACGCCTTCTTCTCTATCCGGATGCACGATCGTGCGATTATACAGCTCGACCGCCATGTCGACGCCGTCCTCAAGCGACATTGCACCTCCGAGAAGTAATGCTTTTTTGGCCAGACGCACAGCAAACGGCGAATTCTTGGCAATCATCGTCGCTGTGTCCAGAGTCGTTGCCATGAGCGCGTCGGCATCGATTACCCAGTTGACGAGGCCGCGTCGTTCTGCTTCTTGCGCAGATATCGTCCGACCGGTCATAAGCAGTTCGAGCGCCACGCCGTGCGGGGCGAATCGACCGATGAGTTGGGTTCCACCCACACCGGGAATAATGCCGCGCATGACCTCGGGAAAGCCAAACTTGGCGTTCGGTGACGCATACGAGAAATCCGCGCTGAGCACTAGCTCAAAACCTCCACCGACGGCTATTCCGTTGACGGCCGCCACGACGGGCTTGGGGAACCTACGCATCTGACGATAGACATCTTGAAAGAGCCGGTGTTGGTGAGTCCATTGTTCATAGGTCATATGCTGCCGTTCCTTAAGATCGCCCCCCGCGCAAAACGCTCGCCCGCGGCCAGTTATCACCAGGACACGAACCTGTTTGTCCTTTGCTAGTTCACGTAACGAGGCTTGCAAGCCAAGGCCCAACTCGGTGTTGATGGCATTAAGAGAATCCGGACGGTTAAGGGTTAGCACTACCACACCGTCTTCATGCCGGTCCACCACTAAGTGTGTTTCCATTTATCGGTCCTTTCCCTAATTCGGCAGCGGGTGAAGACTGCTCGTCTTGCCCGCTTTAGCCACCTGACTGGGGAGATCATGACCCAACGCACTTTCGAGATCTCTCGCCAGAGCGATCAATGCATCGAGATCGATTCCAGTTTCTACTCCCATTTCGTGAAACATATGCACAGTGTCAACGGTATCGATATTTCCGGTGGCTCCCGGAGCAAAAGGACAGCCACCAATGCCTCCGATTGATGCATCAAAGTGAACGGCTCCCTCAAGAAAGCCAGCGTAAACGTTCGCTAGTCCCATACCGCGTGTGTTGTGAAAGTGTAAGTGGAACTCGGTTTCGGGGAACTCATGGGCGACCGCACGTACCATGTCTCGCACTTGCCGCGGATTGGCCATTCCGGTGGTGTCGGCTAAGGTAATGCCATCTGCACCCATTTTTAGGTACTCTTCGATTACAGTGAACACCCGAGCCTGGGCCACGGCTCCCTCAAATGGGCAGCCGAACGCAGTCGCCACACCTCCGACGATGCGAATGGGCAGGCTACGAACCATTTCAAAGAATTCTTCAAAATCTCGGAGCGTTTCGAAGGTGCCACGCCGCAAGTTGGTATGATTGTGACTCTCACTCGCGGACACGACTAAATTTAGTTGATCGGGCCGGTGGGCCAATGCACGCTGAACGCCGCGCGCATTGGGAACTAGCACCGCGTATTTCGTATGATTTGATCGCGTGATGCGGTCCATCACTTCAGCGGCATCAGCCATCTGTGGCACATACCGGGGATGAACAAAGGCGGTCGATTCCACTATAGGCAAGCCAGCCCTTGTCAAGTGATCAATGGTCTCCACTTTGACATCAGTACTTACTGGTGAATCCTCGATTTGAAAACCGTCCCGGGGCCCTACATCCGTAATGTAAACCCGCAAGGTCGAACTCCCCCTTCCTCAACCGGCCACAGATTGCGGTGTTTGCTGCATCATACTTATCCAGTCGTGATAGAGCCCCGAAGTACCAATCTGGACTGCCTGGATGGCCGTCTCAATTGCCCCGGGCGGTATTATCCTAACAAGCATTGAGCGTACCTTTGCATAAAGGGTGTCCTCGGCAATGGGGTGTTCGGGGTCACCAGCGGGAAATTCGACCGTACTTCTTTTTTGGGTCCCGTCTAGGAACGTGATGGTGACTTGAGCCGCCATCTTTTGAGGAAAATCGGTGTCGAACCGGGGATTATGATGGACATGCACCTTGCCGACCAGATTCCGAATGGTAGGGTCAGGCACTGTTGCGAACGACCAGATACCCACGTCACCCGTCGCCAGCGCCAGAGCGACACAGTACGTAATGCTGAATTTAGCTTCTTGGGCGGTAGACGGATTGGTGTGACCCGCAACTCGCAACGCGACAGCAAACGTCTCGACATCAATACGTTCGATGTCTCTAACGTGCCACTTATCAGCCCTCAGTTCCATGCAAGCATCGATTGCCGCATGCGTAAATCGACAAGAGGCCCACCGTTTTCGGGAAATGGACTCGATCGCATTCGCACGGCCAAGGTCCTCAACCAATTTGGCAGGCTCAAAGTCTCGCGATGTCGCTCTCAAAAAACCCTGGTCGCCTTCCAAAATACGATGCGGCCCCGTGAGCCCTTCCCGAGCAGACAAGGCAGCAAGAACCCCATGAACGGCTGCCATACCCGCATGATAGGGTTTTGTCATGGCACCATCTGCGTTAAACTGCCAGAGCCCACCAGACACGCTTCCGCTATTTCCGAGGGCAAACACCGTCTGGTCTTCGGTGAGATTCAGTGCTACGGCCGCCGCAGCTGCAGCCCCAAACACACCCGCTGTTGCCGTCGTGTGCCACAGTTCGTAGTGCGTCGGATTAACCGAACGGCCGACACGAACAGATACTTCGTAGCCCATGATAACCGCGCGTAGAAAATTATCGACTGTCAGCGTTGGAACGCTGTCGGCAACTGCCATGGCCGCCGACACTGCGGTGACACCGGGATGGATATAGGCGTCTCGCTCGATGTCATCTAGCTCAAGTACGTGGGAGGCAGCCCCATTGAGCAGAGCGGCCGTGATTGGACTGGTTCGGTGTTCAAACCCTGCAACCCATGCGGGACCATCAGGTGCAAAAGGTCTTATGGCATCATATATCGGCCTCACTCGGGGATCCTGCGACCCCGCGAGCGCACAGGCGATCCAGTCAAGAACCGCCTCTTGTGCCTGCCTTAGCGCGCTATCTCCTATCGTGGTAGATGATACGATATACGCCGCCAACTGTCGTGTTTCATTGGCCACACCCGCACCTCCAGACGAACTTTACGTCCGATCTTGGAGAAATCCTTCGGGGCAGGCGCCGCAAAAACCTTGACTGTTCCGCCGTGCGGAACAGTCAACCCATTAGCTGATGAGCCCTTGCGCGTTGCTTCCCACAATACGCGCCTTATCCCCATCTCCCAAATTGGCCCAGAGAACTCTACGAATCTCGAGTGGAAAGTGAAAATCCGGGGAGCCGCTGCCAAATAGTAGTTTATGCGGGCCGATGTTGGTGGCTACTTCCTCCAAAAAATCCTGCCGATAAACTCCAGTGGTGAGAGCAAATACGTTAGGTCGCGTCAAAGCAGCGTAAGCATTAAATTGACCGAGGCCACTAATATTAAACTGACCTCCATTGGTCATTACCACTCGAAGGTTCGGATATTTGTCGGCAACGCTAACGAGTTGCGACGGCTCGGAATACCATGGATATCCGGTCGCCACGATGACCGGCACACCCTGTGTCGATGCCCACTGCCATAAATCCCGCCACCTACGGTCGGAGACGGCTACACGATCACGTTGGGGCTGAATATAAATGGCAACCGGCGGCGAGATTTGAAGCGCTGCCTCTACATGAGGGATTACCATACCGTTCACAAGAGATATCGATAACAAGGGGCGGAGGGATGGATGTTCATTGCAGAAACGGACCAGTGATTTGTAGGCGTTCATTGTGTCTTCAGTTTGGCGAACGGCAATCCATGCTTCGTCAGCGCGGAATTCAGCCTCTATTGCTACTGGACCGTGCGACGTCTCATCGTAGAAAGTCAGCGCGTCGATAATCATCATTGGACCACCTCGCCCAGGAGTCGGAGTATGTTTCCGCCAAGAATTGCCGCTCGGGCATCAGGCTGGACAACTGCCTGTTCTACCTTGAACAGCTCAAGTTTAATGGCACACCCCGGCCCATCACTCGCATAGAGGATCCGACCGGGGCCAAGACGACGGACCGCCTCGGCAATTTTGTTTGTGTACGGCATAGCGGACGTGTCGAGGTAGACATTTGGGAACTGCTCAGCGACGTCGATGGCATCGTCAACATGAAAGTATCCGCCCATATGTCCCAATATCACAGATGTATCGGGACATTCGCGTATGCCCGCTGCAATCTCCCACGGGGTCGTCATGGGCTCATCACCGCAATGAAACAGAACCGGCATGCCCAAATCTCCAGCCATGCGCATCAGCTTTATCGTCGCTGGGTCTCCCGGATGGGCCAACGTACTGACGGGATGAAACTTCACACCCTTGAACCCGCGCGCATGGGCTTGACGAAGAAGATCTTGCGCCTCGGCATACCATGGGTGCAGACGGATATAGCCATAAAAACGGTCGGGAAAGCGTTCCAACACACGTTCGATGTACTCCATCGCGTTCGGATTCAACCCTGGCAAGTCTGTATACGTCATGATTACGGCGCGGTCCACGCCGCATTCATCCATTTGAGACAGGATGGCTTCGGGTGGATCCATCCAGCCCAATTGAGACACCTCGTCTACATGCACATGAGAGTCCACAATCATCGCTCACACCCCCGGCTACTCGAACGTCGTCTCTTAGTTTTTCACTGGGTACCTTTCCGCAAATCCCAACTCGGCCGACAATGCACGGCCCGCTGCAAACAATTCGGCGACCCAGCTGGGCAGGGATGCAGGTCGATACACTTCCAACGGCCCGGTAATGGCAATCGCACCAACAACACCTCCGTCGCATCCGAACACAGGCACCGCCACCGAAAAAGTATTCGGTTCGCGCTCACCGAGGCTCAGTGCCCAACCGCGTTGCCGAATTTGGGCACATTCACCCTCAAGCGCGCTTCGCGACAAAGTCTTAGCCGTGAGGCTAACCCATTTGAGACCTCGGAATATCCGTTCGCGCTCATGCCGTGTAAGCCAGGCTATCAACACCTTGCTTGGGGCACCCGCATAAATGGCAGCCACCTGCCCGATGTCGACAAAACGGTGGGAGCCTTGGTCAGCTTCTTCCATGGCAACGACAATCCGAAATGACCCCTGTCGCACACAAAAGATAGAGGTCACATCTGTCACATTTTTGAGGTGCTGTAGGGTCGGGGACGCAAAGCTTCGCCCGGGTTGCGACATCACTTGGGACCATACCCAAGAGAAGGGCCGAGCACCTAGCCCGTACATCCCACCTTCCTTTCGCACCATGTTGTTCGCCTGTAAAGTCTGCAATAGTCGATGACACGTGGTTTTCGGAAGTCCAGTTTGCCGGGCCAAATCTGTGACAGACAACAGCCCACCCGATTCGAAACAATCCAGAATGCGAACAATCCTATTGACAACTTCAACCCCGTCGTACGGGGTCTCCCGGGTCTCGATAATGGTGTGCTCCGCGTGGGTCGGCATACGATGTTCACTCCTTTAGAGACGCGCTAATCCACGAATACCGAAGCCGGGTCGTGATTTGCCGCCAACACGAGCCCGAGTAATATCCGCGCCTTGGGTCCACTTAACCGGCTGAATAATACGCCATGGCGCCGAAGGTAAATTTCCGCACCGGTGGCTTGATACATGGCCCGGAGTGGGAGCCCCGACCCAGTTCGTGAGGTTACAACTACTACCATGTTACGATGCATCGCATCCAGCAATGCCGGTACCATCACCGGCGGCACGTGTCCGCCACCAAGGCCCTCAATAATTAGGCCTCGCACACCGGCGTCGACGGCGGCACGTATCAGAACGTCGGAGGCGCTCGCGACGCATCGGATTAGTTCGACGCTTGCGACGTCTCCGCCTCCTCCAATTTTCGGATATGGAGGCATGGGACGTCCTACTGGAACAAAGCGAAGTTCATTAACTTCTCCAACGACTCCTCCTTGAGGCGCCCGAAATGCATCGACCCCGGTCGTGTGGGCCTTTTCGACGTCCCACGCCGCGAACACACGCCCGTTCATGACGACGCATACGCCCACTTGTTTTCCGCAGAGCGCCGCAGCCGCAACTACACTGTCAAGTACGTTTCGCTGACCATCCGCCCCTAACTGCGTTGAGGCCCGCATGGCCCCAGTCATAATTACCGTGCATTTGTCCGGCAATATCGCGTCAAGATAGAGCGCCGTCTCTTCGATAGTGTCTGTTCCGTGCGTAATGACCACCGCATCAAAGCCGGCGTCCAGGGTCGCTAACGTTTGCCTCAACATCACCTTCATGTCGTCGAACGTAATAGCCATGCTGTCTATGCTCAGGATTTGGCGGGTCTCCACGTGCGCGCCAACGTTCGCAAACGCATCCTCCAACCCAGTGACAAGTGTGTCAGCGGGGGCCGTGGGCATAAGCCCATCGGCCCCCGGCTGCTTCTCACTGGCAATGGTACCCCCCGTAGCCAAAATCGCGATTGAGGGCATACCAATACCTCCTTATAGCTGGATCTCCACGGCTTCGATGTTTGTCGGCTCTGGCATATGGGATTCCATGGCCGCCTTTTGGCCCGGGATCCAATCTCGGACCAGATAACTGGTTAACACATAACAAATGCCCACGACCACAATGGTAGCAACATTGGGAATCCAACTAGCAGGAACGATGTAGTAAAAACCGAATCCCAATACCATCCAAAGCACCGCAACGGGGTTGAAACCGCCGGTGAACCAGTAGCGTCCGTGCGGATCATAAAGCGCCGGAACGTCGAGGTTAGCCCGTTTCATTACAAGGTAATCACCCACTAAAATTCCCGCAATGGGAGCGAACACATTACCCATCCCGGACATCACCCCGGTAAAGTTGTTAATGAGAGCGGGTATAACGGAAATCGCAATGCCTAAGATACTGGCAATGAGTGTGGCCCTGACGCGACCTAGCTTGGCAAACATGTTGGCCAGCGATAATCCACCCGTGTAGAGATTGAGGACGTTGATGGTCCAATTGTCAAATACCAGCATCAGAATCAATGCCACAATGAAAATGCCATTGTGGTACATTGCAGGCAACACTGCAAATACGTTCTCTTGCTTGCCGCCTGATAAGGCTGCTCCAAACGCCCCTAAGAAGGCCGATAACGCGGTGCCTATGAGGGCTCCCCCCATGGTGGCCCACCACATGTCGCGCCGACTGGACGAATAGCGACAGAAGTCCGCGGCATCCGTCACCATTGACAGCCACGCCGCAAACACGCTGTTAATCCACACTGCAATTTCGATATATACGTGGGTGGCGTGCCCGGTATAGTGGAACGCGGCTGACACATTGAACCCATGCCCACGGAAGGAGAGCATCAGCACGATCGCGAGCACCAAAATCACGATTTTGTACACGAAGGAGAATCGCGACAGCACTTTCAAAGAATCATAGCCAACAATGGCAATAAACGCCTGCAATATCGCGAAGATAAAACTAACCAAGATTAAGCTGACCTGAACGTGAAAGAGGTTATGCAACAAAGCGGCAATTCCCAAAGAAGCCGATAGCGTTTGAAAAGCAAACCAAAATATCGATGCCGCACTACGGAAAAATGAGGACAGCACCTTTGAACCACGAATGCCAAACATTGACCGTGTCGCGACCTGACCCGGAATACCATAGTCGACGCCAACTGTCGCCATGATCGTGTAAATCGCAAATGCCCCAAGTATCCCCAGCACTTCAGCCCAGAAAGCGCCCCACAGACTCAGGCCTCCGAGCACTACGGCCTCTCCGCCAATAAGAATCATTCCGGGGTTTACAAGAAAGTTCAATATGATCGAGAACAAATCAAACCGGCTAACGGTTCTCAGTTCCTTCGGAATGGGCTGAATCCCGAACTGCTCAATTGCGCTGGACTTTTCGGCCACAACGTCCCCCTCCTTATCTATTGCGGTACCTCTTGTCCGTTTAGACTTCCGACCACAGCGCCATCGCGAGCGACAAGCTGGCCCCTAAGAAAGGTCATCTTTGGGAACCCGCGCAACACCATTCCTGAATACACGTTAAAGTCGCTACCGCCGATATGCTCCGGAACCACATATTCCGCATCGGGATCGAAGACCACAACGTCCGCATCCGATCCGATTTCCAGCGAGCCCTTTTGCGGATACACTCCCAGAGCTCTGGCTGCGTTAGTACTGACAAGTCCCACCATCTGTTCTAAGGACAGCCGACCTTCCCGAACTCCTTCGGTAAACATCAAAGGAAGAAGAATTGCTGTACTAGATCCGAGACCCACCGGTGCAGACACAAACTCTGCCTCGGGGCCCTTCTGTTCAATCGTATATGGAACCGTGTCGGTACCAAGAACTGTCAGCAGGCCTTGGCGTACACCTTGCCACAAGTTTCGCTGGTCTTCAGGACGTCGAAGTGGCGGCTTTACCTTTCCTCGCACCCCTAATGGATCTAACAACGAACGGATGAGATAATGCGGGCAAGTCTCGGCGACAATATCGAACCCATTGTGCTTCAGATATCGAACCGTGTCGAGCCCTTCACTCGAACTCGTGTGGACAACGTACAAAGTTATACCTACGTGGCGCGTCACCATCGCAGCTTTGAAAATGTCGATCGCTTCACTGATTCCCGGATATGAATTATTCCACCATTCCAACGCATTCTCTTCCCTGAACGGTGTTCGACTTTTGATGGCCTCTGATAGGTACGGTTCTTCGGCGTGAATCATGGGATAGCTTCCGTGTCCGGCGGTCTTAATTGCCGCAACGCCCTCATAAAACATGTCCAAGGTGATTCCGCTGCTGGGCATGCCGAAATACACGGCTTCGTCACCCTTGTATCCCAAGAAAAATTTAAAAGCGCGCGCCCCTTGACTAACTGCCAATGAAATTTCCCCTATATGGGAACGCGTCATGGGACTCAGGGTAAGCGTGTAGTCAGTCCACGACTGGCTGCGGACTGCTTCGCGAGCACCGTGGAGGTATTCGAGCAAGCTACGCTCGCCCAGGGCTGTCGTCGTGGACAGAGTCGTCACGCCACCAACGATCGCGTCCCGTGACTCCTGTAAAATGAGTTGTGAAAGACGCTCGTTTCCTTGGTTCCCCAGGTGTGTATGCGGATCGATCGCCCCCGGCATAATCAAGAAACCGGTCACGTCGTACACATCGATATCGGTCGAAAAGTGAGTGTCGAGAGTGAATCCCGCTACTCTCCCGCCTTGTAAGAGGACGTTAGCGCGAAAACGCCTAGAGTTCGTAATAACTGTTCCCCCGACCAGTGCTACGTTGGCCACAGTCACACCTTCTTCAGGTTAGATTGAAGACATGGTCACAGAATTAGCTGAAGTGATACAAGATTCCTGTATGATTCCGCCTGGCGGAACAACAACTAGAGAACAGTCCGATGCATTGGAATACGTCCTTTCTGTCGGATACAGGAACACAAACACCCCGCCGGAGGGCGGAGGTGCCGCCGAGCAACCCGTGTTCCTGTGGGCGCATTACGCCAAAACGCAGCGTTCGGATACCCAGCGTTTCAGACGCGGTGCCAGGTTTCCGCCTGGGGACCCGCATTGTCCCAGACCCAATCCGCCAACTCGCGGAGTCGATCCACCTCCCTTTCGGTGTGGTGCGCGGCGGCGGCATCACTAAGAACCGTACCGTCCTGCGCCTCAAGACGTGCGGTGCGGATTTCTGGCGGGGCGTCGCAATAGACGACCAAGCCCTCAGGCGGCATGGATGCCAGAGCAGGTCGAGACCGTGGCCCACATGCTCGCCGAACGGCCGAGTCCTTAGCAGAACCCAACCCCCGGCCTCTGATAAAGTCCAACCCCATTCTCGGCCGGAGCGGTTCCCCCCGCCACGGCGGCTGACGCCCCAGCGGGCCGGCCTTGGGCCGCGGCGCCACTTTGCTCTATTCCCGGCTCACTTTGTGCAAAAGTTTCCCCGGTTTCAACCCTTTTTCCAAGGCCCACTGCACCATCATCCGCTCGATCACGGCGATTTCCACAATAGGGACGAGCGCTGGTTCCAGATTCGGCATAGACCAAGTCGCCGGCTCGACCCCAATCGTGTATTTGCGGTTGCTTGAAGCCAACTCTTCGGCGAGTTTGTTCTGCAATGCGCGATAGGGTTCATGGCCCAAAAAGAATAGCACATCCCGGTTCTCCGCCCACTGCATGGGCCCGTGACGGAATCCACCGCCCGAAAATCCGGTGGCAGTTACCGCCGCCCCTTCGCGCAGTATGAGTGCTCCTTGGAGTGCCGAGGTGAGCGATGGGCCGCGGCCAATCAACGTCAGTTCTTGCGGCGCGCGGGGGAATTCCTCCGTCCGCTCCAACCACCGCTGAATTGTTTCGGGAACCGGGGCCAAACGCTCGGCATCGACCCCGCCCAGCATTGCCAGCAAAGCCAGTGTGTTCGTATAGGTCTTGCTGGTGGTGGCCTCTTCTGGTCCCGCCTCCAACAACAACACGTTAGACGGATAATGCCGTGCCAAGGGGCTCTCGGCGGCGTTGGTGATGGCGATTACGCGGCTTGGTTCCACCGCTTCGGAAAGTTCCACCACCTCCGGACTCTCACCGGACTGCGAAATCAGTACGAGCCGCGATGACGCGGAAAGCAGCGCAGCGTGATCGTGGAGCGCCATCGACGCCTCCAGCGCCATCGCCGGCAAGCCTGCCTGATTAAGCAGCCAAGCGCCGTATAATCCGGCAAAGTACGAACTACCCATGCCTAGGAAGAGGATGGGCCGGTCCACCGCTTGAAGGCCCGCTGCGGCGCGTTGGATCGATCGCCGTCCCCGTGACACAAGCCGCTCGAGTGCCGCAGGCTGCTCTTTCATCTCATCTATAAATGACACGTCCATCACCCTTTTAGCCCTGACAAAGCAATGCCCTGCACGAAATAGCGTTGAGCGAAGATGAACAGCAGCAATACGGGCATTGTGAAGATAAATGATGCCGCCATGAGATAGTTCCACGCTGTAAAGTGCTGGCTTTGGAATTGCTGCAACCCAACGGAAAGCGTCAGCAGCGTATTGCTGTTCAGCATAATCAGAGGAGCAACAAACATCGTCCAACTGGACAAAAACGCAAACATTCCCACGGTAATGACACCCGCCCGGGACAGCGGCAGTGCAATCCGCCAAAATGTTGTCCAAGGAGTGGCGCCATCAATCATCGCCGCTTCAAACAAATCCCGCGGGAGGGTTCGGAAGAACTGTCGCAGCAGAAAGATAGCCAAACCGGCTGAAAAGTACGAGCTGATGAACATCGCGAAAAATGGCGGCGCGGTGAGCGGTAGCAGCGTACCTAACCATCCGAGGTCTCTGAAAATGATGTAAAGGGGAATCATCACCACTTGGAAGGGAATCATGATGGTCGCCAACACCACGTAGAATAGGACATCCCGCCCCTTCCACCGCAATATGGAAAACGCGTAGGCCGCCGGAGTGCAGGAAATCAGCGTGCCAATCACGGTCGCCGCCGATACCACAGCGCTGTTGCGCAGGTAGGTGAAGAACGGGATATAGGTCACCGCGTGGCTATAATTGCTCAAATGCAGGTGGGGCGGAAACAACTGCGGGGGAAACGTGAATATCCCAGCGTTCGATTTCAACGAACTGCTTACCATCCACAGCATCGGCAGCAAAAAAATGAAGGCGATGATAATCAACACCACGTGCCGCGTCAACAACCGTGCGCGCAACCCTCCTGCCATTATTCCCCACCTCCATAGAAGACCACCCTGCGGTTAATCCAGAACAACAACATGGTCACAATGACGATGACAACAAAGAGAATAAATGCCATCGCGGCCGCGTACCCCATCTTTTGAAAGTCGAAGGCATTTTGGTACAGGTACAACGCGTAGAACAGCGTCGAATTGACCGGCTCGCCCAAATTGTTGGCTGTAACGACAAAGGCCTGGGTGAAAAACTGGAGGTAAAAGATTACACCCACCACGACTTCATAAAAGATGACCGGTCCAATCATGGGCAGGGTAATCTTTCGAAAGCGGTTCCACGAACTGGCGCCGTCAATCATTGCCGCCTCATAGAGTTCGACGGGCACATCCTTGAGACCCGCCAGCATCACAATCATGATTTGTCCGGTCATTCCCCACACCACCATCATTAATAGGCTGACTTTGGCCAAATGGGGATCATTAAGCCACCCAAGAGGGCGGATGTGGAATACGCCGAGAATGGCATTCAAAAGTCCATAGTCAGGATTTAATATCCATAACCAGACGATGGCGACCGCCACCGGAGGCACGATGGTCGGCAAGAAAATTGCCGCCCGATAAAATCCCATGCCCCGTATGGGCTTTTCCAACAGCAGCGCGGTGCCCAATCCGGCGATTATTCCGGCCGGAACGCCAATGACGGTGATGTACAACGTATTACCGACAGATTGCCAAAAAATTGGGTCGTGGATGATGGCGATGTAGTTTTGCAGTCCCACCCATTGCGGAGCCTGAAAGACGTCATAGTTGGTAAAACTCCAGTACAGCGCCACCAGAAGGGGCACCAACATGAGTCCCAAGAACCCAATCAACCACGGCGACAAAAACAATAGTGTAAATCCCCGAGCCTTGCGCATGCGGCACCCCCTCCATAGTCCTTCTTATTTATTTACTTTGCTTGAGCGCGGCGGATATGGTTTGCTGCAATCCGTCCAGCGCCTGCTTGGCAGTTTCCTTGCCGTACAGAACCGCGTCCTGCGCCTCATCCAACTTGACGCCATATTCGGTGCTTATCGGCAATTGGGGCCAGACATGCGCGTTCGCGCTGTCCGCCTCTTGCATGAATACCCGGAACCGCGGATCGCTGGCCAACTTAAAGTTGGGTACGTTTTTGAGCTGCGGCAGGTTGTAGACCAAGGTCGCAAACATGCTCGCCACCTGAGGGTTGGTGGTTTCCCACTGAATAAACTTAAATGCCGCGTTGGGATGGGTAGCCCCAGACGGAATCACCTGCGGGTTGGTGTCGATGAACGTGGTGCCCGTCCGACTGGATTGTCCCGCCGGAGCCGGGAACGGTGCCACCCCAAGGTTCTTGGCCAGTTGGGGCACATTCGCTTCTGCATAGTCGAGCGCCCAGGGACCGTCGTACACCATGGCCAGCTTCCCAGATTCAAACGGATCCTTGGCGGTTAAGTAGGCACCGGCACTGCGGAGGAAGTTGGCCATGTTTTGCGGTCCGAACTTCTTATAAAAGCTGGCTTCCCAATTCAGTGCGGCAATGTTGCGGGGGTTGTTGGCCGACACGTGGCCGTTCTGGTACCATTGGCCGCCATAATCCCAACCCAGCATTTCCAGGGCCGTGACCTGGCCATTGGACTGTCCAGGATACTGGGGCAAAAACCCCAGCTGTTCAATCGTCCCGTTCGATGATACCTTGGTGAGCTTGTAGGCGTCAGCTTGCAGTTGCTGGGTTGTCGTCGGCGGCTTGTTCGGGTTCAATCCGGCTGCTTTAAACAAGGCCTTGTTGTACAACAGTCCAACGTCGAAGTTCATAAACGGCAGCCCATACATCTGTCCGTTGTAGGTGACCGCTTTAAGACCGGCTGGCACATAGACCGAGGTGTTGGCGCGGTTCTTCTTAATGTAAGGCGCTAGTGACATCAACGCGCCCTTTGAGGCCCATTGCCCAACTTCCAGCGATGTGCCCAGATCGATGATGTTCGGCGGTGTACCGCCGCTGATTGCCGTAAGAATCTTCGCGTCGTTTGTGACGGGCAATTCGGTAATCCGAACATTGGGATGAAGCTTCTCATACTCCGCAATAATCTTATTCAACGCGGCTTGTTCGTGCCCACCGCCCCACTGCTGCCACATCGTCAAATGGATAATGTGTGACCCCGAGGCGCTGCTGCTGTTCTGCCCGTTCGAACCGCAGGCTCCCAGACCGACGGTCAAAACGGCAGCGCCTGCGACTACTGTCACTGCTTTCCGCACGCTTCTCACTCCTCTTATAGAACGTTGGCTTGAGCCAACAGATGTTGAGACTGACCAAACGATTCCAACGCATCGGCTATCGCCCCCACCAGTGTCGCCCGCTGGGGCAGTGTACTCACCGCCACCTCTGGCACATGGTCGCCTGCCAATTCCGTGAGTCGACGGTGGATTACTGGTCCAATGACATCCCAGGAAGCCGTCAGCCCGCCGCCAAATATTAGGGCTTCGGGGTCCAGCAATGTGATGGTATTTTGCAAAGCCACGCACAGGGGCTCGAGACGCCTATGGACTTCTGCCATGGCCTCTGTATGGCCGTCACGACACATGTCAAAGAAGGCTGCGACATCGGGACGGCCCACCCAATCCACAGCGACCGCTCGCCATCGCTCGCCGCCGATGATATCTTCGAGCGAGCGCGAGGCGTCCCCAGCCAGCCATAAGCCGACCTCGCCCGCCATTTCCCGTCTCCCGCGATATACGTTGCCGTCTATCACCACACCCGCACCGACACCACGGCCAAGAGCAAAGAAGACAAAGTTGCGAAATTTCGTGGCCGTGCCGACGTGCATCTCTCCACGCGCGGCGAGGTTCCCGTCATTGTCCAGCAGGACGGGGCATCCCCACGCCTGCTCAAGCACGGGTCCAAGGGCGAGGTCCCTCCACCCTCCGGGCAAATTCGACGCATAAATCACAGTTCCGGATGACCGATCACAATAACCCGGAACCCCCACACCCGCTCCCATCAAGGGGTTATTCACGTGACCGGCCATATCCCGCCCTACTGCGATTACTGCGTCCACCACGGCTGTTCGATGAGATGGGGTGCGTACTATCTCTTCATGGACAATCTTGCCCTCAAGGTCGGCGAGCGCAGCGACGATGCGCTCCGAACCGATGTCAATACCCAGCACATGAGCCATCGACGCGCGAAATTCGATCATCATGGGCTTTCGCCCACCGTTTGATTGTCCCGGACCGTGTTCAGCGACAAGATCGTGCCGAAGCAAGAAGGCGACCAGCTCCGAGACCGTAGGAGAGGAAAGACTTAGCGCACGGGCAAGTTCGGCGCGCGATATATGTCCGCTGCGCCGCACCATATCCAAGGCCGTCACTAGATTAAGCTGCCGAATTGTCTGAGGTTGCGATCCGCGCACTGTACATCTTCCTTAGGCATCTTTCCTAACAAAGAAGGAATTTCGACATGGCCTCGCGAAATCCTGCCAATCTAGAGCATCGCTCGCAAAAAACACAAGGAGGTTTTTCATGCGAAAATTCGCTGTGTTGGGCAACTTGAATTGGGACTTTGTACTGCGTTCCATTCCTGACTGGCCAGGTTGGGGCCGTGAACTTTTCGTCGATCATATCAGTCGCATCCCCGGTGGTATCGCCCACGCGTCCCTTGCGGCCAGCCGTCTGGGGGCGAAGGTTGCTGCCGTAGGAGCGGTTGGCAGCGACCTTGACGGCACAACCCTTATTACTCACTTAGAGCAAGCCGGTGTCCACGTTGAAGCGTTGCGTTCGCCCGAAGCAGCGACCGGCCTGTCGACGGCCATCGTAGCTCCAAACGCCGAGAGAACGTATTTTACGTATGCTGGAGCGCTGGCTACAGCCAGCCCCCTGGACCTCTGGCATTACTTTCGCGAGCACGCTGGCGCGTATCGGCTGCTGTTGGTGTCGGGAGCACCATTGATTAAGCAAAGCTCTTTTAAGGACTGGGTGGAGTTAGTTACTGAAGCACACGACCGCAGAATCGAGATCGCGCTGGATCTCGGGTGGGATCCCAATGAACAATGGGACTTTTGGCGTGACATCCTTCCCTTGGTGGACATCGTCATTGTCAATGAGGCCGAGGAAAATGTTTACCTGAAACCTCAATTTACGCCGCGCGTGGCGATTGTCAAGCAAGGGGCCGACGGCGCCCGGATAATAAAAGATTCAGCGACAATCAGCATTCCAGCATTCCCCACCACGCCGATAGACACAGGAGGGGCAGGGGACGTGTGGAACGGCGCTTTCGCGTTCCGATATCTCGAGACGGGAGACTTGCTTCAATCTGCGGCCTTTGCCAATGCCGCGGCCAGCCTCTATGTTTCGAAACCGGCAACCGAAAGCCGATATCCCCACAAGGAATCCGTGCTGAAGCTGCTGCGGGAGGCTTAAAACCAGCCGCATCTCTCACGCCTGTCACTACGCTCACCGGCTTCATTTTGAGGCCTTATTCCGATTTTGGGTTCCAATGATACAAGAACCCCAAATGCCTCAGCACCGCGAGTTCCTGGAATAGCCAGACCGACTCATGGTTGCACCCAGCAATCCCGCCAATTCCCGTAGTCGCCGGTCGGAGAGGCCCCGTACCCGCAAGGTGGCGAGTCAGGCATCGACTTGACGACCGAGCTCTTCTTCGTCGTGGATATAGTTTCTCATCCGTCATCCTCCGCCATTTTTCTACAGTGTAGCGGGCGGGGGCAGGATTCCTACCCATCGCTCGACGGGGATCGACAGTTCTAATGGTCGATGCAGCATGTCTTTCGGGAGGGTTTTTCCATTAAGGTGTCGAACGCCAAATAATTCACCCGCATAAGCGCGAAAAACGCCAAATAATTCACCCACCCCCGCGTCACATAATTCACCCGGGCAGGGAATCCCCCGTGCATCACGAAACAGGACGATGAAGTC
>JAKACZ010000082.1 GCA_021820965.1 Bacillota bacterium | reverse complement strand
CCTCGTTCGCCGCGTCCTCAATAAACGGGCCAGTTTTGCCTCGGTCGCTGCCCTCGAAGAGCGCATTCGCCAATTTATTGACTACTATAATGAGCATTTAGCCAAGCCCTTCCGATGGACGTTTGATGGAAAATTACTGAAAGTGTGATCGCTCGGGTGATGAGGGATTAACGCCATGATGTACTAGCAATATTCAGGATAACGGGATCCGAGGCATATTCGGCTTTCATGAGTTTGTGGCAGATATGGTGTGGAATATGGATTCTGTGGAAGCGGCATCTGCTGAAAGGCTCAGAATCTATGCGGCCGGACCTCAAGGCTTCGTGGAGTTGGGCATTGTCAAGGAGACTGCCGACCATGAGATGCGAACGATCCCCCAGCGAATTATGCAGGCCTTGGACCGCCTTGATGAGGACATGGCAGTATGGGACGTCGTCTATTTGGTGGAGCGATATGCGAGGCGGAAGGCGTCCTTTCCGGTGAGCTTAGACCGATTGGTCCGACGACTTTCTGTCCGTTCGACCGTGCAATCACGTGCGGCCATTCAATCTTTGTACCTTCTGGATGCTCTCCTGAAGAACCGTCCAACCCCGCACGTGCCGATCTCCCTTGACGGAGCGGGTGGCTATGCTGGGGTGTTTTATGCGACGCTGGTTTTGATCGACCAGGTTGCCCTCTATCGCCAAGGGATAGGAAACCCTGCTATCTTACAGCAATTGGTTGACGAATTTTCCAGAAGGTTCGAAGATAAAGAGGTAGGAGAGTGGTGTCGACTGATGGTCGGCTATTGTCAGGCCATCACAGGGATTGGTCTTCCCAACCTCAAGGGTCCAATAGTGGCCTCAAGACCCCCGCTTGTGTTATTTGATCAACATCTGCGCGAGTGGTGGAATACTTTACCAACAAGAGAGGATTAGCATGCCCAAAACGCCTGACCCATCGCTTCCCAATCTTGAACCGTTGTTACAAGAAGCTATTCAGCTATCATTAACGGCGGAGAATTACGACAGGTGGCGTGAGCGGCTCACCTCAATCACAGATGATCAGCAAGAGCAACTTTTGCAGTTGTGGTCGGAGGAAGTTATTCGTCGGGGATCCCCATCGGACGCAAGTCTACAATGGGCAATTCCCCTTTTAGATCAGACGGGTAGGGGCCCCGTTCAACACCAGTTGGTGAGCCTTATCGGCGCAAGGCCCGAAAAGTTGCGCATCGAATTTTGGATGAGGGCCCTTGAATTTTGTGACTGTTGGACCATGATTGCGGGTGACGATGGGGAGCAATTGATTTCTCTGGTCTTGCCACTACTAACGCGGGCCGCCCAGAAATCAGAATTGCCGGAGGTATGGTGGGCCCACTGGGTCGCCGGCGTGCGGACATTGTTGTCCGTCAAGGCCGGCGATGTGCTCCAATGGGCGCCAAAGGTTCGCGAGGTGTTGACAGCAGGGAATCCGCCGGAAATTGTAAAGATCTCTTCATTGATGGCGGAACTGGCTAGTGTAAGCGAGGAGCCGGTGGAGTCCCCGATTAAGGCCCAAAAGAAAACGAGTCCCCAAAAAAAGTCGGGAACCTCAAAGAAACCGGTCAAAGCTAAGGCGGATGTGAGAACCTCCGAATCTCCCGACGCCGATGTGTGGTCTCGGTTTCGGATTCTGCTCCAGGAAGCCGAAGCGGCATTTCGTCAAGAACGACGTGCGCAAGAAGGGCTGCAGAAACAAGTTCGTACACTAGCGGTCGAAAAAGGAGTGCTGGCAAGCGAAGCTGAGAGTCTCAAAAAGCAGCTAGACGATGTTGGACGTCGCTACGAGGAGATGCGTCACGCTTATGACGAGTTGACGCGGGTACATGAGGAGACCGTGGCGGAGGCCAAGCAATTACGAGCAGAGCTTTCGGCGGAAAGTCGTGTGCGCAAGGAAACCCAGACGAAATATCGGGAACTCGAGGCGGCACACCAAGAGTCACAGGCAGAATTAGCTGAGTGGCAGCGGACCGCCAAAATGCGGGAGCATGAGGTGCAAAATCAGCGTCAAACCCTCGAGTTAGAATTTCGCGACCGTTTGCGGCGGGGGCCGGTTCGGATGGCCGACTTCGTGAAGAACTATTTGGAATCGCTTTTGGCAGGGGATCGAAATCCCGAGCTCGTTCCGTTGCTGGGCCTCTCCTTTGATGAGCTGCACCGTAGCTTATTAAGCATGGCCGACCTTCCCCAGACCTCTCGAATCCGACAGGAACTTCTGAGTAAGCCGGAGGGGTCCTAATGGCGAAGTTGCGGGTCGGCATCGATTTTGGCACGACAAATTCTACTATCGCGTGGGTAACTCCGGAGGGCATTGTTCCGCGAGGGCCTATCCCATCCATTGTCGCCTGGCAGAACCAGGACATTGTGGCCTTAGGGCAACGCGCGCGCGACATGGTGGGGCAGGGGAGTCCACCCTACCCGTTGCGTGACTTGAAGATGCGTCTTGGACGTGGGGGGATTCGCTTGGGCCCTCTTTCTTTGGATGTTATTCCCATCGTTGCGGCATATCTTCATCACCTTTTTCAAGAAATTGGTGTAGAACCTGACGACGTGGAATCCGTGATCGGGACGCCCGTGAGGGTGAGCCGTTCTCACCGACAGGCGCTTCGCCAAGCTTGTGAAATGATTGGGCTCAAAGAGGTCCAATTTGTCTATGAACCGACGGCAGCCTTGGTGGGAGCGCTGCACGAACGGGCATTGCCGATGAATGAGACCGTGTTGGTCGTCGACTGGGGCGGCGGCACGCTGGATTTGGCGATGGTCGCGGTCGACCAGTCGCAGGGGTTTCGCGAACTCGGTGTCGATGGCGATGTCAACGATTTAGGCGGTAGCCGGATGGACCAAGAAATTGCGCGCCGGTTGTTAGCCCAATCTCAGGCGGGGCGGGAAGCGGTGGAATCGATTCCGCAGGGCATGGCGATTTTGCTCGAAAGGATTGAGGAGTTAAAAATCGAGTTTCTAGAGGAAGGCATCGATGCGGAGCGGCGACTCGTACCAGGCTTTCCGACGCGATTGTTTCTGGAGAGCGCATTGGTGCACGAGGTGGCATGGGAATTTGCGGATCAAGCTCGGGCAGCCATCCAGCGGATGTTGGACGCGATGCAAATCAGTCCTAAGGATGTGACGAGTGTTCTCTTTGCAGGGGGCGTGAATCAGGCGACGATCATCCGCGATGATATCATGAAGATCTTTCCCGATGCTACGGTTCTCTATGGGGATAATCCGCAATTGGAGACCGGGATCGGCTGTGCTGACTTAGCACGGCAGTCATTTCAGGTGGAATTGGCTGCGGACTTTGCCGTTCGGCAAAGCGATGATTCGCTCTGTGTTCTTTTGCCGCGCGGTCAATCGGTAGACCTCAATGCCTACCGTAGGGCAGAATTTATGGTCACGGACATTTTGGCCGACGAAGCGGTGTTTGATTTTGGGCTTTGTCACTTCGACCCACAACGTGACACGCTGTGGGCCACAGATGGAGCGCATTTTCGTAGCTTAGCCCAATTGTTTTTGCGGGTTGGGCAAGCGGAATTATCCCGTGCGAAACGGATTCCTGATGTTGTGCAGGTGTTGACGGGGTTGGATGATTGCTTAAGCGTAGCCGTCTTTCTTCGCTCCCAGCGCACGGGGTCAAGTCGACAAGAGTATGTGACTGGCGTTCCGTTGACCATCCGGGTGGGCAACCATGGCTAATAACACCGATACCAGGCTCGTAAGCGGGGTGCGCCTTCGCCCGAACGTCATTGCCGTTCAAATAGAGCACAGCCGGCTACCAGACAAGGAGCTCGTGCGGAGACTATCCTATTGGGAGCTGCTCGAACTGTCCCGTGCGCTTCCGATGCGATTTCCTTCCGTTCGCGAGGAATTCTTAACGCCGCGGCAGCGGGAAGAAAAAGATGGATTCATGCGTCCAGCGCGAGAGCATGCCTTGCACTTATGGCCCGATGTTCCTGAGCGATATAGACCCATGCCGCTAACACAAGTCACAGAAAGCACGATCGAGGAGGAGACATCCCGACCGCGTAAAGTTTCTACGGCTCTTTCGCTTTCCACGCAAGGGACGGTATCGACCACCCCCCCGGTGAGTAAGAGAGCGGAGAATCGGCCAAAACGGCAAGCCATTCCTTCGCCCCAACCGCATCCCAGAAGCGCCGGGGCGGCTGATGTGCTTCAGAGCCCGATAAGTTCGCGATTTTTGGTGTTGGCACCTCCGGGAACAGGGAAAACGCACCTCATGCTCGATCGTCTTGCCCACTTAATCCACACCGACGCCGTACATGACGCACATGGGGAGGTGTTGGTGCTAAGTTTCACGCGCGTCACAGTGTCCGATATTCTTCGTAAATTATCCGAGCGCGTGGCGGCAGGAGCCTCAGATGCGATGCGATATGTGGATGTGCGCACATTTGACTCCTTTGCCACGGAATTGTTACTCCTCGAAGATAATGCCGAGGAGTTGTTGGTTCCTGGTTATGATGAACGGATTAAGCTGGTAACCAAGAAACTAAGCGAAAATATGTTGCTTGAGGCTCAGGACAGGCTTGGTCACATACGTTATTTGGTCATTGACGAAGTCCAGGACCTGACGGGTGTCAGAGCACTTTTTGCCCTCTCTGTCATCAAACATCTACCGACAGACGCCGGAATTTTATTACTCGGTGACCCAGCGCAGGCCATCTATGATTTTAATGACGACCAATACACGGCGCAAGTCATCCTGAGCGTGTTGCCTCAGCACCTGGCACCCCGGTTGCAAATGGCCTCGTTGTCCCGCTATTACCGATTTCAAGAGGCCTCACTAGAGCGTTTGGCAGAGGACTTGCGAAAGGCTGTGGCTCATGAAGAGCATGCCCTCGAGTTTGTTCCTACGCTGACCGAATCGATTCCAGAACAGTCGTTAGATGAACTCGCCGCCGTTGCCCGTCGATCGCGAGTAGCGGTCTTAACCCGAACCAACCTGGAAGCGTTTCAACTGGTGGAGTGGGCGCGTTCACGGGGAATCACGGCCATGGTTCGGGCTCGGCAGCCCTATTGGCCGCCTTGGATGGCCCGCTTGGTCTTTGGGGTTAAGGGGGACTACCTTAGCTTAGGGCAAGTGCGTGCCCTGTGGCGTCAACGTTTGGAAGGCTCAACGGACAAGGTAGGGATTGAGGAAGCGGAAACGCTTTGGGAGGATGTTGGCCTTTTAAGACGCGGAAGTCTCGATTTAGTGGCTTTAGGTGAGTATCTCCGAAGTCATGTGCCATCCTCCGCGTCGGATGGAACGGGCCTTGTCGTGACCACCATTCATCAATCGAAGGGGTTGGAATTCGACGAAGTGGCCCTGTTGGCCCCGGCGCCCCATGCGAACTTGGGAAGCCAGTTGGATGAATTAAGGGTGTTGTACGTGGCGGCCACTCGGGCTAAGCGGAACCTTGGGTTGTTAGAGCGTGATCGACAGGTGTTCAAGTGGGGTAAAAAGGGGCGGAACAGGACTTTCACGCATTTTCAACGGTATATAGAGGGAAATAACTGGCTTCTGGTCAACACCAAAGAAGATTACTCGTGGGAAGACTTTTGGGCGGGCTCTCCCTCTCTGCCGAGGGTTCAATGGGCCCAATGGATTAAGGATGCGCAAGAAGAGTGGTGGCGCCGATTTCAAACGACCGGAACCTGGTCTGTGCCCTGGGCGTTGAGGGGAAGCCACGCGGCCGAACAAACGGTGGTTTCCCATGTGTCCCCTACAGTGCTCCGCGACCTTTGGATTTTGCACCGAGGATATGGTCTTTCGACACAGGGCGTACTGGAGGCGCCAGTTACTGGGTTGGTCTCGATGGTCGGCCCGATTGATGCCGATCGGGACGTCTTTGGCACGGCCCGGCTAGCCCTGGTTCCCTGGGTATTTGGTTGGGCCCGGGTCGTTACGGAGGGGGAGATGGCGTGAAAGAGCCGTGTATCGAGGCCCGTGCCTTATTGGTGTCTCGTTTAGAAAGGGATCTGGTGGGGCCCTATGATGTCGAAGAACAGCTGACCGAACATCCTGCAGAACGTTATTTGTTTGGATATTTATATGCGGTAGATGATCGCGAGCGAGGGGACCAAATTGTGGACGAGCCAGAGCATCCGCTAATTGGTCCCAGCGAGGACGTGTTGGACGATGATGCGACGGTATGGTCTGGCGTGCGGACTAATCGGGCGTTTGGACTAACGTGTCAAATTCGGACGGATGCTGAGCTTCGGGTTACCTTGAAGTGGGGAAGGTACTTCCGAGGAGAAGCCGGAGCTGGGAACGCGACGACATGGCAACGCGAGCCCCATGAAATGATGTGGGATATCGCTCTTGACGCGTCTTCATCTGAATATGGCGTCCTCGTGACGGACGATGGGATGGAGGTTCAGGTTAGGCTCCGAGAGTCGGGGGGCTTGTGGACGGCTACCTTCTCTGTGCTGAATCGTTTTTCCGTCATATCTGGCGCCAATGGACGATATGACAAACGAGCGTATCAAATTAACTTGAGTATCGAGGATCGGAGCGGAGAGGGCTGTTTTGTCGCTCAGGATTCACGGCCTTCGTTAGACGATGCGGAATATTGGCAGGATGAAATCCGTTATCGACATCATCGAACCTATGCCGTGGGACATGGTTGTGCGGTGGCATGGAACGGTGATCCGGTGACCCAAGTGGTGAGCCAATGGATTCCCGCACATGAGGTTTGGCGCGCGGATACCACGGTGATGGCGGATGCTCCAATATTGTCGTTAAAGCAACTCGCCAACATGACGGAGCGTGCGGAAACCCTGGCCGGTTTGATGGGCATTGTGTCCGCTTATGGCTCGTGGATTAAAGCGATGGAAGCAGGCATTCCAACTCTCGTTCGCGAGGGCTTTCCCCCTGAGGTTCAGGATGATGTCAGTGTTGCCGCTCAGAATATCGTCCAAGATAACTTACGAGCATGTCACCGAATTGAAGCCGGTATTGAACGATTGAGAACGGATGACCGAGCTTGGGAAGCGTTTTGCCTGGCCAATGAGGCCATGCGACTCTCAATGACGCAACGCCATCCAGCCGTCGAACCGCGGTGGCGCGCCTTCCAATTAGCCTTCATCCTTATGGCACTGCCGTCAACCCTCGACCGCAATCACCCCGACAGAACGGTGTTCGATCTGATTTGGTTTCCAACCGGTGGTGGGAAGACCGAAGCCTACCTAGGGTTGGCCGCGCTCATGATCTTTTATCGAAAGCTTGGGGGCCAACAGGGGCTGGCGGTTTTGACGCGCTACACGTTGCGTCTTTTAACGGTACAACAGTTTGAACGGACAGCTCGCATGATTTGCGCGGCCGAGTTGGTAAGACAGAGTCATCCGGTGCTACGAGCCACTGGTTCAATCACCGTCGGACTCTTTGTCGGACGACAATTGACACCGAATACCCTGGATGATGCCCGAATCCTATTGGAAGATCCCAATCCCGAAGGCACGACTACGACACTGCCGTTATTAAATTGCCCGTGGTGTGGGCAGCCACTAGACATCAGTGGGCAACGGGTGACCACTACCCTGATTACCGCTTGCGGTAATCCGGCGTGCCCCTTCGTGGAGGCCATTCCAATCCGGGTGGTCGACGAAGATCTGTATGCGGTACCGCCCGATATGGTGGTGGCCACTTTGGATAAGTTGGCTCGTTTGCCCTGGGAGCCTCGCATGAGCGCCTTATTTCAGGATGGCCCGGACCTGATTATTCAAGATGAACTGCATCTGATCGGGGACGCGTTGGGATCGCTCGCCGCTCTCTATGAAACGGCTATTGATACCTTAGCGTCAACGGATGGGACGCCCCCCAAAATCATTGGTTCGACGGCCACCAGTCGACGCGCGGATCGTCAAGTGGCGGTGCTTTTTAAGCGCACGTTTCAGCAATTTCCACCCGGAGGCATGGACGTATCAGATGCCTTCTTTTATCAGGAAGATCACGGGAATCCAGGCCGACTTTACTTAGGGGTAATGGCTACGGGCCGGTCGATGCCGCATGCTTTGGAACGCGTGTCCGGCGTTCTCTTGCAATCGGCGACGGAAATCCCGGATCCGGCGGTGCGCGACCAATATTGGACACTCGCTCTCTATTTCAAGGCGCTGCGGGAGCTGGGGGGAGCATTGGTGCTCATGCAAGATAGTGTGCCTCGATATATGGACACGTTAGTGCCATTGGGCACGGAAGCTCGGCCCATTCAGATTGAAGAGTTGACAAGTCAGGTGCCCTCACGAAAGGTCCCAGAAATCTTAGCGCGTTTAGCCCAGCCTTTAACGGAATTGCAAAGGGAGGATCAATTAGCCCTAGGGGACCCGGTCGATGTCGTCTTGGCGACCAATATGATTTCGGTGGGAATCGATGTAGACCGACTCGGCATTATGGTGCTGGATGGTCAACCCTATTCGACCTCCGAATATATTCAAGCCACAAGTCGGGTAGGCAGGCGGCCAGAGGCAGCTGGGTTGGTGGTGACGATTTATAATTGGGCGCGGCCACGGGACCGTTCGATTTATGAGCATTTTTATTCCTATCACTCAGCCATGTACCGGCATGTGGAGGCCGTCAGTGCGACGCCATTTTCACTGAGGGCTCGTGAGCGTGCTCTACACGCGGTACTGTTTACATTGGTTCGCTACCGAATCCCTGAATTCCGGGCGCGAGAATCGGCGGCGCGAATTCGGGAGCCAGCGCTTCGACAGGAAGTTCAGCCACTGGTGGATGAAATCGTTGCGAGGGTTACGGCCATCGATCCGGACGAGGCGGCTTCAACGCGCCGCCAGTTAGACGGAATTCTTGACCAGTGGGAGACCTTGGCCATCGACTTTCCAGGACTCATGTGGAATTCGCCACCGTTTCGCAATGACCCCGCAGTGATGACGCCGGGGGAATCAGCCGTCGAAGCGTTGTTGGGGTGGATCACGCTTCAATCCATGAGGGATGTTTCCCCGCCGGCGGCCGTGCACATCGTCTCATCGCGCGAACTTCATAAGCGTCGCCAGGAGGTGCGTCGTGGCTAAACGACAGACGAGCCAAATTCCGCTCCACCAGCTTATCGGGTATAACGGTATTGGTAGCATTTACGAATTGCGATCCCATTGGAACGAAAGGCAGTCCGGTCTACATTCGGTGATGGTGGCGGGGCTAGACTTCTGGGACTCCAAGCAGTTGGATTCGATCCAAGACCCAATATTGGAACATATTCTCGGCGTCTCGCGGCTTCTGTCTCCCCCGATTGATGCGGACGATGAGGGACCGCATGCTGGGGTCCCGGTGGTGCGCTTTCCTAAATGGCTAGTGTGCGATCACTGCCACCGATTGGGCCGCGTTCCGGACCAATTCAACGATGAGCACTTTAGTGGACCCCGCTGTCATGCGTGCCGTGGGCGAGGTATGCCAGCACGTTTGGTGGTGGCGTGTCAGCCGCAAGAGAATGACGATATCGGGCAGGCTGGGCACATCGACGATTTCCCGTGGGAATACTGGGCGCACCACGGGCCACCTTGTGAGAATCCGCAGTTACAACTTCAAGTTTTGCCAGGCACGAGTTCTTTGCGGGGCTTGGTGGTGGCGTGCCTAAATCCTAAGTGTGTCGAGCAAAAGATGGAACGGTCTTTAGGCGACGCCCTACGACCGGAAGTGCTCAGCCACTGGCATTGCAGTGGCAAGCGACCGTGGTTGGATGATGAGGAGCGGGGGTGTTCGAGGCCCGTGAGAGCACTCTTTCGGCATGCTAGTAATGTGTATTTCCCCGATGTGGTGTCGGCGGTATCGATTCCGCCATTTTCCACCGAACTCTACCAACAACTGCAACGCCATGACGCCCGAATCATTCGTGGAATTCGCCGCGACCGGGAGCGCCATCGTAAGATTGATTGGGAGCGGATTTTAGAGGATCTGCGAGATGAAGATGACCGGTGGATCCGTCCTTTCACAGATCAGCAGGTGATCTCCGCGCTTGAAGCGCTATCGGATGTGGGGGACATCACCGTGCCGGGGTATCGAATGAAAGAACGCCGGGCACTGCTCGATGGTTATCCTGAATTGCCCAAGGCGTTATTTGTCGCTGATCGGCTCCCTGACGAAGATATACCGCCCAGTTTGGGGTCGGTCGTGAGCCACATCGTGCAAGTCCAGCGTCTGCGGGAAGTTCGGGTGTTGCGGGGGTTTCGCAGGATCAGCCCTAATAGCTATCCAGCACCTTTGGGCAGCGGCCGTGTGGATGCGAACTGGCTTCCGGCAGTAGAACTGCATGGTGAGGGAATCTATCTTGAGTGGAACCGGGAAGCATTGGAAGCATGGGCTCAGCAACCCGTGGTAATCAAAAGGGTTAGTGCCGTCGCAGCCGCCGTAGCTCCTCATCTTCAGGACCGAGCACAGCCAGTGGCAATGCTCCTTCACACAGTGTCGCACCTAATGATTAAGCAATTGGCATTAGATTCGGGGTACGGGCTTGGTTCACTGCGGGAACGATTGTACGTCCAAAATGGGCAGGGGGAATGGGCAGCGGGCATTTTGATTTATACGGCGTCTACTGCATCCGGGGGAACGTTGGGGGGATTAGTTCGGCAGGGAACGCCAGAGCGAATTGCCCACTTACTCAAGTCCGCCTACGAGGAGGCGCGTTGGTGTTCATCGGACCCGCTCTGTATTGAGAATCGAGAACTGGTGGACAATGAGTTGAATTTAGCGGCATGCCACGCATGTTGCCTCATCTCCGAAACAGCATGCGAGTGGAGCAATCAGTTTTTAGACCGGGCGCTTGTGGTTGGTGACTTAGAAAATCCTACAATGGGTTATTTAACGAGATGAGTATAAAGGCAGGTTGTACTGCCCATGTCGCCAGTCGACGAGCGGCTTGAGGCTTCAAGGCGTGCTGACTGAGGCATACACACGGTCTGTTGGTTTAGCCATCCAAGCAATGCGGCTATCCTTGGATGGCTAAGGTGGATCCAAACGAAGAGTGCTCTTCATTGAGAAGGAATGACGAAGCACGTCGTCTGGAACACCAACGATGAAATTCATAGTCAATGGCATTGCAACATCTGTTTGCCACAACATCTTGTACTCTAGCGGGAGTTTCCTAGTTAGCGTGCCGCAAAAGACGCAATCCCTTGCGCCGCAAGGGATTGCGGGTCGTGGGTCGTATTATATAACGGGTTTGGCCATGGGCTCGGGAATCTGGAGGTAATCGAGGATTTGCTGTTGGCGACGCGTGCGGTCGGTGAGCGTGAGACGCACGCCGAG
>JAKACZ010000006.1 GCA_021820965.1 Bacillota bacterium | reverse complement strand
TGTACGTTCATCGGGCAACAACGTTCCTTCGTGTTCCCATCGACGTAACGTCGAGGGGGTTACACCTAAAAATTCCGCCGCTTCACGAATGCCAACAAGTTTTCGAGTCATACCTAAATTATACAACGATGGATAACCGTAGGTAAACTTGTTGGGAACTGTTAAAACCCTTTCCCGCCACCGTGAAAGGCCCGCTTCCGCCAGGCCCCCCCCGGGGCGTCGTGCTACGCCTGGTGACGCGTGGCCGCCAGTGGGGCGAAGTGCAGCCCCGTGACCGGGGCTGCCGGCAGGGTGCCGCAACACCAGTGGGCCGTGCCGAGCACTGGAGGACATCACCGGTGGCTGGGTCGTGGACCAAATTCTCGCCGCGGACGATTGAGAACTCACAAAAGCGCCAATCGACCACCTTTGTGTGCGATTCCCGCACCGTGTTCCGGCGCAATTGCGGGAATCGCATGGTACGCACGGTGAACCTCCTCCGGGTATTTTGCTCAGCTTGAGTTTCGGATCTTTATCAATTCTTTTCCAAAAAATTACCCCGGCGATCTTGAATAAACCCAATGCTCTTTCCTACAATGAAGTTGTAAGACGTCTTACCTTGTGGGGTGCAACATGCTTCTCGTCGATACTATCCGAACCGCTTTGGGTGACATGATTGAACAGTCGCACCCCGGGCATCGGTTGCCCTCGGAGGATGCGCTGGCGCGCATGCTGGGCGTAAGCCGCCCGACCATCCGGTCAGCTCTCATCGCACTGGAACAGGAAGGCCTGGTTAGCCGACGGCACGGCCGCGGCACCTTCGTCTGCGCTACCCGGCCCAAACTACGCGCTTCGCTACAGGAACTCTGCAGTGTGGCAGACATTGTCGAACAAAACGGGTATCGCGCTGAAGTCCGCAACGTGGAGAAAACCGAGCTCATGCTGCCTGGATTCGTGACCGAGGCCTTGAAGTTGGAGGAAGGCACCGCCGGGTACCAAGTCATCCGCACCGTCTACGCAGATGGTGAGCCGGCGGTCTATCTGGTCGATTATCTTCCTCAGGCAATCTCCGGAATCAAGGTCAACCTTGACCTGTTTTCGGATCGTATGATTGTGGCGCTGCGCCGCATCGGCGTCGATATCGCCTACGCAGTCACCCAGCTCACCTTATCACGGGCTTCAGATATGGCCGCGGATGCACTCAACATCAGGCCCGGCGACGCGATACTACTGCTGACGCAAGTGGCGCATACCGCCTTCAATGAGCCGGTCATCTACAGTCTTGGGTATCATCGCGAAGGCTACGTGTCGTATTCGGTGATGCGTAACGTCGCGCCCAGTAGGAACCACGATTAACATGAAGAAAAAACCGCCTGACTTTCAGCAGGTCCTATGGAGCATCTTCAATATGTGGTACCTGGCGCCGGCCCTGATCATCCTGCTGGGGTTCTGGTTGGTTCCCATGGTTCTGGTCGTGATTTTCAGCCTCTTCTCCTGGACCTACGGCACCCATCCCCAGTGGGCCGGCTTAAGCCAATACCACATCGTGCTCTCTGACCCGCTGTTCTGGCAGTCGCTGCGCGTAACCCTGGAGTTTGTGGCGGGAGTCGTTGTAGTCGGCTCAGCTCTCTCACTGGTGATCGCGGTGTTGCTCTATCGCGGCATTCGGGCCGTGGGATTCTTCCGCTCCATGTACTTTCTCCCCTATGTGCTACCGGTAGTGGCCACATCCACGGTGTGGCTCTGGATCTACCAGTCGCCCGTGGGAGTGCTGGACCAGTTCATCCACCTTTTGGGCGGAAATGGCAATATCGGATGGGTGTCGGAGCCGAATCTCGCGCTCATCAGCCTGATTATCTTCACGATCTGGTTTTCCTTCGGGTTTACCATGTTGCTGTTCATGGCCGGGCTGACCAATATTCCGGCGGAACTCTGGGAGGTGGCCAGCGTCGACGGGGCCAACGGCTGGCAACAGTTCTTTAAGGTGACCTGGCCCCTCTTAACCCCCACTACGCTATTCGTGGTGGTCATTAACACCATCAATGCCTTTCAAAGCTTCACCCAAATCTACGCTCTGACTCGAGGAGGTCCCCTCAACGGGACCACCACGCTCACCTATTACATCTATGAGACGGCGTTCCAATTCTTCAATTTCGGTCCCGCCTCGGCGGCAGCGGTCATATTCTTCGTGTTGATTCTGCTCTTAACGGGACTGCAGTTCTGGGTCTCGCGGCGATCCATCGAGTACGGAGGCTAGAGCATGACTAAAGCCGGCAAAGTGATTGTCTACCCGCTTCTCATTCTGGTGCTATTAGGGGCCCTCTTCCCCATCTGGTGGATTTTCGCCACTTCGCTGGAATCGCCCAGCCGGGCCTATTCCTTCCCCGGCGCCCTCTGGCCCAATGGCACCATGGCCAACTACCAGGCGGCTTGGACGGCGGGTCCCTGGCTTCACTTCCTGGCGAACTCCACCGGAATCGGGATAATCACCACGGCGCTGGTGCTGGCCACCTCGCTGTTGGCCGCGTATTGGCTGGTGTTTCTGCCCAACCGGGCCGCCGGCATCATGTTCGTAGCCATACTGGCCACCATGATGGTGCCGTTTTACTCCATCATCGTCCCCGACTATCTGATTGTGAAGCACTTGGGCTGGATTAACACCTACAAAGCGCAGATCATCCCCTTTGCCGCCAATGGCTTCTCGGTGTTCTTGCTAGTGCAGTTCATGCGCAGTTTGCCGCGCGAGTTCTGGGATGCGGCCCGCATCGACGGCGTGTCGAATTTCCGCTATCTGTGGTCGATAGTGCTGCCCAACCTGAAGCCCGCGATGGCAACGGTGAGCATCTACGTGTTCCTTCTGAGCTGGAACGCTTTTTTGTGGCCCTTCGTCATCACGAATGGCCCAAAGGTTCAGCCGATTCAAGTCGGGTTGGCCAATCTGCTCTCGACGGCCAACGGAACTGACTGGACCGTGTTGTCGGCGGCGGCGGCATTTACCGCCATCCCGGTCCTCATTCTCTATGCCGTCGCCCAGCGCAGCATTGTGGAATCGGTCAGCCGAACAGGCATTAAGGGCTGACCGGAGCAATCTCTCATATCAAAGGAGGATTCTCCCATGACGAAAACGACGAAGTTGATGTCGGTCGGTGCAAGCTCGGTAATGCTAGCCCTGGCCCTATCCAGCATCGCTACAGCCGCTCATCGCCCGGCCGCCCAAAGGCAGAAGGTAACGATCACCTTCTGGAACGAGATGACCGGACCGTACGAGGTGGCGTTAAACCGAATTATGGCGACGTTTGGGAAGACTCACCCCAATATCCACATCGAGGATGTGGTAGTGCCCAATGACGCAGCATTGGAGCCAAAACTGCTTGCCGCCATTGTGAGTGGCACTCCGCCTACCATCTCGCAGATGAACCCTAACTGGGCTGCGGGATTTGTCAAGACCGGCAGTCTCGTCAACCTGAACCCATTCATCCACAGCAAAGCCGGATTCTCCACCCAGCCGTACTTCAAGACGCTGCTTTCCGCGGGCCAGTTCAACGGCGGACAGTACGCCATGCCTTTCAATGTCAGCGCCAGTGTCATGTACTACAATAAGATCCAGTTTCGGCAGGCTGGCATTAAGGCGCCGCCCAAGACCTGGGCCGAGTTCGCACGAGACGCCAAGAAGCTCTCCACCCATGGGCGGCATGCCTTTGCCATTACACTCGTGCATAGCTATCCCTTCCGCGCCTTCGTAGTTGAGGCCGGTGGCGGATTCATACTCCCGAGCGGCAAGCCTAACCCCTCCGTGTTCGGTGCCAAGGGAGCCGGCGTAAAGGCGCTGACGCTCTGGTCCAACATGGTGAAGAATGGGTCTGCCATTTTGACGCAGGGCTACGGCTCGCAGACCGACTTTGCCAATGGAACAAGCTCCATTCTGGAAGGCACTTCGGCCTTCTACCCATATCTGGCGCAGGCGGTGGGACACAAGTTCCCGATTGGGATCGCCCCCATGCCCGGCGACGTGAAGCAGGGCACAGCCGCCTTCGGGGGGTACCTGGGCATCTTCAGCAAAGCCAGCCCGGCCCAGAAGAAGGCCGCTGAGGAGTTTGTCAAATTCCTGACCTCGCGGGTGGGGCAAACCATCTGGATGCAGGATAGCCAAGGGTATTTACCGGTGCGCGACGACGTGGCCAAGGTTCCGTCGGCCAAGAAGTTCCTGGCGACCCACCCGGCTCAGCAGGTAGCGCTCTCGCAACTGGGAATCGCCGTAATGTCTCCTAAGGTAGGCTGGTGGAATCAATTTTCCAACCAATACCTGATTAACGACATTACCGCGGTGCTGGACAAGAAAATCACCCCGGTACAGGCCATGCGCGAAGCCTATCACCAGGCTGAAGAGACCTACGCCTCACCACAGGGCTAGTAGCAGTAAGAGAGGCCCAGGCGCACTGCCTCTCGGCCTCTCTGCCTTGATTCTCAATGCAGGCCTCCCGTAATCCCGATTTCGTAAGAAAAATCGCTTGGGAAAGCTGCCGCGGGAAAACCGTCAGGACTTATGCGCGCGGCGAACGCATCGTGGAGGGGTCCGCTGGACCGGGATCGCACCCTAGCGTGGGGGACCACTACACCAACGATATCGCGCCAGCTATGCAGGCGGGTTGGATCACCGTTCACATCAGCCCCCGGCAATACTTTCCCGGGGCCAGTACCTTTCGCGGAACGAAATTTGACGCAGTCATCCCTTATCTTGCAGATTAGTCTTGACACGTGAAAGGACGGCTATGAATGGCCGACATTAGTTTTTGGGGCGGTGTGGGCGTGATTGGCTCCAGCAAGGTGTTGATTGAGCAGGACAGCTGGCGAGTTCTGCTGGACATGGGCCTGGATTTCAGCCCTAAACCCGATCTGTTCCGAGGCCGGGTGGCGCCCCGGGCGGATCACGTGCTGCGCGACCGGCTGAGGACCGGCGGGGCGCCTTGGCTGCCCCATCTGTACCGGCCCGAAGCTGTGGCCAGGCTGGATTTGGCGGGGGGCAGCGATGAGCGTACCGCGCTTTTCATCACCCATGCCCATCCTGATCATATGGGTCTCATCGGCTGGGTGGATGGGGAAATTCCCATCTACGGGTCTCCCGAAACCCAGCGCATTGTGACGGCCCTCGAGGATTCAGGGATGGGATGTGAGGGCGGGCGGCCCGCGCTAAAGACCGTCGGGAACGGCGCGTCGGTGACATTCGGCCCGTTTCGAGTCACGCGCTTGCCCGTCGACCACGATATCCCCGGAGCGTCGGGGTATGTGGTAGAGACGGACGACGGACCGGTGGCCTACACCGGCGACATTCGCCTGCACGGTCGCCATCCCGAGTGGAGTCTTGCCTTTGCCGAGGCGGCGCGGGGATGCCGCGCGCTGGTGATTGAGGGTACCACCCTCTCCTTCGGGTTTCAAACTCGCGAACCCAGCGAACGCGAGGTGGACGAGTGCTTTTCCGACATTGTCGGATCGACCCCGGGGCTCGTACTCTTGGCCCTCAATCCCACAAATTTGGAACGTGTCGCAGCGTTTCTTATGATCTGCCACACTCACGGGCGCACCATTCTCTGGCCTCGTGCGCAGGCGCAGTTTCTGCAACTTCTCGGAGTTTCAGCGACAGCATTCGACTCATCGCAGCTGGCGGCCATTCACCGCGAGCCCCATCGCTATGTGGTGCAGTTAACCATGCGCTCCATTCCCGATTTGCTGGATCTCCCCGTCGGACCCGCATCCGTGTTTGTTTATGCCAATGGCGAACCGTTCGGACCTGATGATCCCGACTGGCAGGTGCTGCTCGCTTGGCTCCGCTACACTGATACGCCATTTCATCCGATTGGCACCAGTGGCCACGCCAGCCCAAGAGCTATCCATCGGTTGGTGGGGTTGGCGCATCCCGACATCGTCTTTCCCATTCACAGCGAGGCACCGGCACGCTTAATCCCTCCCTCCGAAACGGTGCGTTGGCTTCCCGAACGCGGGGGCCGCCGATTTCCGCTAAGAAAGTAAGAGAAACTTATATATAGACCGACAGTGTCTGGCTTGGAGACTGCGTCGCACTCGTTAGGGGTTACACTGTCTTTCGGAAAAACTGGCCCCGCTCGAGAACGCCCTGCGTACCTGCCAGTTACACGATATCCCTACCCGGGGAGCTAGCTATTGACCCATGCGGTTTTTCTCTCGAAAGCCCCACAGGGAGAGGAATTGCAGGGTTCCGACGGGAAGACGCCTATAACGTTCTTGACTTGGGAGAGCGACTCTTGCGGAGGTACTTCAAACAAAGCACTAAGGTATACTAAATCGGGGTAGGCCTAGGTGCACTAACGGGCCGGTTGGTTATTTTGCAGAAAATTCGTCTAACGTCCGCGTTGGTCGCGGGCGGGAGCACAATGGCGTGATAAAATATGGGCAGAGGTGATGCACGTGGCTCTGTCTCGGGAACAATTGCATCGGGTGGTTGACGATCTGCCGGCTGATAAGTTGTCGGCCCTGGCCGACCTCATCAACACACTGATTGATGAAGATGATGAACCCGTTGGCGCGGAAGAGCTGGCCGAGTACCGACGGATCTTCGTGAGATGCGGTGCGGCAAGACCCTTTCGACGACGTGTTTCCCGAGCGGTGATGTTTACGCTGCGATTCGGTTGCCAGGCTCACAAGTTTCTTGACAAACAATCTCCGGACGTGCGGAACAGGATACGGACGGCTTTGTTGGAGTTGGCGAAGGATCCTCTCGCCAATGGTCAAGCGTTTGGCGGGTACCGACGCGCTCCTGCGATTGCGTGTCGGTGATTTCCGCGTGGTGTTTTCCATTGAGCAGGAGGAGTTGCTCATCCTGATTATCGCCATCGGAAATCGTGCAGACATCTACCGGCGTTTGTAACGTAGCAGTGGCGGTCCGTGAGCGAGCCTATACCGGCTTTCGCTAAGCCGCACTAGCGCCTGGGGGGACTTACGGGGGCGAGTGTCCCCCAGCCCGCGGTTCCCAAGTAGTCGTTGGGCAGTTGCCCGGACCGTGCGTGGCGGGACATTTTATGTGTCCCGGCGGAGAGCCCCTGGCACTGCGGGAGGATTTGCCGCCCAATGCTGTCAGGTTAAGGTTGTCATAAGCATCGGCGTCGGTTTTGCGAGTATTTATTGGCTTTCTTGCCCTTGTGACGCGGGGCCGTACGGCCCCGTCGAACCGGGATTAAGGCCCGCTGAACCTGGTGGATTACACGTTGAAAGGCCGTCTCCCGTTTGTCGGGATCGGGTTCCAATACGGCTTTAATGAGTCGGGTTTTGATCGTGCCCGCCAAAATGTTCCGATTAATGCGATATTCCGTGTATTTGTAGGGATGTGAGGATTGGCGGAGGCGTTCGTCCGCTTCGGCTTGCGCGTCTTCTTCGACCACGGTGGCCATATTGCTCAGAAAGGTCGTCGCGTAAAAATCCTGTTCCACCACCACGGGGGTATGACCCGAGAAGTTTTCGACTTAAACTTGTTCTTCAGGTCATCATAGTGCGTTTCGAGGCCCCAGCGCCGAAAATACAGGGAGGGCGCCTCCGCATACGGGAGCTCCGCCGGTGTCAAGTCGGTGATGAGCGTTTCGACTTCCCCTGTTGGCAGAGTCATCGTCAGAACCCGGAGCGTGATCTCCGTGCCGACACGGGCGTTCCTTGCTCCTTCAGATGACGCGCGCGGTCCTTGGTGATCGGAATGGTGACAACGGCATCGGGCTCGGTCACGGCATCAATCTCAGTATAAAACCCCTTCGCGACGCGCATCACAAAGCGGAGGTGATGGGCTTTCAGCCACAGAATGAGGTCCGCGGACGGATAGCCGCGATCAAAGAGCACCAAATTGGGGATGTCCGGTGACGTCAGTTCGAGGAGCGCGATCAAATGCTCTTTGGCCATATCCCGCTCGGCGCGATCATACCGGCCGAGGATGGTGTGGATGACCAGTCCGTTGAGGATATCATACAGGGCCGACGAGCGGGCACGCGCCAGCGTGCCGTGTTCGGCTTGGTTTTCTGATGCTCCATACTTCTCCCGCAACGCTGGCGTGTTGGGCAGTTCTATGACGCTACCATCCACCGCGAGTAAGCGAAATCCGCGGTACAGTGCATAGTCGCCAATCATATAATAGCCCTGAACAAATTCCTGATTGAGGAGCGTAAACGCCTCCGGTCGCAGATTCTGACGCGCTTCCGCGAAGGATTGTTTTGTGTACATCATCGTCTCACCGTTCGGATGGATCCGCTCCAAATACTCGTTCAATTCCACTTGGGTGGTTTTGCGGACCATGTTGAGAATAATCGACACCACGCCGACAAAGCCCACTTTCCGTTGACGGGTAAAGGCTTGTAGTCGCTGGCGCGCTTGATCGCGAAATTCCTCGCTGTGAAGGTACTTTCCCACCCAGGCACCTAGCCATGACGTTTTTTTTCCATCATCATCCCTCCCCGCCCACCATATCAAAGAGAAACTCCGGCGTCCAGCCCTTTTTTGGTACCGACGTAGGCTCCCAGCCAGCGTGGGCCGGTGATTCCTGAGGGCATCGGGGCTCAGGGGGGCTCAGAGAGAATCCCATCCATTCGGATGGGATGTTGCTAATTCACGAATACTGTCTTAGGCTAGCGGTCAATGCGTATGATCTTCGGATAATTATGTCTCGATTTCCTTAACCTGACAGCATTGATTTGCCGCCCCGCCCGCAGTATATCGGCGTGGGAATGCCCTGCGACCGGGGGGCAGGCCATGAGTCTTGACGTGATGGAGGTTATGGCGGCGGATGTGGACATCCACCGCATCTTGTGTCACTGGGATCAAGAAGAGACCCATCGGGAGCAGTACACTCGTCGGCCGATTCCCGCGTTGTCCGCGGGATACCACGATGAAGGTACCCTTGGGTCGCGTGACCGCCTTCGACCATAATCCGCGAAATCGTAGCGCGGAGTTCGGCTACTACCTTCCCCCGATGCATCGCCAACAGGGGTACGGCCGCGCGATGGTCCAACGTTTCTTGACAAGATGTTTGCCGATAGCGTGTGGCCACTGCACAAGCTGTACGCGACGACGGCCTCCGGGAACGTCCCCTTCGATTCGCTTATTAGAAGGGCTGGGGTTCCATTTGGACGGGGTGATGCGTGAGCATTATTGGTTTCCTACCGAAGTCCAAGGCCAACGGTGCTACTCGCTGCTCGCACGAGAGTGGAAACTACGCTAGCGTCCGGGGGCGAGTGCTCCGAAGCGTGTTGCAATTAGTGGAAGAACATGGGATGAAGCATGGCGGAAGTCCGCGTTTGGTAGAGGAGAGGGATGTAAATAATGGTCTCCCCAAGTTGGGTCAAGGCAGAGGTGGCCACCCGTGCAATTCGGGGCGAGGTCTGGTAATGACGGAGGGGACGCTGCCAGCCTACGTGGTCGAGCTGGCGGCACGGTTGGCGCGATCTCGTGGAGACCCGACACCAAATCGCGCGCTGGCCGTGAGCACGACGCAGGGTGCAGCTGCAAACATAGCGGCGCGCGCCATTGTAAACCAACCTGAGACTCCGGTCTGGCTGGTCGTTCTGTATGGACACTTCGCATCGAATCGGGGACCCTATGGACCGCCGAAGCCCACAGGGATCGTGCTGTCGTTCACCATCGACCAAGAGACCCATGACATTCTCTACGTCGGGCTTAGCAATTACGATCCGCCCGACCTGTCACGTTTAGGTCGGGTGAAATCCTTCTCGCTATCTTGAAGTGACCGTAATTGCCTTATGCCGACTAGCGTTTTCGTTAGGTCGCAAACCCGGTTGACCCGCCGAGGCGGGGGTGTTGCTCGTGGAGCGGTGGATTCTCGGCCATCTCCGCCATGAATACTTCACCAATTGGGAGGCGGCCCACACGGCGGTGAGCGCCTTACTCCAGCGGTTAAACGCCCGCCCCTTTCAAAAGCTCCCGGGATCCCGGGCCTCGCTCTGGCAGGAGGAACGCCCGATCCTGCGCCCCTTACCCCGGGTGGCCTACGAGGAGGCGGAATGGCGGTTCGCGACCGTGCATCGCGACTACCACATTGAGATCGATCATCGCTATTATAGCGTGCCGTATCGGCTCGTGGGCGCCCGCGTCGACGTGCGGGTGACGGCGAGCCTGGTGGAGTGTTTCCATGACCATGTGCGAGTGGCGTCCCATCCCCGGCTCACCCGGGACGTGTTTCATACGATCCGGGAGCACATGCCGCCGGCCCATCGCGCGATGACCCTGGATTGGAATGCCGCCTATTTCCAACGCCGGGCGGCCGACATCGGGCCGGAAACGGCCCGTCTCATCAGCACGATCCTGGCGCGGGCCGTCATCCCCGAACAGGTCTTTCGCCGCTGCCAAGGGATCTTGCAACTGGCTCAGACGGTGCCCCCCGAGACCTGGCAAACGGCGGCCACGCGCGCCGTCGAGACCGGCGCCCTCTCGTATCGCGCCGTCAAGGCCTTTTGCGCGACGGGTCCGACCGCGTCGGGAGACCGTCCTCACCCTGAATCCCATGCGAATCTTCGGGGTCCGGACTATTTTCAGGGGACCCCGGAGACGACGCCGGATGTATGACAAATCATGACGCAATTGAATGCGAGGAGGCCATCGTCATACGGCAACCCCATCGCCCGCGGGCGCCACCCCGGGTTCCCTGAACACCACCATCCCATCCATGCGAGGAGGAATCCCAGATGTATCCGAAAACGATTCGTCTACGACCGGAAGACCAGGCCGACCTGGAATATCTCACCTTGGTCACCGGCCTGAATGAAGGGGCGGTGATCCGCTGTCTATTGGCGCGGACGGCCGCCTTTGTCCGGGACGCCACCCTGGCCCAGGAACCCGGCCTCGCGGCCGAGGCGGGCGGCACGGGCACGCTGACGACACGCGCCGATCGCCAGGCCTGGCAGCACGCCACCCGGGAGGGATCAGCCCATGAATAGCCCCACGCTCGATCGCTTGCACACCCTCGGCTTCACCGCGATGGCCGCCGAATGGCTCCGCCAACAACAGGACCCCGGGTTGGCCCCGCTCAGCTTTGATGAGCGGCTCGCCTTGTTGGTCGATGCCGAATGGCTCGCCCGCGACAACCGGCGGTTTACCCGCCGGCTGCAAGAAGCCCATCTCCGATTGCCCGCCACGCCGGAAGGCATCGATTATTCGGTGCCCCGTCAGTGGAATACCACCGTGGTGCGCCAATTGACCCAAGCCCTATGGGTCGCCCACCATCAGACCGTTTTAATTACTGGCCCCACCGGGGTCGGAAAATCCTACCTGGCCTGTGCGTTGGGCCATGCCGCCTGTCGACGCCATCACCGGGTCCGGTACTATCGGGTTCCCCGGCTCTTAGCCGATGGACTCGTGGCGCGCCAGGAGGGTCAGTGGTTCCGCTGGCTGGCCCAGCTCCTCCGTTATGATCTCCTGATTCTCGACGATTGGGCAGTCCGTCCGTTGTCCCTGGATGAAAGTCGGGACCTCTGGAAATTCTCGACGATCGGTACCAGACCAAGGCCACCCTGATTGCCAGTCAAATTCCCCAAGAACGCTGGCATGAATGGTTTCCCGACCCGACCGTCGCCGAAGCGGTCTTGGACCGGGTAGTCCATCAGGCGTATCAGGTCGCCATGCAAGGCGAATCCATGCGGAAGGTCTTGCCAAACCCGTCGACTTCGGGTACAACAGAACCGACAATGACCGCGTAAGTGGACAGGACTTATTGGAACACCTGGTCAAGACTTTTCGGACTGAGTGGACAGACATTACTGGAATGCGTGGTCAACTTCGTCGGAATAGGCAATTCGGCCGCTTATCGTCAGTTTGACACCCGTTAACCGAACACATGTCTGGGGTTGTGCACTAAAATAGAGCGTAACGACTCTGGAGACTCTTGCCACTAGAGCGAATTCCTCTAAATGTTATGTTTAGTTCTATGGGCTGGAATTACGGTATATCATGCGCCCATCCGATCCACACTCCGTTCGTCAGATGTTCCCAACGAAGCAGGCTCTTTCTCAAATTGTCGGATTGATGCTGAACATTCGATGGGCTGTTGGAAGGTATCAATAGCCGCATCGACCTGTGCTCACCGTGGGCGATCTGACGGGATAGCCATTCGACGATTTGAGAAAGAGCCTCATACCGTAGCGTGCTTTCGCACGCTGAATTGCTGAATTGCACAAGCCGGAATCGTACAGCGCATTGCGTTAACCTAACCGTGGAATTCCGCCCAAGAGCCCGATGCTCTCGAGTAAGGGGGGCACCCCATGAATCTGGTAAATTGGAGCAGTAGATACCGTAGATACCTACCCTGAACTCCGGGCTAAAATAGGGGTGGTGGGCTCCGGCGAAAACTGGCGGCAACAGCGGAAGACTCATTGACCCGTACGCTGATGTCGCGGTGTTTTCCCGTTACGTCACGATTCTCAGTCCAGATGCGTTCAGCGCCCAAATCCTCGAGCCTCGGACGCAGCCTACGCGACAACGGCACAACGCACAAAACAAGGAAATGAGTGCAGAGCGCTCACAGACTCTTGATTAGATCCTCGCCCGTCGAATACAGCACCCATGGGTCCAGGTCAAGGCAGGTTCCGGGATTAAAATCCGCTGACCATGCGACCGTGCCGTTTATCACCGTTAACTGTTGATTACACACAGCGGGATCGGGCCGGCGCTCAAAGACGCCACCCTGCTGTCGCAACGCCGTGGTATTCCATCGCACGATTTTTCCATCGTCGAACTGAATGATGAGATCATGGTTTTTCGTGCCATACACTTGCACCACACGGGGTAGCATAGACGTTCACCGCCGGCCGTTATTCCTCAATGCAACGGCTCAACGGGGGCCAGGTCTTGATTGCTTCGGTACCAGTTCTCAAGTAGCTCATCACGGTGGACTTCTGCCCATGCCAGCACTAACTTAAGCCGCGCCGACGGGGTCGGCCGCGCAAGACGACGGCGTGCTCAATGTCAATCAAGGCCTCGTCTTCTCCATAGGTTGCATAAAATATGATGGCATGTGATCCTGCCAAAACATCGAAATCACTCTACCAAAGAACCGACTAATAGTGGATATGCCGACAATCCCTCCCCTCAGACTCATTATATTTAAAGAGCGGTGGTCCGAGTGATACAACGGTATAGCTGCGTAGTTGGCTTTGGTCAAACGCGATTGGCTGAGTTGGTTATGGTCTTGCTTTTTGCCCTCAACCAGACCGTCCCTATCTTAATGACCCGAATTCCGCGGCAGATCGTGACCGAGCTTCGGATGAATGGTCCCCGAGATTTTGGCACAACCGTCTCATGTTTTGGCGGCGGGTGTTTAACCAGTCGCATTGTTGCCCATCCGGTCACAAAGAGCGACACCTACTTCTGAATGCCTTCGCGAGGATCCGCGGCACGCAGCCCCCGAGCGGCCAGCCGCCCTGGCACACCCTATCGGCGCTGACGGTCCGTCGAGCCATTAGTCGTTGTTGGATGCTTGCCGTTTCGCGTCTGCCCGGCGCGTCATCAACATGATCGATGCGTAGAACTTATGCTGACGGAAACCGTCCGCGCCACTCCCTTAGTCGACCAGGGGAAGCATATTTTCCGCCAGGATTTCGGAAAAGTCCTTGACCCGCACGTTATCTTCGGCGCCCAAGGCCTGCACCCCATCACGCATCATGGTCAAACAGAACGGACAGGCTGTGGCAATCGTTTCGGCCCCGGTGGCCAGTGCCTGCTCAGTGCGTGCCTGATTAATCTTGGTGCCCGCCTTTTCCTCCATCCACATCCGGCCGCCTCCAGCACCACAACAAAAGCTCTTCTCGCGACTCTTCTCCATTTCGCGCAGCGTAATACCGGGCACCGATTTCAGGACGTCGCGGGGCTGGTCGAAAATATTGTTGTAACGGCCTAAATAACAGGAGTCGTGATAGGTGACGCTCACCGCCTCGCCGCCCTGCGGCGTCAGCCGTCCCTCACTCACCAGCTGCGATAGAAATTCGCTGTGGTGAATGACCTCGTACTCCCCGCCAAACGCAGGATACTCGTTCTTTAGGGTATTGAAGCAGTGCGGACAGGTGGTCACGATAGTCTTGACACCCAGGTCGTTTAGGGTTTCGATATTTTGCTGCGCCATCATCTGGAATAGGTACTCGTTGCCCATGCGCCGGGCCGCCTCGCCATTGCAGGTCTCCCGCTCACCCAGTACACCGACGTCAATGCCGGCCTGCTTCATCAACTGCACCGTAGCTTCGGCGACCCTGCGAGCGCGGTCGTCGTAAGTGGCGGCACAGCCCATCCAATACAGCACCTCGGCGGTGTCGCCCCGCGACAAGTCTTTAATCCCCATCGCCTGGGCGAATTGCTGCCGCTTATCCAACCCCAGTCCCCAGGGGTTGCCGGCATTCTCCACGTTCTTAAAGAACAGTTGCGCTTCGTCGGGCATTTCTCCCTGCGTCAGCACTAGGTGCCGTCGCATGCCGACAATTTTAACCACATGCTCGTCAAACACCGGGCAGGCTTCCACACACGCCCCGCAAGTCGTACAGGCCCAAAGGTCTTCAGCCGGAATCACGCCGCCGGCCAGGGGAAGTTCCAGCAGCGCCTGCTCGTCAGGGGTCCGCCTGGCTTCCGGTTTCTTCAAAATCGGGCCTACCGCCTCCAGCTGGTGCCGAAGATCCACCATAATTTGCTTAGGCGACAGGTGTTTTTGGGTATAGTTGGCCGGGCATTGCTCAGTGCAGCGCCCGCACTGTACGCAGGCGTATGCGTCCATCAGGTCGGCCCAGGTCATGTCAGTCACCTGGCCTACGCCAAACGACTCGGCGGTTTCATCCTCCAGATCCAAACCGGGGAGGCGTCCAAGCGGCTCTAGATTGCGGTGATAAATGTTAAGCGGTGCGACAAACAGGTGAAAGTGCTTCGAATACGGGAGATACACCAAAAATCCCATCAGCGACAAAAGCTTCACCCAGTCGGAGACCAAAAGGCCGCGCTGGTCCACCACCGATCCATACCCACGGAGCCAATGGCCCAAAACCGAGCCCAAAGGCGCCCAGGCCGCATGCGGGGCCAGCGCAATGCCAAAGGATTCAATGGACAAATCAGCTAACACCACAATCGCGATCAAAATCAATACGGCAAGCGCGTCGAAGTTTCGCTCCAGGCGCTTGGCCCGCATCACATAGCGCTTATAGAAGGCCATGAAGAGCGCGATCATGACCGCTACCGCCATAATGTCGGTGGCCACGTTAAGCATGACTGCGGGGGTTCCTTGGGGGGCACCCACCGCTGGGAGAAGGCCGCGAATCAAGAAAATCATCGAACCGACTGTCAGCACCAGGAATCCCCAAAAAATGGCGAAATGCATGGGGCCGGAATATTTGTCTTTAAACAACCGCTTTTGACCAAATACGTAGGTGGCCACACTCATTAGCCGGGCGCCGGGATTGCGGCTACGATCGGCGGGCTGGCCCAACTGCACGAAACTCCACTTTTCCTCGACTAATAATCCGAACCACAATAGGGCAAAAATAAAGACAACAATAAATAGCACATGGTTGATGCCCACACCGGGTCCTCCTTCCGTCCGTGTCACCTTCAGTGTATACGCCGGGAAATTCCTTGCCAAGTGCAAGTATTCGGATTGGACGGAAAGAATTGTTAGGCCAGTCGGCTGACGGCGATACGACGGGCCAGCTGGTGGCCTATGGCAATTTGGCTGACCCTGCCTTGCACCACTACCGGACCTTGATTCACCTTAGAGAGCACGGTGAATTCGCTACCCGGCGCAATGCCGAGACGAATCGCCTCGTCTGCCTGGCTGGCGCCGCGTAACCCATCCACCCGCACCCGTTCTCCCACTTTGGCCTCAGCCAGAGTCATCCGTTATTCCCTCCCCAAGGTTCGGGAACCGAGGATCTGGCCGGCCGCTGCCGCTTTCGATAGACAACGCGGGCAACGCCATGGCTGACTTCATATACTAAATAAATGGCCGATCCGATAATCAGCATGGACAGAGCGTCCGGCGGTGCTACGATGGCCGCAATCAAAAACGCCATGACCACAGCGTAGCGGCGGTAGCGGCGAAACATAGAGGGCTCGATAATCCCTAAATGAGCCAAAATCCCAGACAGCAGCGGAAGTTCGGCCAAAAATCCGAACGGCACGGTGAGATAGGTGATAAAATTGAGGTAATTGGATAGACTCCAGTATTCCGCAACCCCTTGTCCCACAAAAGTTAGCATCACATGCAGCACCAAGGGGACAAAGATAAAAAAACCGCCCGCCATACCCGCCAAAAACAAAATCAATCCGGGTCCCACAACCGCGCCCACCACGCGTCGTTCCCTGTCCGTCAATCCCGGCAGTACAAAGGCGGCCACCTGGTACAAAACCACCGGGGAGGCGACCACCAGCGACAGCATCAAGTCCACCTTGATGAGGGCAAAGAAGGCTTCGGGTACGCCAATGACAATAATATGCTTGACGTGGGCCCTGGCGACCAGCCAATGCAATATCGGTCGAGACACAAAGAATCCGCCTAAAAAGAGCACGCCCACCGTCACGATAACGATGGTAATACGTCGCCTCAGTTCGGTGAGGTGTTCGGTGATGCTCATTTCGCGATCATCCACCGTCGGTACCTCCTCCCGCTACTCTTCCACCAGTCCATGACGAATGGCGTAAGCAGCCGCCTGCACCCGGTTTTCGAAATGCAGTTTCTGCAAAATGTTGCGGAGATGATTTTTCACCGTATTCTCGGCAATGTCCAACTGTTGGGCGATTTCCCGGTTGGTCAATCCTTGGCCCACCAGTTTGAGGACCTCCATCTCTCGGCCGGTAAATTCCGTATCTCCGCCCTGGCTTTCCGACGACTTGGCTCGGGCCGCCGCCGCTTTCACGATTTTCGCGGCAATCTCCTCGGAAATGACCGGATCTCCCTGAATTTGGCGTCGAACCTCGTCCACAAAAGCTCCCGGATCCATGTGTTTCAGCAAATAGCCTTGCGCCCCGGCGCGCACCGCCTCAAATAACAAATCGTCGTCATCGCTAGCGGTCAACATGCAAATCTTTGCATAGGGCAGGTGGCTTTTAATGGCACGCGTAGCCTCTAGCCCATCTCCACCAGTCATGTTAATGTCCATTAAAATTAAGTCCGGCATGTGCTCTTCAGCAATTTTGAGCGCATCGCCACCGCTGTCCGCTTCGGCCACAATTTCCATGTCTGGCTGGCGCGACAACAGCGAGGCTAGCGCCGATCGAAACAACGCGTGGTCGTCCACCACCATTAAGCGCGCTTTCTCCATCGTCTTACCTCCCCTCAACGGGAATTGACAGGACTACGGTGGTGCCTTCGCCGGGTTCGCTTTCGACTCGCAGTCGGCCGCCGATGGTTTCGGCTCTTTCCAGCATCACTTGCAGCCCATAATGGCCGCTCGGGGTTCCATCGGGGGACGTCGAAAAACCGCAGCCGTCATCACGAATCGTCAGTTCCATCAAGTGTCCCCGCCGCGCGCAAGCGATGTCAACCCGCCGTGCCGCCGAATGCTTACGAACATTGGTCAGTGCTTCTTGTATTATCCGCAAAATTTGAACGGACGCAAGTTGACTCCAGGGTTCTTCCGGCGGATCGGGTAAAGTGAGTCCCACCGCAACGCCAGTTTGCCGCTGAAACTCCGACACCTGCTGCTCGACGGTGGGCCAAAACCCTTCTTCCAATCGCTGGCTGACCCGTAAATCGTAGAGTGTTTGTCGCACTTCCAGATAGGTTTGATTGATGAGCTTGTCAATCACGTCCAACTCGCCCGCAAGCGGAACATCGCCGGTCTCGGCCATACCCTTCAGTTTATACGTCTCAAGCTTTAACACCGCTAAATTCTGGGCTACGCCATCATGCATCTCCCGCGCGATGCGTTCCCGCTCCTTCAATGACAACAGCGCTTCCTTATATTCCCGGCGTTCGGTCTCCACGCGCTCCACGGCTCGGAATACGTACCACGAAAATACGACCGCCGCGACCAGCGTGGTAGCAACGGCGATGGCACTCACAACCGGCGGCGAGAAATGATGTCGGAGGTAAGCCAACCGGAACGATTCAGCGCCGGCCACAAACAACGTCGGACCGAGTATTGTCAATAACTTCAGCCAAAGATAGCGTCTGCGGTCCTCCATGATTTGACGGCGGTAGACAATTTAGCGAGCAGGCCCGGCCGCCTCTCTCCCTCCTTCGCCAGCCCCGGCCGCACCACCCGACGGGGCAGGCACCGGCTAGTCGTCAATCGACCCGGTGGATAAGAATTCAAGGAACAGTTGCTGCACCCGTTCGGGCTGATCCAACAACGCCAGGTGGCCCGCGTCCGGCAACACTTTCACCAGGCTCTTTTGAATCAATTCGCCGACGCGATCAGCCATCGCCGGCGGTGTGCGCCGGTCCTGGGCTCCGGCCACCACCAGTGTCTCGGCCTGAATGCCTTGAAACGCGGCAACGTTGTCCACTAAATATATGGCCTCCATGGCCTTGAGATACTGAGCCACATCGCAAGTTTTTAGATCAGCGATGAGCTGTTCCTTGACTTCAGGCTCGCAAAAAGACGTGAGAGTGCTGTCGGCATACTGCCGGGCAAATTCACTCATGGTCACCGATTCGAACTCGTGCCGCCGCGCCTGCACCGACTCCCCACCATCGGGAAATCCCAGGGTCGTGCTCATCAAGATGACCCGCCCGGTGCGTTCGGGCCAGCGCGCCGCGGCCCTAGCCATCACCCAGGTGCCCAGTGAGACTCCAATCAAATGGCACGGCTTCCCCAATTGCACCATGAGATCGCCGACATCGTCGACCCAGGCTTCCAGATCGGGCTCCAGGGCCTGGTTTTCGCCCACGCCGCGCGGGTCATAGGTCACGACTTCATAGCGCCGTGAAAGCGGCGGCACGGCACGATAAAACAAAAATCGGCCGAGTCCCAAGCTGGGATGGCAGATGACCGCCTCCGCACCGTCCCCGATAGCAAAATACTTAAAACCCCGTTTAGTTCGTAACATGCTGATACCTCCATGACCACCGCTTGCAGCGGGCTCAGGTTTTGTTGGCCTGGCGGACTCTCTCGAGCGCCCCCACATTTTCCACCGAAGACAGGTCCCCGGTAGCGATGCCTAGATAGCTGGCTTTGATGGCACGGCGCACGACCTTGCCGTTTCGCGTTTTCGGCAATTCGTCGACGACATGAACGGCCGCGGGCCTGAGGGCCCGGCCCATATGTTGGGCCACATATTCTCTTAGCTCGACACCCAAATCATTGCCGCCCTTCGTCACCACAAAGCAGATCAGCCTCTCGCCCTTGACGTCGTCCGGAACGCCGATAGCGGCCGCTTCCACCACCTCAGGGTGCGATACCAATATCGATTCCACCTCAGCCGGTCCCAGCCGCTTTCCCGCCACCTTAATGGTGTCGTCGCTGCGTCCGAGGATATACCAGAATCCGTCGGGGTCCACATAAGCAAAATCTCCGTGAACCCAGGTTCCCGGCCACCGTCGCCAGTACGTATCAAGATAGCGGTCGGAGTTCTGCCAAAATCCCCGTGTCATTCCCGGCCAGGGTGCTTTCAACACCAGTTCCCCCACCTGATTCTCGGTGGGATGACCTTCCTCGTCAACCACTTCCGCCACCATTCCGGGAACCGGTCCGTTGAACGCGCAGGGCTTTTGGGGCTCGGTGGCGAACGCGGTTAAAATGCCCCCGGAAATCTCTGTACCACCGCTGTAGTTAATAATGGGGCAGCGCTTATGGCCGACCCGTTCAAAGAACCAATTCCAGGGATCGGGGTTCCACGGCTCGCCAGACGAGCCCAACACCCGTAACGACTGAAGGCTTTTATCTTTCAAGGGCTCGTCGCCATGCGCCATCAGGCCTCGAATGGCCGTGGGTGAAATGCCAAAGAGGCTGACCCGGTGGCGATCAATGATGTCCCAAAGCCGAGCCGCATCGGGATAATCGGGCGTGCCGTCGTATAGCATCAGCGTACACCCGGTGACCAGGCCGCCGTACACCATCCACGGGCCCATCATCCAACCCATGTCGGTGTACCAGAAAAAGACATCATCCTGGCGTAAATCAAACGCATGCCAAAGATCCTGCACCGCCTTGACCGGAAATCCCAGATGGGGGTGCATCGCCCCTTTGGGCTTCCCGGTAGTGCCGGACGTATAAATTACCATGAGCGGGGTCTCCGCCGGCACAATCCGGGTGGGATAGGGAGAGTCGGGAGAGTCCGCCAGTACGTCGTCCCACCACCAATCGCGGCCTTTCTGCATGGGAACCTCAACTCCCAGCCGCCTCACCACGACTTGCACGGTCACGCTGGGCGCCTGTGCCACAGCACTGTCCGCCTCCACCTTCATCGCCACCACCCGGCCCCGCCGATGAAAGGCGTCTGCCGTCACGACCGCCTTGGCCCCACAGTCGTTAAGCCGAGTGGCCATTGCCGGTGCACCGTACCCGGAAAATATCGGCACCACCACGGCTGCGATTTTCGCGGCTGCCATCATGGCAATGACCGCTTCCGCTCCCATGGGAAGGTAAATGGCAATCCGATCACCCATCCTGATGCCCATGTTTTCGAACCCGTAGGCCAGCCGGTCAGCTGCTGCTTTCAATTGACCGTAGGTCCAGGTCGAGACCCTGCCGGACTCGGTTTCCTCAATCAAGGCGGTGCGGTCCCTCAGCCCGTCCTCAACATGGCGGTCCAGCGCCGCCAGCGCCAAATTGGAGGTGCCTCCGACAAACCATTGGGACCACTCCGGACCCCGGCTGGTGTCCAGCACGGTATGATACGGTGTAATAAAAGGCCAGTCCAGCATGCGTATGACCGCATCCCAGAACCAGCTCGGATCGGATCCGGCTCGTGCTCTCAGCGCGTCCAAATCCGCCAGCCCATGTTCGTGAAGAAACTGCCCCAAGCGGCTCTGACGGATGATCTCCTCCGTTGGCCTCCAAACCACTGGTTCGTTCCGATATTCCACCGTGTCTCCCCCTAGCGCGCCCAGCTAAGCGCTTTGTGGTATTCTTCGTCTGTGTCGATGTCGAAACTCGGATCCGGCCGGCCCTGCACGGCAATATCGACCCAGGCCGCGTCGGCGCGCATGCGCCATGCCGACCCAAGTCCGGCATCCCCCGAAAGCCCCCAGACCACCGGGTCCCACTCCGCGTCAAAAAATACCGGGTGGCCGGGAACACCATTGTAACGGGCTCTGAGGGCATGCACCCCGAGTGGCCGCTGGAGAAAGTGCCTCAACACCGTCTCGATGTCGTTTTCGGTGACAAATGGCTGATCGGCCAAAAGCACCCCTGTCAAACAGGGCCCATAGCGGCCCCGCACTTCCCTCAGGCCGCACTTTAATGACTCCGCGACGCCGAGTTCGGGGTGGGGGTTAACCACTTTGAAGCCGGGACCCGTATCATGCCGCGTAACCGCCACTGTCAATAGTCCGAGCGACTCCACGGTCTTGGTCTGATGCTCCAAGAGCGTGCGCCCGTCCGTCCATAACAGCGTTGGTTTGTCCACTCCCCGCATCCGCGTCGCCAAGCCAGCGGCGAGAATAATCAGCACCGGCCTATCGATGGATGCGGTCTTGTCCATCCAAGGACCTTCCGCTAGAATGGCTGCGTGCCGCCATCAGTTCCGAGACAATACTAACCGCCACCTCATCGGGACTTTCCGCCGCCAAGTCCAGCCCCACCGGGCTGTGAAGTGGAAGCTCGGCCGGCCGAATGCCCGTGTTCTCAATCATTTCCCGGGTGCGCGCACGCGGTCCCAAAACCCCGAGGAACTTTGGCCGGCTGGCCGCCGCCAGCTTCAGTGCTTCTTCGTCGCGGCGCTGGTGATGATTCATAATCACCCAAAAGCTTCCCGTTACGTCATCCGGATTGACGTCGCTGGCACTCTTTACCCAGTGTTCCGTCCGGGGGAACTGACGTTCATTGTTCACGTGCTCGCGCGGGTCTAGCACGACCACTTCAAAACCGGCCTTTTGCGCCAGTGCCGCCACCGGACGGGCGTCGTGGCCCGCGCCGGCCAATATCAGGCGTTCAGGGGGACGCATGATATCCCACCAATAACCGTCCCGCATGCCGGTCGAGCCGTGCGTTTCGGCCTCTTCCCAAGTAATCGGTGCTTCACTGCTCCCCTTAACCCGAAGCGGCTCGCCCTCAAGCGCGAAATAGCGCAGGCCTTCGGGCAGGCGCCCGCCCCACAGGACCGGTCGCTCGGCCGCCAAAGCGGACGCATAGTCCTGCCAAAATGGTTCTTCCAGATTGAGCGGCTCAATCCAGATGTCGATCTGACCCTTGCACCCGATGCCCAACCCCCACATTTCGTCTTCGGTGAGATCATAATGCTGGATCGAGGGTATGCCGGTCTCCATCACGCGCTCGGCGTGCCCGAACAGGTCTCCCTCGAGGCACCCGCCGCTCAGCGTTCCCTTCATACGGCCACTTTTCGCCATCACCATCTTGGCGCCGGGCCGCCGATAGGCGGAGCCTTTGACCCCTACCAGCGTCAACAGTGCCACTGGCTGCCCCTCACGATGCCATCCCCGTGCGGTTTCAAATAGCTCGCGTGCCTCCCGGATCAGGGACATCAGGCTGTCCTCCTTTTTATTCTCTGACTTTTCTGGCTTCCTTGGCCACGTTACCGAAAAACTGATTCATAATAAATCCCGCGACACCCGAGAGCATCCGCTGCCCGACGCCGGCCACCGTGCCGCCGACTTTGGCCTCACCGTCGTAGACCACTTGGCACCCCTTCTCGTCCGGTTCGAAATGCACAGCGATGTCGACATTGACAAACCCTCCGGGTCCTTGGCCGTCCATAGCCAGCCGATAGGATTTGTCCTCAACCACATCCTTGATGGTCATCGTGCCCGAATAGTGGCCGCGGATGGCCGCCACCCCCATCTCCATCTCAGCCGCATATGTTCCTTGCCCCGCTGGCTCCAAGTGCTTGAGACCGGGCATGGTCCGCACCAACACCTCGGGATCGATGAATAAACGAAAGCAAACTTCAGGACTGGCTTCAATTAACTTCTGGCCATTCAACTGCATGGCTTTCCCTGCCTTTCTTTTGCCATTATAACGCGCGCGCCATATCCAGCGCGCTCCAGGCTTCAGTCAGTGCCTGAAAATTCGGCACGCACCGATAATGGGTGTGGCGAGCCAATGCGGCCGCGGAGGGAGTGCGAAGATTCTGTGGATCCCTCACCGCAAAGGGATTCCACCAGTGCACCCGACCGTTAAGATATCGCTCCCAGCGCTCCATCCACCGATCGACCGACTCCCCCGTGCCGTCTTCGAGGCCATCGGAAATGAGTACTAACGTCGAGCGCACGGACACACCCCGTCCGCGTTCGCGCTCCCACAGTTCCTGAAGACTCTGGGCGATGCGCGTGCCACCGCCGCGGTAGGGCGTCAGATCTGACGCTTCAGCCAAAGCGCGGTCGATGTGAAAGTGCCGGAGTGCGCGGGTCAGCACGGCAATCCGCGTGCTGAATGCATACACCTTGAGTCCCCGCTCGTGGCGCATCATGGCGTGGGCAAACTGCAAGAGCGCCCGGTGGTAGCCAACCGTTGAGCCGCTCATGTCCAGCAGCAAGGTCAGTTCCATCGGCTGGCTTTGGGTTCGGTAATAGTACAGCCGCACCCACTCCGACCCCTCCCGGCCTCGCCGCATCGTCTCGCCCGGACTCCACTCGCGGCCACGGTCTGCGGCCCGAGGCAGATAGGACGGGCGGGTGAGCGGACGTTTCGGCCGGTACAGCCACAGCAGATACTGCATTTCCTGGTCGGAAAGTCGGTCCAGACGGCGGCTCTGGAAGATTTCGCGCTCCGTCGCGCCCTGGGCCACAGTAATGGATGCCTCAGAATCTCCCGCGGATGTTGTCTGATGCTGATACCAGGTGGGATGAAAAACGCCACCTTGCTGGCGCCGCCGCCGAGCGATGTTGGCCAAATAGGTTTCTTGAACGGCGACGCCGGGCTCAGGGTGGCGCAGAAGCATCAGCCACTCCAAAAACGCCAGGTCAAACAGGTGGAAATCGCTCTCTTTATTGCACCACACCGCCCGAAGGACGTCGCGCACGGTGCTTTCACGTGTGGATCCGACCGCTTCCAGGGCAATGACTGCTGTCTGGAGATCATCCAGACCGAGATCAAAGTTCAGGCGCCTTAGGCCCCGCATCAGACTCCACAGATTGGCCACGACAGGATTTTCACTCACGGGACTAACCTTTTGCCTCATTCAGCACCTGTTCCAGGGCTGTGGTTCCAGATGTCGCCGGACGGCGCAGAAGATCTATGTCGTCGTAATACTTAATCAAGAGGCCGAGAGTGCGTTCAACCACCTCGCTAGACAAATGACGCGTACCCAACGAATCCAGCGCTTCAACCCACTCCAGACTTTCCGCCAGGCCCGGGCGCTTGACCAGAGGCTGGCGGCGAAGACCTCCAACAAAAGAGACAACCTCCTGCAAAAGCGCCTGTCCCAAGGTTGGAAAGCGCCGACGCAAAATTTCCAACTCGCGATCGGCCTCGGGATAGTCAATCCAATAATAGAGACAGCGCCTCCGAAGCGCATCGTGTATATCGCGGGTCCGGTTTGAGGTCAAGATAACCAGCGGCACTTCATCGGTTGTGACCGTGCCAATTTCGGGAATGGTAATTTGAAACTCCCCCAGAAACTCGAGTAAAAGCGCCTCAAACGCCTCATCGGTGCGGTCGACCTCGTCGACTAGCAACACCGGGGCCGGCCGAGTCTCAAGTGCCGCCAACAGCGGGCGCGGGACCAAGTAGTCCCGGGCATAAATGTCCCGTTCCAAGGCGTCGGGGGTCACTCGATCGCGTTCAAACTCTTCCGCCAGACGGATATGCAGCATCTGCCGGGCATAATTCCAATCGTAGACCGCAGCCCGGACATCAATCCCGTAATAGCACTGCAAGCGGATGAGAGGCCGCGTGAGCGCCCGGCTCATCATCTTGGCTAATTCGGTTTTGCCCACGCCTGGCTCTCCCTCCAGCATTAACGGGCGTTGTAGCGACAGCGCCAAGAAGGCGGCAGTCGCCAGTCCGGGTTCTGCCAGATATCCCTCGGATGCCAATTTAGCCGCAAGCTCATCCACGGCGGCGAAGGGATTTTTCACCAATACGCCTCCCTAAACGGAGCGACGCCGACCCCGCGAGCCGGCGCCGCCTGTGCAAGTCTATGCCTGGAGTGCCTTTTCTAGTGCGCGGCGAATCATCACTTCCGCCAGATTCTTGCGGTAGTCGGCGGAATAGTGCATGTCGTCGGCATACTCACCCGCCTCGGCCCCGGCACGCGCCGCGGCCGCGATACTGTCCCGGTCAAGCGGTCGGCCTTCGAGCGCCGATTCGGCCGCTTCGGCTCGAAAAGGCATCACCCCGGCCCCCGTTACGGCGATACGGGCCTTGCCGACGCGCCCATTGGCGGCCAAATCGAGGAGGGCAGCGACACCGGCCAGCGCATATCCAGAAGCTGGATGCGGGAATTTGACGTACGCCTGCAGGGCAGGCAGCGGCCGGGAAAAGTGTACGGAGATCAATACGTCCTCCGGCCCTAGCGCCGAAACCAACGGCGCCACAAACCACTGGTCCGCCGGCACTTGCCGCGCACCGGCTGGCCCGCGCACTTGAAACCGGGCCTCCGCCGCCAAGAATACGGCAGGCAGATCGGCGGCAGGGTCCGCGTGGGCAGCGCTGCCGCCGATGGTGCCGCGATGGCGCACCTGGGGATCGGCGATAACCGAGACCGACTGCCTGAGAACCGGCATCACCTCAGTCAAACGCGTGTCGCCCAGTATCTCCGCATAACGCACGCCCGCACCAATAGCCAGGTTGTCCTGTTCGATGTCGACGGTCCGAAGCTCGGAAACATGCGCCACATCGATGAGTGTGCTAGGCCTGGCGAGTCGAAGCTTCATCAATGGCAATAAGCTGTGACCACCCAACAGCAATTTGGCTTCAGTGTCGTGTCCAAGCGCCTTTATCGCCTCATCCACGGTAGAGACGCGGCGGTATCGAAAAGGTGCAGGTATCATCACCGTCCTCCCTTCTTGCCCGAGTGCATGGCGTTCCACACCTTGGGCGGCGTCAATGGCATCGGCAAATCAACGACCCCGAAGGGCGCCAATGCGTCCATCACCGCATTGACGACTGCCGGCGTCGAGGCAATGGTGCCGGTCTCTCCCACACCCTTGACGCCCAGAGGATTATGCGGCGAGGGTGTGACCGTACGGTCCAGTTCAAAACCCGGGAAAAACCGGGCCTTGGGCATGGCGTAATCCATAAATGAGCCGGTCAGTAACTGGCCGTCATTATCATACAACGCCCCTTCGTATAGCGCCTGGCCGACACCTTGTACAATGCCGCCGCGCACCTGGCCCTCGACAATCATGGGATTGATGACGGGGCCGCAATCATCCACGGCAATGTAGCGCATTAGCCGGACCTCGCCGGTGTCGGCGTCAACGGAAACGACGGCCACGTGGGTGCCAAACGGATAGGTAAAGTTGGTAGGGTCGTAGAATGCGCTGGCTTCCATGCCCGGCTCCACCCCTTCCGGCAGGTTCCAGGCCAAGTGCGCCTGTAGCGTCGCCTCTTGGATCGAAATAGTTCTGGCGTCCTGGCCCTGGGGATGAAACGTGCCCGCGTCAAATTGCACCGATTCTTCCGGAACCTCAAGCATGTGAGCCGCGACCTTCTTCGCTTTGGCGATAATGCGATCGGCGGCCTGGGCCAGCGCGCCGCCGCCAACGGCGGTGCTGCGCGAGCCGTAAGTGCCCCAGCCCATCGAGATTTGCTGCGTGTCGCCGTGTAACACTTCGATGTCTTCGACGGGAATCCCCAGTCGGTGGGCCACAATTTGGGCGAAGGTTGTTTCCTCACCCTGACCATGGGGAGAAATGCCGGTTAACACCGTGGCCTTTCCGCTGGGGTGCAGCCTGATGGTGGCGCTTTCCCAAAGTCCCCCTTGAAATCCCACCGCCCCAGCGACCTGCGACGGCCCCAGACCGCACATCTCAACGTAAGTGCTGAAACCAATCCCGATATATTTGTTTTGTTTGCGAAGTGATTCCTGCTCCTGTCGAAGGGTAGGATAATCCAGCATGGTCAGAGCGCGGTCGAGCGCTTGGTGGTAATCTCCACTGTCGTAAGTAATCCCGAACGGGTTGGTGAAGGGGAACTGCTCCTTCTTTACAAAATTAATGCGGCGCACCTCGACCGGATCTCGCCCAATTTCTTGGGCAAAGCGATCCATAATGCGCTCGATCAGGTACGTGGCTTCCGGGCGTCCGGCGCCGCGGTAGGCGTCAACCGGCGTTGTGTTGGTAAAGACTCCGTACACCTCGGACGAGGCCGCCGGGATGTCGTAGGCGCCATTGACGATGAGCCCAAAAAGAATGGTGGGCACGCCCGGACCGGCAGTGGATAAATAAGCGCCCAGGTTGGCATAGGTTTTAACCCGAACAGCCAGCACCCGGCCGTCGCGGGTACCCGCCAGCTCCACCTCATCAACATGGTCGCGGCCGTGGCTCGTCGCCACGAAATGTTCGGACCGGGTCTCCGTCCATTTGACCGGCGCATGCAAGTCCCGGGCCGCGTAGGCCACCAGCACTTCGTCGCCGTAACAGGCGATTTTGCTACCAAACCCGCCGCCAACGTCAATGGACACCACGCGAAGTTTGTGCTCCGGAATGCCTAAAATACCCGACATCAGGAAGCGGTGAATATGCGGGTTCTGCGACGTCACCCACACGGTCAGATCGCCCGTGGCGGCATTGTAGCTCGCCACAGCCGAGCGCGGCTCCATCGGATTGGGAATAAGCCGCTGCTGGCGAAAGGTCTGCCGCACAACCACGTCCGCCCGGTGAAACGCCTCGTCAGTGTCAGTCCCGACCTTCCAGTGCAGCGCGATATTGTGAGGAGCGTCGTCGTGTAACAAGGGCGCCGATTCGTTAATGGCATCCGTTTGTTCAAAGACGGCAGGGAGCGGCTCGTACTCGACACGAATGGCTTCCAGCGCGTCTTCGGCCAAGCCGCGATCACGGGCCACAACCATAGCCACCGCGTCACCCGCATAACGCACCCGCTCATAAGCCAGGGCAGGGTGCGCCACCGCCTTCAAGTCGGATTCGGGCGGAATCCAGGCCGTCGGAATCGTTCCGATATTTCCCTTCAGTGCCGCACCAGTGTACACCTTTACCACGCCGGGCAGCTTCTGTGCAGCTGATGTGTCTACGCGCTTAATGCGTGCGTGCGCGTACGGGCTTCGTAGCATTGCGGCATAGAGCATGCCGGGGAGCTTAATGTCATCGGTATACTGCCCCAAGCCGCTGGTCAAACGCGCATCCTCGATGCGCTCGAGATGGGCGCCAAATACAGCCTGAGTCATGACGACATCCCCCCTTCGGCTCCGCTAGCCACCGCCTCACGCGACTCGCGCGTTAGACTCTGGGCGCGTTGCACGGCGTGCACAATGTTCTCGTAACCCGTACAGCGGCAGACCAATCCATCAAGCGCCTCGCGAATCTCCGTCGCCTCAGCCTGAGGCTCATGGCGAATCAGCCAGGCGGACAACATCATCGCGCCAGGCGTGCAGAATCCGCACTGCAGCCCGTGCTCCTCGCGAAAGGCCCTCTGAACAGGATGCAACTCCGCTCCGTCCGCCAGACCCTCAACGGTTGTCACAACCGCACCGTCAGCCTGTACGGCCAGGACGGTACAGGACTTAACCGGTGCGCCGTCCATCAGGACCGTGCAAGCACCGCACTGCGAAGTGTCACACCCAATATGCGTACCCGTCAAACCGAGCGTATCGCGCAAAAAGTGAGAGAGCAGGGTCCGGGGTTCCACGCGGTCGTGGATCGTACGTCCATTAACCGTCAACGCGACGGTCAACTGTTCGTCCTCCATGAAGAGTACCTCCTTCAGCCGTGTCTCAATATCCGGTCGAACTACGTCGAATATTCAGTATACTACCCGTCCATGGTATCATAGGTTAGGAAAACAATCACCCGTCTTGGGGAGGTCGTCATGATCCGGGAACGCATTGATCACCGCATCGAAAAGCGCATGGAGGCGGTCTTGGAGCCGCGGATTGAGGAGTGGCTGCATCGCTTTTTTCGGACTGAGAAAGGAGAAGCTCTCATCGCCGAGGTGACCGCCGATTTCTTATTGTCGTGGCTTCGGCCCGACGACGCCAAAGGCAGTTACTTTCAAAAAACGTTGCTCGAAGTGATAAGCCAGCTATCCCGAAATGACCCCCAATTTCGCGAAAAGGTCATCGCCGCGCTCAATCCGCACTGGGAGGGCACTTAGGTAGTCTCGGGACTGATCGGCGTCCTTTCCCATACCGCGCTTCCAAAGTTCCAACATCCATCAGCACCATAACCGGCTCGAGACGCCGAAAGCGGCGGAGCGTCTTCCATCCGTCGTGATGGTACACCGCCAGCAGAATCATGAGATATACCCACATCGACCACTTTGTCCATCCCCGTACGCGCACGCGAATAAACCCCAGCTTCTCAATAGTGCGCGTGGCATCGAGCAGGGTCACGCCGCCCACCGCCGCGATGTCCTGGTACGCCGGATGGGTTTTCAGCCACTGCGCCAGGTCCGCCAACGCCGCCATAACCCCGTGAAGAGCTCTGAGGCCCGACGCCGCCCGCCCGCTCAGCTGGGATAGTGCAGGATTCCCGAAATGAATTTCGCCCATCGGAGCACCCCGTCGCAACTCGGTCCCATCTAAAAGTGTTACCTGCCGTCCGCGATAGGCGATGCGGCCAATGCGCAAGAAGGGTCCCCCGCCTGCAGAATTGGGTATCGTCTCGATATTCCATCCCCGCGTAAAGCGAATTTCCCACCAAGTCCACACGCGGCGCAGAAAGGAGGGGTCGCGCGTAAGTTCCCCCACTGTAGTGGGGTTAAGACCGGCATCGCGCAGTCCGGCCACCATGGCTGGCAGCGACTGGACAGTCCGCGTACGGGTACCTCCGCCGTCGTGCAACACCACCACCGTGCCCGGCTGTGCCAATTGTGCCACGTAATGACTTATCCATTCAGGCGCGCGGTCCCGACGCCAGTCGTCCGGCGCAATGTTCCAAAACACCGGCGTCAAGCCAAAGCGCCTGGCCGCCAGCCAAGTCCCCAGATTCACGTGCCCCCAGGGCGGGCGAAAGAGCTCCGGCCTCCGACCCGTCAAGCGGTTCAGCTCTTTGAGGGATTGCCCGATGCGCCGATAACTTTGCCAAGGTAAAAGAAGAAAGGCGGATATATGCTGGCGCATATGAATCCCAATTTCATGACCCTCTGCCACCATACGACGGATGGTGGCTGGGTGGGCCAGGGCGCGCTCAGATACGACAAAGAACGTTGCCCGGACACCGAGCGCCTTTAGTGTGTCCAACACCGCCTCGGTATCAGATCCGGGGCCGTCATCAAAGGTTAACGCCACACCCGGCATGTCACGCGATCCCGAAAACGCCCCGACTTGCAGATGATGAAACAACGCGTCAGGAATAAGATAGACGATCAGCCACAAAAAAACGATCGCCCCGGCGATCCACCACAGAATAACAATCCCTCCGATGCATTAGCCCTGTGAACGCAGTGAACGCAGTGAACACGCGCACATCATGCACGATTCTCCCGAAATCAGCCGTGCCACCATGGCCACTATCTGGCGTGCGCCTTCTGGTCCGAAAGCGCCTCCAGAATTTGTCCGGCAATGACGTCGGCCGCATCCGGGTGCCCGAGTTCGCGCGCCTGGCGCATCATCGCCTTGAGCTCCCAGGGGTGGGTCAAAAGGTGAGCCAGCATCTCGGAGACATCGCGGTGGTCCTTGGCCAGAAAGCCGGCTTTATGCCGCACCACATAATTGGCGTTGGCATCTTCCTGTCCCGGAATGGGTCGGTAGATGAGCATTGGCACCCCGCGACAGAGCGCCTCAGTCGTCGTCAGTCCCCCGGCCTTGCTAACTAAAATAGAACTAATCCCCATGAGTTCGTGGACATTATCAACGTAGCCCAACACCACCATTGGGTTGTTAGCATGCTTTTGATACTCCAGGGCGGCCCGGCGCCGATTTTCCTCCCGCCCCGCCACCACAATGGTGGCATGCGGAACCTCCACTTTATCCAACTCCGGCAAAATCTGAGCGAACTCGGTGATCGGCATGTAAGATCCGCCCATGAATAAGATGACGGGCTCGAATCCGAGTCCCAAAGCTCGGCGAACTTGATCCTCGTTGACCATTGCTTGAAATCGACTATCTACCGGAATTCCGGACACTACCACCCGGTCACCGGGCACACCCCGCGCTATTAAGGCTTCTTTCATATCCTCCCCACCAACAAAATAACGATCCACATATTGGTGGATCCACTGCGAATGGATACTGTAGTCGGTCATCACCACATAGTTGAGCACCTTCAGCCGACCCTGCCGCTTCAAAGTGGAGACAACCCCTGCTGCAGTGGGATAGGTGGAAACGATGACTTTAGGGGGATCAGGTCGGATGGCCTCATAAAACGACTCCATCCCGATGCGGTTGAGAAATTGCTGTGTCGTGGATTCCGGGTCGATCCGCTGCGTGGCCGTATAAAACCGTTTCCACAGGCTTGGAACGAAGCGCACCGAACTCAAATAGGCCCACCGGATGGCATTGTCCAGAAAAGGATTGACAAACTTATAATAGTCAAGCAGTCCAACTTTGAGCGATGGCTGTGACAATAGTAGCTTAAGGCCTATAGCCTTGGCGGCGCGAAGATGCCCGTCTCCGTAACGGGCCGCCAATACCATGACGTCCGGGCGGGTCGCCAGCGTTTCCCGGTGATGGGAGGCCGCCCACTCCAGCCATCGCGCCGGGTCGCTTCGGGCTTCTAGCTCAGGTGCGGAACCATTTGCCAAATCTGTCCCTCCTCTCCAGTCCCCCAATCACCCTCACCATACCATATCGACTACTCTTCGTGACTAGTGAAATCGGGTGCAAGGCGCTATGCTATTGTACGCGAAAGACATGCAAACATTCTGCTCCAAGGAGGAATCGTCCCTGCCAACCGTCTACCAGTCGTGGCCCGCCGAGCATGCGGTGGAGCGTTCCCGCTTCATCGGGAAAACGTATCGATTGACCGACCCCGACCAGTTGCCGGCCTGTCTCGCCGACATCGAGCACCAATATCCCGGCGCTAACCACTATACCTGGGCTTATCGGATAGACCAGGCCCAGGTCAGGGCCAACGACGATGGTGAACCGCACGGCAGCGCGGGTCTCCCCATGCTAAATATTCTATCCCGGCAGGGCTGGTTCGAGACGCTCGTTGTGGTTGCACGCTATTTCGGCGGTATTAAACTGGGACGCGGCGGTCTGGTGCGCGCCTACCAGCGCGGAGCACAGGCCGCCCTTAATGCCACCGTGCCCGGGGTCCTGACCCCGGTCGTGAAGATTCGTCTTGACCTGGATTACTCCCTGTACGAACGGATCAATCGCAGCATCGCGGCCCACGCCATCGCTGAGTCGGCGGATTACGGGGCTAACGTCACCTTAAGCCTCCTCATGACACAGAACGCCTGGCCTGCAATCCAAGCCATATTGAACCAACAAGCGTTGCACCACTGGCATCTGCAGGACTCGCAAGAGGGATTGAAGGTTCTGCCGCTCAGCGCGTCACCAGGCGAACAATGATGGCGAGGGCAACACCAGCAATTACTGCCAGCAGGGTTCGCATCACCGCCGACATGCCACCCGCTAGGTCCTTTCCGACCGGAACCTGCCCCCCTTCATACATGGAGTCGATGAGACCACGGTAGCGGTGTTCGACCACTGCCAGTTTGACTTTCAAAGACGGGGTCAGTTCCCCTGCCTCCTCAGACAACGCCCGCGGTAGTAAACCAATGCGTTTGGGACGCTCAAACGGGGCCAGATCTCGGGTTGCCCGCTCAACTTCCCCCATCACATACGCAATCAGATCGGGGTCCTTTAGCAAAATGGGGGTGCCGAGCGCTTGTTTTCCGTTTCGTTCGATCCACTGCTGGAGCTGCGCGGGGTCCAGATAAAGGAGCGCCGACACAAATTTACGGCCGTTGCCCAGCACCACCGCTTGCTCTATCAGCGGGCTCAAAATAAGTTTTTGCTCAACCGCCTCCGGCGCCACATTTTTTCCTGTGGACAACACGATGATATACTTCTTGCGGCCGGTCACGCGAAGAAACCCGTCGGTCGTGAGTTCCCCCACATCACCAGTGTGAAACCAGCCGTCTTGGAACGACTCGGCCGTTGCTTCGGGAAGATTCCAATATCCCGCGGATACGTTTGGTCCATGGGCTAATATTTCGCCGTCGTCGGCGATGGCCACGTCCACGCCCGGCAGCGGGCGCCCCACTGTTCCGTAACGCGGAACCGGCGGCAGATTGACGGACAGAACCGGCGCCGTTTCAGTCAGCCCGTAGCCTTCCAGTACCGGAATGCCGGCAGCGAAGAAGAATCGGCCAATTTCAGGCACTAAGGGGGCGCCGCCAGCGATCACGTACCTGAGCCGCCCCCCTACCGCCTGACGAACTTTCTTAAAGACCAGTCGGTCGTACCAGTCGGCGCCTCTTTCCAACACCATCGGAACCGGCTCTCCCCGGCTGAGAAACTGGTATCGCTTTTGCCCCGCCTCCACGGCGCGTTGGAACAGGTAGCGCTTAGCCGCAGAGTACCCGTTTACCTGCGACACGATGCGGGCATAAATCTTTTCAAAAACCCGCGGCACCGCAATCATTAAGGTCGGTTTTAATTCCGCCAAGTCCTCCGCCAGCGTATCGGTCGACCGGGCGTAGGCGATGGTCGCGCCCTGGTGGAGCAGCACGTTGTGTCCGGTCCTCTCCAAAATGTGGGACAGCGGCAAGAATGACAAGGCCAGGTCATCGGTCGCGATTCGCATGGCGGGCTCCCCGTCCGAAATCCGAACAACCGACTCGACGTTGGACAAGAGGTTTCCATGCGTGAGCATGGCGCCTTTGGGTAGTCCGGTGGTTCCTGAGGTATAAACCAACGTCGCCAAATCATCCCGGCCATTTTGAGGCGTAAGCTCCGGGCCCGCCGATCTCAGAGAGGCGAACGTGCGACCCTCAAAGCGGGAATCCATCACAATGCACCGGTTCAGATGGCCTGTCTTTTCGGCTAGAGATGGGGTTTCCACAATCACCCATTCTAAGCCGGCGTCCTCCATGATGTGCGCCACCTGGCCAGGCGTTGCCGACGGGTAGATGGGCACCGTTACTGCATCTAGACACAGGATGGCATAATCGGCAACAACCCATTCGGGGCGCGTGTGAGCCATGAGCCCCACGCAGTCGCCGGGTTGAACGCCCAACGCCTTGAGTCCCCGAGCGGTGTCCTGCACAAGTTCCCACAACTGTCGGTAGGAGCGATCCCGCCACTGGGTGCCGTCCCAATAGCGCTGCGCAGTTTGCGCGGGCCAGGTGGCCGCGCTTCGGCGAAGAATTTCAGTGAGGTTAAGCATTGCGTCGCCCCCTCCACCGTAGGAGAACATTTCCTGGAGGTAAATTTTTCGTAAGGCAAGTTTTAATTCATTATAGAACGGCTTGCGCGGCCCGGCAAGCCATAGTCGTCACTGAGGTTGGCCAAGGCGGATGACCGATGCCTCCCATCCAATGTCTGGACCGTTTCCGAGAACCTCCAACACGGCTTTTTTCGCCTGATCCAGAGCTTGAGCACTTGAAAGGCCCAACGCCAACCCTGCTGTCGCGGCCGCACTCAACGCGGCCCCCTTTCCGGTGGCAGCGCGCCGTCGACTCCAGGGCGCCTCCAGCCACCGCTCCCGTCCTTGTTCCCAAAGGCAATCCCGGGCCGATTCTTCTTGGTCACGGCTTCCTCCCGTCACCAACACCGCCTTGGCGCCAAGATGGCCTAAAGTTCGCGCCGCGCGACGCATATCAACCGAGTCCCTGACCGGAAAGCCCACCAAACGTTCTGCGGAAACGGTGTTCAACACCAACACCGTCGTGAGCGGAAGAATATGTTGGCGCACAGACGCGTTAAGAGCGTCGGCACCGCGTTTCCCCGCATCCGGCACCCGAGGATGCAACACGACCGGGGCGGGCACCGCCTTCAGACATTCGGCCGTGGCAAAAGCCTCCTCTGCACTCTCCAAGCGTCCGATTTTGACGGCATCGACACCCTCCTTAAGCGATCGGGTGATGTCTTCGGTCAGTGTTCCGGTTCCCGCGAGCGCGGAAAAAGCCCAGATGCCATAAGCCTGAAACACGCGTAAATCGGCTTCAATGCCGCGGCGCCCCGACCAGTCGTGGCCGCCAATGGTTAAAACCCGCGCCATGTTATTCTCCCTCCATTGCAAACGCCGGATAATACCCCAAGAAGCGGTAGAAGAGAACGGACGCCTGTACGTCAGCCAGGGCCTGGAACAGCGTCGCTGCCTCCGCATCCCTCAACGCGACATCGATCCAGAAGCGAAATTCGAACGGAAACCCGGGGCGCGGCCGCGATTCAATTTTCATCAAATCCAGACCGCGGCCAGCAAAAATATTTAACACCTGTGCCAGTGACCCCGGCCGGTTCGCAACATCAAACGCCAAGGTCGCCTTCATCGTCAAAACCGACGTCTCAGGCAGCACCGGCGGCTGCCGTTGGGCGATGAGCCAGAAGCGGGTGCGGTTATCGGGATAGTCTTCCAAGGGCTCCGCCAATAGGTTCAGTCCGTAACGCCGAGCCGCCCCTGGGCTGGCAATCGCTGCCACGCCAGGCCAACGATTTTCGGCCAGTTCCCGCGCACTACCCGCGGTGTCCAGCGACGGTTCGGCCACATAGCGGCGCGGCTGCCAAAATCCGCGGCTTTGCATTAACGCCTGCGGATGCGACCGCACCCGGGTGATGCTTTTTAGTGTTTCGCCCGGAAGCGCCATCAGCGCCAAGTGCACCGGCTCGACGACTTCGGCCCAAATAGTGAGGCGATCATCGCCCACTAAGCGATCCCACACCTCCGTCACCGGACCCCGATAGGCGTTTTCAATCGGCAAAAGCGCCAGGGCGTGCGAATCATTCAAGAGACGGTCGTACGCCGCTTCAAATGATGGCAGGCCACGCGCCTCCTGCCCGGGAAAATAATGAAGTATGGCCGACTCGCTAAAGGCTCCCGGCTCTCCTTGATAGTACATAGGCCAGCTCACTCGGACAAAAGTCGGCGGACCCGGCGCACGCCGTGCTCAACCACTTCGACTTGGCCTAACTTCAGTCCGTGCAAAATCCCGTAAAAGGGCGCCGCGAACCGGTAAAACTGCATGCGCGCGCGTGCCTCCGCATTTCCGGCCAGCCGATCCGGGAGGACCATTTCCAGGCCGGGAACCGCGGACCAATCAAACGCCTCATCGCCCCACCGCCAATCCCCAAAATCCAAAATTCCCACAAGCTGTCCCCCGTCCTGAAGAATGTTTTCCGCTGTCAAGTCGCCGTGCAAAAGAGCCGGGCACCAGTCGCTCTCGGCCAATAGCGTCAGCGCTGGTTCGAACCGCCCTTTGATACGCCGTGCCTCTTTGACCGAAAAGAGGTCCAGGGCGCGCATCTTTACCTGCCGATACAGAGCTCTCCGGCGGTACGCCCATCGCCGCCGCACGTCTCCCGCCCGCTGCGGCTGGCTGCGGGCATGCAGCCATTCAATAAATGCACCAAGCTCCCGACGGAGCGCCAACGTAGGCGGATGAACGGCGGAAACCGCCGTACCCGCGATAAAAGGGTATACCGCCATTCCCAGCGCGACTCTACGATACCGTGGAAGCGGCACCGGGGAATCGACCAGCTGTTGTAAAAAATGCACTTCGCGAGCCAGGCGCAGCGCTGCTGCGTGGTTTCGGGCCACCCGCACCACCCATCGGTTGTCCACGATGGCTACGCGAAAATCCCACCCGTCCTCGACCCAACGAGGAGGCGCTGTGGCAAGTTCTGGCCACATGGTGAAAATGGCCTGTTCGCATTGATGGCTTGACAGCCGCCAAGGCTTCGTCACCCATGGTTCCCCCCTCGCTGCCTGTCCTGTATTGCTTTCGCACCCTACTGAGCCTATAGTAGCAGTATGGATACGAGCGCCTTAAACCTTACTCGAACACAGTTCGACGAGCATCTTCGACAGGCCCTCGAACACGCCCGCCAGGCGGGCCACAGAGAGTGGTTCGCTAAATCTTTGGTGATTCCTCCCGTTGCTCTGATTGATGCATTTTCCAAGTATCAAGGATTTGGCTGGTTTCTTTCTCAGCCTGATGGAGTGTCGCAGTTGGGGCTAGGACTGGTGCGCGACTGGCAGTGGAACGACGGCAATGGCTTGGAGCGCATGGAAAAGCATGCTCAGCGCCTGACAGACGGCCTTCCGCCCGAGGTGCTGTTGGTGGGCGGGACTGGATTTTCGCCTGCCTCGCAGTGGGACGGCTGGCCCGGCGTGTACCTGGCCCTGCCGATGGCGCAGGTCATCCAAACGCCGGATGGTACGTTGCTGACCGTGACGCTGTGGCTTGACGGCGAACAGCAACAGCCGGTAGAGATGTACCTTAGAAGGCTGGAACCGATTTGGCGGGCTCTATCGTCACAGATTGGCCATTCCGGCCCGGCGCAAACGCCGACCCTGATCCAGTCGCGGCCAAGCCGCCAAGAGTGGATGGCGCGTATCGCCGAAGCCGCCCAGGACATTCGTCGGGGACGCTTGGAAAAGGTCGTGCTAGCCCGAACGTTGAGGATTTCCTACTCCCGGGCGGTCAACGTAGGCGCGGTTCTTGAAAATCTTCGGGTGCAAAATCCCGACGCGGCCGTGTTCGCGCTGAGGCGGGATGGCGCCACGTTTCTCGGCGCAACGCCGGAAATTTTAGCGCGCGTGCAGCAGGATCTCGTCGAAACCATGTCGCTGGCGGGATCCGCGCCGCGCGGACTCACCCCCGAAGAGGACCGCCGTCTGGCCGAGGCGATGAAACATGATCCCAAAATCGCGCGGGAACATGCCGTGGTGCGGCGCCACGTGCAGGAAGCCCTAAGCGGGTTGACGGATACGCTAATCATGCCCGACACGCCCGATTTGAAAAAGCTCCCCAGCGTACAGCATTTACTGACCCCAATACATGGTCATCTCAAGCCGGGCGCCGGCATCTGGTCGGTCGTCAACAAGCTCCATCCTACGCCGGCGGTTTCCGGCTATCCGGTTGAAGCCGCTACCGACTACATCATGAGCGGGGGCGAGCCGTTCGCGCGAGGATGGTATGCCGGCGCCATCGGCTGGACGCGCCTGTCCGGCGACGCTCAGTGGATGGTAGCTCTGCGCTCCGGGCTTATTCACCGGAACCAAGTGGATTTGTATGCCGGCTGCGGCATTATGGGGGACTCTGACCCGGCATCCGAGCTCTCGGAATCGGATTGGAAATTCAATACCATGCTAAGTGCGCTGGAGATAGAAGGTGAACCGTATTGACGGCGTGGCTTAGGCCGTATCTGGGCCAATTTATCGCCCAGTTGGCCGCGGCCGGGGTCAAGCATGCGGTCATCGCTCCCGGATCCCGATCAACTCCTCTGGCCCTCTTGCTCAAAGAGCGGCCGGATATCGACGTCATGATGGCGCTCGACGAGCGGTCGGGCGCTTATTTTGCGCTGGGCCTGGCAAAGGCCTCGAGCTGCCCGGTAGTATTGGTGTGCACATCGGGTACCGCGGCCGCCAATTTTATGCCGGCGGTGGCGGAAGCCGGGTTAAGTCGGGTGCCCTTGGTCGTATTGACCGCCGATCGCCCGCGGGAGCTGCGCGACGTGGGGGCCGCACAGACCATTAATCAAGTCAATTTGTACGGGTCTCACGTCAAATGGTTCGTGGACATGCCCACGCCCGGACCCGACCTCGAGCATCATGCCGCCGTGACGGCCGCCCGCGCCGTACACCGGGCCATGAGCCAACCGCGAGGACCCGTGCACCTCAACTTTCCCCTGCGGGAACCCCTGCTGCCCGAGGAGGGCCCGATCGGCCAGGCACTGATGGCAGGACACTATGCGCCGGTACTGCTTCCCTCGTCCGACGGAATCGAGGCGGCGTCGAAATGGATTTGGAACGCCCGCTTCCCCATTGTGGCCCTGGGACCGGAGGCACCCTGGGTTTCGGACGCAGTGCTCGATAAAGCGCGGAATCTACACCTTCCCGTGTTTGCCGATCCGCTCTGCCACAACGGCCGGCCGGCCGGCGTTCTGACCGCCTATGACACCTTTTTGCGCAGCCATCCCGGGTTTTCTCGCCCGGACGCGGTAATCCGGCTGGGCGCCCCGCTCACCTCGAAGGCTTTCAATCAATGGTGTGACGGCGCGCGATTGGTCCTGCTGGACTGGCCTCTGGGATTTCGTGATCCCGCCCTGCTCGAGAGTGTCGTAGTTGAAGGCGACCCCGCCGATGCTCTGTCGTCCCTGCTCGACCGCCTGCCGCCGACCGCACCCGATTTTGTCAATCGGCTGGCCCAAGTTGAGCAAGAAGCGCAAGCGCGAGTCGATTTCGTACTGGAAAAGAGCCCCCAAGACTTTGAAGGCCGGTTTTACCGTGAAGCGGCTCAACTTTGGGGATCGCGGGCCTCACCGGCCTTGGCCGCTTCCAGCATGCCGGTGCGGGACTTTGACACCTTCTACAGTCACGGCGGATTAAGGCTGATGGCTAACCGCGGCGCCAACGGCATTGATGGATTAATCTCAACCGCAATGGGTATCGCCCGCCACACCGGGGACGTATTGGCGGTCGTGGGCGACTTGGCTTTTCACCACGATTTAACCGGACTAATTTACGGGCAGCGGTTGGGGATTAATGCCTTGATTGTTGTTATCAACAATGATGGAGGCGCCATCTTTTCCTACCTGGCGCAAGGCCAGTTGGATGAGGACTTGTTCGAAGAACTGTTCGGAACGCCACACCAAGTGGATTTTTCCGGCGTGGCGGCCTTATACGGTGCGGACTTTCGCCGCGCGTACGGTTACGATGCCTTTCGCAGCCAGTTCCTTGAACTTCGCGATCGCCCCGGCCTTAGAGTATTGGAATGGCGCACCAGTCCGCGGCGCCATTCGGCCGCGATTCACCGACAGCTTTATCAATCGGGGGCTCTCAGCCAATGAGCAGCATATTGCTGAACGACCAATCCTGGTATGTGCAAACCAAGGGTCGACCGGATTTCCCCGCCTTATTGCTGCTGCACGGATTCACCGGATCGCACGCCAGCTGGGACGCGCTGCTAAGTCATTGGTCTCAAACGTTCTGGACCATCGCGCCGGATTTGCCCGGCCATGGCCGGACCCCCGCGCCCCTCAATGCTCAAGATCTAACCATGGCCGGCACCGCCGACCGGCTGGCGACATTACTGGACCAGCTTTCCATTCGCAGTGCGGCTGTGTTAGGCTATTCCATGGGCGGGCGGCTGGCTCTACACTTTGCCGTACAACATGGCTGGCGGCTGTCCCGGCTTGTCTTGGAAAGCGCGTCGCCTGGCCTCGACAGTCCCAGCGAGCGCCAGGTGCGCCGTGCGCAGGATCGGGCGTTGGCGGACGATATTATGCAAAAGGGATTGGATTGGTTTGTCCCCTATTGGTCGCAGCGGCCCCTATTTCGGGATCAGCCGCAATGGCTGGTCGACGAGGAAAATCGCATTCGGTTGTCTCACACCCCGTTCGGGCTGGCACAAAGCCTTAGGGGTTGTGGAACCGGAGAGCAGGATTCGCTCTGGGACATGTTGCCCAGTCTGACCATGCCGGTCCTGTTGGTGACCGGCCAGCGCGACAGAAAATTTGCCGCCATTGCCGAACGCATGGCGCGACATATCGCTCACGCGACCTGGCTTAGCGTTGATAAGGCGGGACATACTGTGCACGGAGAACAACCGGCAATCTTCAAGGACATTGTCGAAAGGTTTCTTAAAGAGCATCTATAACAAAAAACAGGGTGGGGAGGGGTATCGGTGGGATTTGACTGGCAGCTCAGAAAGGAATACTCGGATGTTCTATTGCATCAGTTAGACGGCATCGCCAAGGTTACTATCAACCGCCCGGAGGTGCGCAACGCATTCCGGCCGGACACGCTCTTTCAATTGGAAGACGCCTTTAATATCATCCGGGATGACCCCAGTATTGGAGTAGCGATTCTAACCGGCGCGGGCGACCAAGCCTTTTGTTCGGGCGGAGACCAGCGGATCCGCGGCGATGCCGGCTATGTGGGCAGCGACGGCGTGCCGCGGTTAAACGTGCTTGACTTGCAAAAGCAGATTCGTTATCTGCCCAAACCGGTGATTGCGATGGTGGCCGGGTATGCCATCGGCGGCGGCCATGTCCTCCATCTTGTGTGCGATCTCACCATAGCCGCCGATAACGCGCGCTTCGGCCAAACCGGGCCTAAAGTGGGAAGCTTTGACGCCGGCTACGGTTCGGCACTATTGGCCCGCGTTGTCGGGCATAAAAAGGCTCGCGAAATATGGTACCTGTGCCGACAGTATGACGCCCAGCAGGCGCTCGAAATGGGCTTGGTGAACACAGTGGTACCGCTTGAGCGATTGGAAGAGGAAACGGTGCAATGGTGCCGAGAAATCTTGGAAAAAAGTCCGATTGCGCTGCGATTTCTCAAAGCCGCCTTCAACGCGGACACAGACGGATTGGCGGGTCTTCAGCAGTTGGCCGGGGACGCCACGATGCTGTTTTACATGACTGCCGAAGGACAGGAAGGCCGGAACGCCTATCTTGAACACCGCAAGCCGAACTTCGACCAGTTTTCGCGGTTGCCCTAGGAAGATGACCTCCAGTCCCGACTGGCTTCGCCATCAAGCCGACGTTCACCCCGATCGGCCCGCCTTGATCACTCCGGCGGGCCGCTGGTCTTTTGCCGAGTTGGACGCCCGTGTGGGCACAGTAGCCGCGTCATTATCTGAGTTGGGCGTCACTGGCGGCAACCGCGTCGCCTATCTACTGCCAGCGACGGCGGAACAGGTCATGCTGGTTCATGCACTGACGCGCATGGGCGCAGTGCTGGTACCGCTCAACACCCGGCTCACGCCTGACGAACTGGCCCCCATCCTGATCGATGCCGATCCCCGACTAGTAATTCATGACCAATCCCCGCTGCCGGCACCGCCCGGTGTGCTATCGCTGTCGGTGCGCGAGGTCCTCGGCGGCGGAGCAGGACGCAGGCCGACCGGTGGCCGGCTTCGATTTGACGCTCTCCATGCCTTGGTGTACACCTCGGGCACTACCGGGCGTCCCAAGGGGGTGGAACTCACCATTGCCAACCAGTGGTGGAGCGCCGTCGGGTTTGCCCTCAACGGGGGACTACAGGCCCAGGACCGTTGGCTGCACGTCATGCCGCTGTTTCATGTCGGCGGACTAACCATTTTGTTTCGCAGCGTGATTCATGGATCCACCGTGGTGCTAGAACCGCGCTTTGATGCGGGCCGCACCTACGAATTAATGGTCCAGGAAGAGATCACGCTTGTCTCTGTGGTCCCAACCATGGTTCACCGCCTCTTGGCGTTGAACAAAAAGGCGCCTTCCTCCCTGCGATTGGCACTCTTGGGTGGCGCTCCGGCTTCTATCGAGTTGTTGCAGCGTGCTCGTCGGCAGGGCTATCCGGTGGTGCCAACCTATGGCATGACTGAAACCTGCTCACAAGTTGTCACCCTCGATTTGGACCAGGTATCCGAGCGAAAAGCCTCATCCGGGCACCCCAATCTCCCCACAGAAATTCGCATTGTCCGCGACGGCACGGACTGTGCTCCCGAGGAGTTGGGCGAAATTTGGGTTAAGAGCCCGTCGGTGGCCCGCGGCTACTGGAGAAATCCCCAGGCGACCGCTCAAGCTTTTGCCGATGGCTGGCTTAAGACCGGCGACATCGGATTCGTGGACGCCGATGGCTATCTCACGGTGACCGACCGCCTGAAAGATCTTATCGTCCGCGGAGGCGAAAATGTGTCCCCCCGTGAGGTGGAAGATCTCATCCTCAGCTATCCCGGTGTGCGCGATGCCGCGGTGTTTGGTCTTTCCCACCCGGAATGGGGACAGATAGTCGCGGCAGCGCTGGTCACCGGCACCGACGTCACCCTGGGTCCCTTGAGATTATTCTTGTCGAATCATCTAGCATCATATAAAATGCCTTCGGTATATTTTCGGCTGGAGGAGATTCCGCGCAACGCCGGCGGCAAGATATTGCGTACCGAGCTTCTCCAGCTGGCCCAGACAATGCCGCGATGGGTGGATAGTCCGTGAGCTTTAGGGCCTTTTTGAAAGTCAGCCGGCCGCCGACGCTGGCGGCCACCGTCGTTCCCATGCTGGTCGGGGGGGCCTTAGCCTGGCGTACACTCCATGTGCTGAACTGGTGGGCCTGGCTTGACATTATTGTCATAGGCTTTCTCATGCAGATCGGCGCCAACATGCTCAATGAATACCATGACTATGTGCAGGGACTCGACACCCGAGAGAGTCTGGGGATTGGCGGCATCATCGTTTCGGGCGAGGTGCCGGCCAGGGACGTCTGGCATTGGGCTATCGGCCTTTACCTCACCGCCCTGGTCCTGGGACTCTTACTTGTCATCTTTCGCGACCCATGGCTTCTATTAATGGGGATCCTAGCCATCGGTGCCGGGTTTTTCTATGCAGGCGGGCCGTTCCCCATTTCCGCCACCCCCTTTGGTGAATTTTTTGTGTTCATGGTTATGGGGCCCTTGGAAATCACCGCCACGGAGCTCACCGCCGGGGGCCACATTACGCCCATGGCCTGGATGGCGTCGATTCCCGTTGGGTTTCTGGTGGCCTCAATCCTCTTAGGCAATAATTTGCGCGATCGGGTGAAAGACGGTGAGCATGGCCGGCACACGATTCCCGTGATTTTGGGCCACAATAAAGGGTTCGCCGTCATCACCGCGGTGGTTTCAGCCGCCTTTGCCACAGTGCTCATCGCCGTCATCACCCACCGCTTACCCCCAGCCACGCTGCTGGTATGGATGGCCACACCCCTGGCGGCGGTGACGCTCCGGCGCATGGCCCGTCCCGACGGACTCAGCCAGGCGGTTCCACTTATGGGGCGGCTTCATATCGTGATGGGCCTGCTACTGGCGATTGGCATTATCGTCTAAAGCCGGGGGCGCTTCCAAGACTGGAATATCACACCATAGGCCATACTAGGAGCGAGGTGAACCCATGAAAAGCACCATGATGATTTATCGGCTGGCCTTCTTAATCGCGCTGCTGGTCGGTCTGGGCGGGCTATTTCATGTCTATCCCATGTCCACCACTCTTCGCGACGTGCACATCGTGGCAGGCCTGATTATGCTGGTTGCCGCCGTGTGGCTCGCTATCGACACCAAGCAGACGGGGGCCTGGGTGGGCGCCTTGCTGGTGTTGGCCGGCGGCATCCTGCCGTTGTATTCCAAGGGTGACCCTCTCAGCGTCCGCATTTTTCATGTTGCGATCATGGTGGTGGCCGTGGGGTTGGCGGAGATGGCCGCATCGCGGGCCACCCGTCTCAAAGCCTAAGGCGGATATGGCCTAAACTGGTCATTAACTTCGTCTCCCGACTTGGGCAGCGCGTACAATTTGACTCCTGCTAATTGGCTTGGACTATATAGAAGACCCGCCTCGCGGGGCCACCACTCGACGTTTTCCCTTGGTATCGCAGCGAAGGTTCCTACGTTCCCTGCGCGAGCCTGCGTTCGGGTTTTGCCCCCTTCATGCCGGTCACCGAGGGGCTAGTAGACAGGTTGCCTCCCCCCTCATCCCGAGATAATTCCGAGACCCCGGTTTTGATAACATGCTATCGTTTCGACGCCTAGTCAGGGGTTCACTGACGTTCGGCTCCCGAGCACGCCCCTCACCTGTCTCGCGGGGCTTTTCCCGTCACGCTCACGACCGGGGCTTTTGACCCCCCGCGCTGACGGTGGTAGAAATCTCCTCCTGCCGGGCGATTTCGAGGGGCCGTCCCTCATCTCTCGCATAGTTCGCCGACGGCCTGTTCCCAAATTGTGCGCCGCCGCAGCACAGCAAAATCCGGATACCCATTTTTTCTTAGGGAGCCCGACCGGCCCCGCCGGAAAATAATCGGCCGTTGAGAGCACGGATCCGGCCCCGTGTGAAAACTCGGGGGCATGGTAATCGCCTTAGGCAGCGAGTGACACCCCACCCTAGTCAGTCCCAGACATATTGCACGACCGCGTCCAACCTCATTTCGTCCTGAATGGTTCCATGGAACAAGAGATCACCACTGGCATATGCATCGGCAGGATTAATGCTTCCGTCGAAAATACCCACAAGAACTTCGTCACGTGCTGTCAACATCACCTCCGCATCGGAAAGTTCCTCCTCAACAATCTGCTCTAGCCGGGCCTTCGATATCACCAGTGAATAGGGCGGGCCAGTGGTAGGCTTCACCACGATATGACGATTCCAATCTTTGAGCATCTTTCGCACCATCGGGTTGCCATCGACTCGCACCTGAAAATTGGCGAGTGCGCGCCCAAGATCGTCCACAGCTAATTACCTCCATCTCAAATTGGCGCTGAAGCCTCCGCGGAGGACCCCGTTTCCTTCCTTTTGTTAAGCACGCACGCCATGTTTTGTGCATGGCACACCTGTTGTGCCGTCGGAAATGTCAATGGGGATACAATCGGCTCGGGCTTCCCACCCTCGCGCTGGTGCGTTTCCCACGGGACTCTCGCGCCAAGACCAGATCCCCCTGTGTAGAACGCCTAGTTGGGTGATGTCAATCGGATCGGAAATCCGCGTCTACCCATGGGGCACATTTGCCGTAGACCACCTGGGACTCACCAAATCTGCACGCCACGCACAGCGCGTCGTCGTAGGACTCTTGGTTCAATCCGTGGCCCATCCGCTGTTTCCGCCGGATCTTTTCCACCGCGAACCTCGTGATATTCTGCTGGCACAGAGCCGCGAACAGGTCCATCCATCTCCCTTCGGAAACTTTCGAGGGTCGTCATCGCCGTATCCTGCATCGGCTGTTACGCTTGATCGATGAGGTACGGGTGTAGCCAAACTCCGTCGTGGTGTCGTTTCCCTGAAATAGAGTGCAGGCATTGTAGGCGAGCTTCACATTTCTATCCGGTTCGTTGCGCTGCGGCTTTACAAGATATTCGATTTCCGGCGGAATGTTCGTCGGTCCATAGCAGGCACCGCACCTCATGGTTCAGGAGCGTGCCCTTCGCCATTCCATCCCGGGATTCTGGATCCTTCTGCATCTGAACTTTGACGTGCCAAGCACAATCCCAACAGCAGGGATGACCGACACTCGGAGGAAATCCCCAGCTCATCCCAACAGCAGGGGAGACCGACACTCGGAGGAAATCCCCAGCTCATCCCAACAGCAGGGGACCAAGGAGCATTCCCGAATCTACACCTAGCGAACGAATCCCTCAGGCCGGAGTTAAACTTGATCAACCGATAGAGCCAGCGGGATTTCTCAAGCTCCGGCCTTCAAGCCTGGGTGCGCGACTCTTCAATATCCATCTCGCGTGTCGCCAGCGACGCCAAAATCCCTTCACGATCCGGCCACGACTCCGGGGTGATGACACCTGCCGGAAGCGGCGTTCCCCCGATGATGGCTATTGCCGCCAGTGCGGCTGGAAGAGCGGTCATTCGGGCCATCGTATCGACCGTTCGGTAGGTAACTTTATTTCCGTTAGTCCCTTCCACGTCGACACGTAGGGCCGATAGAGCGGGAGCTGTTTTTTGCCCGATGTGACCGAGAACGGCGGTAAACAGCCCCAACAGTTCCGCCATTCCATGCACTTGCAAGGGTTCCCGGGCCCAGCCCAGATCCAGCACAGCCCGAACCAGAGACTGAAGCTCGTCCGGCAGCAAGTAGCCGCGACAGGTTACGGACGCGAGTTCCGGGAACGCTCGCGGGATCGTAATGGGCTCGGGATGTCCCACATAATAGGCCGCGACTTCACCAAACGGCTCAGGCAACGCGATGGGTGTAATTCCAGCTAGGGCGGGAACTAGCGTAGGGCTAAAATCGAGCCACATCGGAACCTGGCGGTTCACGGCGTGAATAACATGCTCAACCACGGCTTGCCCCACAGCATCATTGGCGCTGCCGCCCCAAGTTATGTCAACATGGCTTCCCTTTTCCCCCACTTGCTTGATTCCTTTAGCAGCCAGCAAATTGGCCAGCCCCGGAGTCCATCCCATTCCCACCAGCACCGCCACGCCCTGCTTGCGGGCTACCGGGTCTAAAGACAAGAGCCGGACAGTCGCGTCGTCATCATCGGTTATGTCAACGTAACCGACCTTCTCCAATATGGCGGCCCAAGCAATTTTTTCGGCATAGCGGTAGGCAGGTCCTACAGCATTCATCACGAGGCGCCGCCCTCTAATGGCTTGTCGAAGGCTTGCAAAGTTATCCACATCTAATGCCGCGGCGTCCGTATTTGGCAGCCGCAGTGCGATTTGCCGGGCCGCATCATAGCGACGGTCGGCTATCGTCACCGTGATGCCTTGAGTCGCCAGTTCCTCCACCATGCGGCGGCCCATGTCTCCGGCACCGCCAATCACCAGTACTTCATGCATGCAGCTCCCTCTTCCCCTCTTTTCATGAGTAATGTTTCGTTGTTAACGAAACATCTCCTGCCCAAAGTCAAAATTTTCATTACGAAAGTTTTGTGCACAATCTTGTGTAAGCGAAGAATGAGGGTCGAATTGATGGCACATGAGTGAGTTGGACGCAGGCCCCTTTACAACCTGACGGACATCAAAGGTGTGCGGATTGTTCTCCATCGGTCACGTGATGGTCCTAACCAGGGCCACGACGCAAACTTCGTCGTAGAGACTTTCTAGGTGTGGCCGCCGATAGGGCCGGCTGAACGATTGCGCTGACGAGCAGTGATGTCGCAAGGATATAATAAGGGGAGGAGGTGGATTTCGTGCATGAGCATGTGCTTCCCGAGGGAACGGCTGCGGTGGCGTCCACATTGGCGCAATGGCCGGTCATGGACCAATTCTATTTGGCGGGCGGCACGGCGCTTGCACTACATCTAGGTCATCGGCAGTCACGGGATCTCGTCACGCGGGAACAAATTCAATGACGGGTCGGTGACGTGTCGATTACGCTTCTGGCTTATCCGTTTCCTCACCGGTTTAGCTACCACCCCTGGCGGGGGCTTGCGATCGCGGACGCCCATGACGTGGCAGTGCAAAAAGCTTACACGGTGGGTCGCCGCGCGCAGGCCCGCGATCATATCGATCTGCATGCAGTGTTGACCCGCGGCATCTTGTCGTTGGATGACCTCATCCAGCTCGCTCCAGACACCTACCATGATGCGTTCTCTGCTCGGCTGTTTCTTCAGCAATTAACCTATACAAAGGACCTGCCGGACCGCGACAGCGCGTTGAGTCTTTTAGTCACTCCACAACCGTTCGATATCATCGCGGCTGATCTCGCAGCGAGTACAAGTCTGGGCGCAGCACCGATTTCGGCCGTCGACGGCCCCGAAGCGAGGTCCTCGGCGATGATCTTGCCGATCATCGTTCAACCGTTACCACGCTAAACTTTTGGACACCAATCGCGACGCGGCAATGATCATTCCCACGGTTTTGTCCGATGGAACGTTAGATGACTGGGACGAGTATGGCTGGGAATTCCTTCGTGACTGGATCACAGTAGCAGAGCACACGCAAATGCTCCCCCCACCGATGGAACGATTTTGGACGGGGGTGTTGTTGGGAACGCCGCAGGAAACGCCGTGGTGGGCTGACGGCAACGCACGGCGGCGCGTTCCCCAAGACACTTCTCAGACTGGTTTCCGTCGGATCTGCGAGCCGGGCGGATCCTGCTGATGACGCACGGGATACGATATGCACCGGACCATACCACGACCACTCGGCGTCAGCGCTGAAAAGTTGCCAAGCGACGGTCGGAGGAAATCCCCACACTTGCGCAAAAAGAGGGGATGTCGAAGTTTTACGGTGCATCCGGATTTGCCGTTCTTGTGCCAGCATGTCGGCTGTGGGCTTCACAACCAACCTGCCTTTCCGGTTAGCTCAACTCAATATTGGCCCTTCCGGCCAATTCGGCTATGAGGTAGGAATGGTCCTCATCGCCATACCCATGGGCGACAAGACTGTTCATCATATCGTGTACCAGCGCTGTCACCGGCGTCGAGACCCCCTGTGACTGGGCGGTATCCAAGGCGATATGTAGGTCCTTGCGATGTAGCCGAATACGAAACCCCGGCTCAAATCGACCTTCCAAAGCGCGTTGGCCATGAACCTCCAGCACCCGGCTCTGGGCAAAGCCTCCTAACAACGCCTCGCGAACTTTGGCCGGGTCAACTCCAGACCTTTGAGCTAGTACCAGGGCCTCGCCGACGGCCTCGATGGTCAGCGCCACCACTATTTGATTGCAGGCTTTGGTGACTTGCCCCGCTCCGCTTGCCCCCATGTGGAGAATGCTTTTGCCGAGCACTTGAAAAATCGGCTCAGCTCGTGCGAAGGCGGGTTGAGAGCCTCCAACCATAATCGATAGCGTCCCAGCTTTAGCCCCCACATCTCCACCCGACACGGGAGCATCCAAACTTTCAGCGCCGTGAGCCTCCGCGTTCGCAAAAATCCTCCGGGCCATTGCGGGACTCACGGTCGACATATCAATTAAGAGATGGTCCGGGCGGATCCGCGTCATGATGCCTTGGGAACCGAAATACACTTCGCCCACGTCAGGCGTATCCGGCAGCATGGTGATCACGACATCTGATCGTTCGGCCACCTGAGCCGGATTCTCAGCCGCCTGGGCTCCTTCCTCAACCAATGCGGCGACCTTATCTGAACTGCGATTATAGGCCACCAAGGGATAACCGGCACGCAACAAGTTTTCCGCCATGGGCCGCCCCATAATCCCAAGTCCAATGAACCCAATGCGGGGTTTTACCTCTGTCATCCGCCTCGCCCCTTTTTCGTGTAATGCCTTTGTTTAATCAATGGCTTGGTTATTCCTGTACTGTCGCCACCATTCCAGGCTTTCTTCCGTGTTACCCAACGGTATGTACTCGAGGCCGATGCATCCCGAATACCCAGCCTCCTCCAGGCCTCGGAAAATCTGTCCATAGTTGAGCTCGCCGGTCCCCGGCTGATGGCGTCCGGGATTGTCCGCGATTTGAACATGACCAATGCGCGGCTTTAAGACATTGAATGTGTTGATAATCTCCCCCTGAGTTCGTTGCATATGATAGATATCATATTGAATCATTACATTCGGGCGGTCCACCTCGTTCAGCAGTTCCACCACTTGGCGCGTGGTGTTAATAAAAAATCCGGGAATGTCAAAGGGGTTGATGGGTTCCACCATTAACGTTAGGCCCGCTCGACCGAGTGTATCGGCGGCATAACGGACATTTTCCACCAGGACACTCCAGGCATCGTCACGAGGAAGGTCATCGGGACGCTTCCCGGCTAAACAGTTTAATCGTGGCACCGCCAACGCCTGCGCATAACGGATGGCTTCCCCGACTCCCTCACGAAACTCCTGACGCCGGTCAGGTAAAAGCGCAATACCCCGTTCACCATGTTCCCAATCCCCCGCCGGCAGGTTAAATAGGACTATTGATAATTCATTGGCACGAGCCGCTTGCCCGATGGCCTCCAACCCCGCAGCATACGGGAAAAGGAATTCCACCGCGTCAAATCCTGATTGGTGTGCGTACCAAAACCGCTCGAGAAATGATGCGTCAGGATACAACATGGACAAGTTGGCAGAGAATCTTAGCATGATATCCTGCTACTTACTACAAACATCGACAACACGGCGAATATCTTTGTCGATGTCCCGTCCGCTTGTAGCAGAGTGTTCACCTCGCTTTCGGTGTTCGTATTTACGGGTCAGTGCCCGCTGTGCTTGTCGCAGACGTTGTTCAAGCTATTGGACCTTGGGGGCCTTAGCTGTTTGGCAACACTCGCCCACCACTGGTGACCGCAACGCCTTTATTCCTAAACCGACCCCAAGGTCGGAATCTTAATGCGCTGACGCTCGACAAACCAATCCCCCGTAAAAGCTTGCCGATTGCTGCCGCTTTTTCTTAAATGGCGGGTGTCGAACCTCTCCCTGCAAGAACTTCGGCAGCCAGTTTCCGCCGCCTTCTTCCTGCTTTAGCAAAGACCGCTTTAGTCCAAGCATGCGTGGGGCATATGTGTGGTTGGCCCACTACTGGTCAAAGGCGTTGACTAGGAGAAACAGGCGTTCCCATTGATGCCGTTCCTCATTGCTCGCCAACGCGAGACGACGGACTCAACGATTATTTTCGTCCCAAGTACCCTAAACGCTCCGATATTTGGTGTGCCGCCTCAAGAATACGCGACCCCAATTCCTCGGCTCTCTCCCGGGATAACCGAGCGCTTGGTGCCGAAATGCCAATGGATGCAACAATACGATTGCGGTGATCCACGATTGGCGCCGCGACGCAGCGGGCTCCGGCAACCTGCTCCTCATCATCAATGGCAAAGCCGCGTTCACGAATGGATACCAGTTCCGCCTCCAGAAGCTCCCAATCGGTAATGGTGTGGCCGGTAAATCGTTCCAACTCTTGTTTTTGATTGCGAAGGCGGTCTAATAGTTCTGGACGGTAAGCCAGCATGGACTTGCCGACAGCGGTACAGTGGACGGGTGCCCGCCGGCCAACATTTAGCTGCATGCGTAAGGGATTGTGTGTGTCCACCGTGGCCAAATAAACCATATCGAGTCCGTCATCCACCGCCAAGTTCACGGCTTCGCCCAAATTTTCCGCCAAGTCATCCATGACAGGTTCGGCGGCACGGTGCACGGGCCAAGAGTGAGTGGCGATACCTCCCATTTCCACCATACGAATCCCTACACGATAGTATCCTTGATCTTTGTCCTGTTCGACGTATCCCAATTGCATTAAGGTATGCAACAGGCGATAAGCTGTGCTCTTGTGCACGCCAACTGCCTCGGCCAGTTGCCCCAACGACATCTCGGTGTTGATCACCAGCTTTTCCAGCAACGAAACCGCTCGTTCCACCGACTGCACCCGTAGTTGGCTATCCAATTCTCGCGGGGCCGACATCATCCATCACCTCTGCGCAGAACGGCTCTCCGCGCATTTATTTTTTCATCTGTAAAAGTATCACAACTCGGGACCCACCAGTAGAAAAAAGCAACGGGCACCCCATCCCACTATCGCCACCGCCCAGTCGCACCTAATCCTGGTGATACCTGCAGCTTATCGAAATACGTGTCCTCGATGTATACATGGTTGGCGTCGACGCAAGTTTTCCGCCGCTCCGCAGCGATGTATCGACTTGCATTTCGCACCCTTGCCTATATACTCGGTGAAAAAGAAGTTGAAAAAGGGCACAACTGTTTGCGATTTAATGCGTGATGAGACCTTTGGTGGAGCATTCGCGACGGGAATGCCGACTGCCACCGTAGGGAATCATGCCGGAGGCCTGGCGGCCCGAGAGGAGACGCTTGGCGGCGGGCACGCCAAGCCGCCCCGCCTACACCGGGGCGTTGATGAGGACCGCTTCGTGGTGCCGCGCGTTCGCGCGGCCTAATTCCAACAGAGACGCTTGAGGGTTTGTTCCGGGTCTGCGTTCACCCGCTTCATGAACCCGGTGACTGCATCCACGCTGGCGGAGGCCGTCTTGAAGAAGACGTTGTAGATGACCGAGCGCTTCAACCATCCCCATAGCCCCTCAATCCGGTTCAGCTGCGGGCTGTAGGGCGGGAGGAAGAGCAGGGTGAGCGTCTCGCGATGCGCGTCGAGAAATGGTTGAATGAGCTTGGCATGGTGGATCCGCGCGTTATCCAAAATCATCACGATGCGCTCGCCTTGGTAGTGGTCGACGACCTGCTTCAGAAATGTGAGAAACACGGCAGCGTCATAGTGATCGGCGTGATGCCACAGCACTTCCCCGGTGCCATAATCCAGCGTTCCTAATAATTTGGCGCCCCAATGTTTTCCATAGGTGGGGATTTGTTTTTGTTGACCCTTGGGAAACCACGTGCGCCCGATGGCCTGATAATCCCGAATCATCGACTCGTCTTCGAACAGCAGTCGGTCAATTTCACCGCGCCGCAAGCGGCGCCTTTCCCGCCGGAACCAGCGGTTAAATTGGCGTTGCTTCACGGGGTCCGCCTTCGCCAGCGTATAGGTCGGGCGCGTGCAACTGAAGTTCCAGCGATACAGCAGACTCCGGGCTCCGCGTTCGGAAAACTCGACCTGAAACGTCTTTGCGATATACCGCGCCACCAGTGGCGCGGTCCAATTCATCTCGGCCGGAAAGCCGACCTCTTGGGGGACATGATGCGTGATCACATCGATGGTCTGGCGCTCCTGGTCCGGGGTAAGGTGGCGCGGACGGCCGGGTGAATGGCGTAGGTTTAGGGCACCCAAGCCGCCCCGGCGATAGGCCTTCATATAATTGACAACGGTCGTCACCGACCGTCCAATGATCTGACTCACCTGCCGATACGGGTAGCCTTGCAGGACCAGGAAGACCGTTTGGTACCGTTCGAACAACCGGCGGTCCCGGATGCTTTTCATCGTGGCTTGGATGACTAGCAGGTCTTGCGAATGGGAGTTATCGAGGGGAGATGATGCTCGAGGCTGGGGCGGATTCACGGGCGCGAGAACGGGTCTGCGCATGATACACTCCTCCTACGTCAACAAAGGATGAGTGTACGATAGCGAATCCGACCGGCCACGTCCAGACAAAATCTTCCAAATCCGATTCAAAATCTTTTTGACCGGGTATATAGCCTAGCCTGAATGATGAGACGTCCCTATGGTTCATCTAGAAGGAACATGGATAAACCGCCGGGAATCCATGCCGACCAACAGGAGGGCTTGGCGTTGGACGAGCGTGAGGGCACTCCGGCTCCGCCGCCGGATTCCGTCAGCTGCCCGCCAATAAATGATTTGAATGGGGGTGACGATTTCGGTGAGGCGTTTGGTCGTGGGTGCCGGCTGCAATGCCCCATTGGGATAGGGCAACGTCATGCCGAGCCGCTCGTGATCTTCACTGATCAGAAACAGCGAGGCCTCATAACAAACAGACAAGTGTTGGGCAAATTGTCTCAATCCCTCTTGTGGGGAAACCGTACGCTAGCAGGAGTTATGGGTCCCGTTGACCATATTTGAGTTCCGCCACCTATTGGTGAAATTCCCGAATCCCACGTGAGACGGTAGTTTGGGGCCTTCGTCAAGTCTTCACTGGGCCGCCCGATGCCGCCAACAACGGCCCTGAGTTGAACAATATGCGCGAAATGCTCAAAACCGTGATTCTACCAGGGTTCCAGACGTTTTGCACTCACTAACTCGGAAACTCCTGCTACTAGTACACCATGGCGTTATTCCCGCACCACCTAAGCAATCACGCTTTCACTAATTTGCCATCAAACGTCCATCGGAAGGTCTTGGCCAAAGGTTCGTTATAGTCTTCAATGAATTACGAATGCGCGCTTCGGGCGCGGCGACCGAGGCAACACTGGCCCGTTTATTGAGGGTCTAGCGGACGAGGATACGAAACCAGTACTCGTTCTGGTTAACCATGAACCGCCGACTGTCCAGGGAACGTGTGTTTCGACACGGTGATTATGCATTAACGCCATCGTGTACTAGTAGTGGCCCGTTCTACGCCTGCAAGCTTCCCGCGTACCCGCGAAGGTGACCTGGATCACGGCGGAACTCAATCGCCACACTACCATATCTATGGGATGCACGCTGAGATGGTGTGTGATCTCTGCTCTGGCTTGCATTTGGGTAAGCTTAACCTGAGGAATTTCGATGGAGACATGATGATTGATATAGAGTTTGCTCAGTTATCCAAGCGCTTCCGTGATACTTGGGCCAACCGCAATATCACCACTCGCATGGAGTCTGGCACAATTGTCGGCCTGCTCGGACCCAACGGCGCCGGGAAAACCACCCTGCTTCGCCAACTGGTCGGGCTTACTCGGCCGACTGGCGGGGAGGTCCGAATCGGCGGCCGGGTAGTTGTTCCTGGACAACGCTGGGTGAAAGAACGCATCGCTTACCTGCCGCAGCACCCGCTGGCCCTAGGCGACTTAACAGTTGAAGAAGCTATTCGCTCGAGCGCCCTCCTCCGGGGCCAAACGCGGGCCAAGGCGGATGAACATACCCAGACGCTCTTAGAACTGCTCGATCTCACCTCACTGAGGCACCGACAGGTCGCCAGCCTGTCCGGTGGAGAGCACCGCCTGGTTGGCATCGCCAGCGTCCTCGTGGCACCCACTCCGATTATCGCGCTGGACGAACCGACCAATGAGTTGGATCCGCTGATGCGCCATCGCGTATGGGATTTCATTGAGAACCTCAGGCATCCGGACCGGGTCATTTTGTTGGTATCCCACAACGTATTGGAAGCGGAGCGAGTGCTGGACCGCGTGTTGATCATGGGCCACGGGGAAATCCGCCACGACGGAAGCCCAAAGTCCCTCAGAGAAAAGGCAGGCGATTTCCTCCGCGTCGCGGTTACCATTGGCAAGGACCCGAGCCGCCTGAAGGCCGACCTGGCGGGCGCGGCGGTCGAAATTCGATCGCATGGCCTGTGGGTCGAATTTACAGCTTCGCGGGGGCACGCTCTAAGACTTCTGGCTCGTTGGCTAGCCGATCCCGGGCTGGTGGACAGCGTGGCGGTCAATGAACCCAGCTTAGAAGACGCCTATTTGGCTCTTCGCAAGCGCTGGAACAACGATATTGCGGAAGGGGCCGACAACAATGAATACTTTTAGCGCATCGTTTTCCACTATGTTTCGGGTGCTGTTGACGATGCAGCTTGCCAGGCTTCGGCGGAGTTGGCGGCCGTATATTGTGGTGAGTGCGGTAATGCCCGCCGGCATTGTTATGTTGCTTCATTTGACAAATCCTGAAATGGCGGGAAGTGAACGGCTCGACATTATTTCCGGCGCCATGCTGCTCTCCGAATCGATTGCCACCATCGTCATGTTGTCCCAGTATATGGCATGGCTTAAGGTCAGCCGGGCATTGGACCATTACCGTGTCATGCCGATTTCACTCGAAGCCTTGGTCGTTTCTCTAACGACCGTGTACAGCCTGTTCGCATGGCCCGGGGTCTTCCTCATCGCCCTTGAGGGAAAATTTTTGGACCACGTTCCCATGCATTTTTCCCCGTGGATTGTTGTACTGCTACTTCTCACAGGGTTAGCCATGGGGTCGATTGGAGCGATTATTGGCCTTTTGGCGCCCGACGAAGGGCTGGCGGGTCTATTTGGTAATTTGGTCATGATGGGAGTGCTCTTTTTAAGCATGGTTCCGGTCCGCTCTCTGGGGTCGTGGGCACTGGTACTGTGGATTCTTCCGTCTACCGGCGCGCTAGGGATTCTAAAGGGGCTGATCTTTTTCGGACCCTTCAATACCTGGACTCATTGGCTGGGACTGATCTTATACAGCGCGTTGGCCCTTACCATCAGTGCGCATCTTATTAAACGCCCTACTTAGCCACCCATCCGCTTATCAAATTCGGGCGTAAGATCCCAGCGTTCACGCTGAGAGACATCCCTTCCGGTAGGGCCCGTCTACGTCAGTTCAGGGATGTCCTTCGGCCGTAAGCCCGTAGTCTTTTAGGCCGGCGCGAGGGAGTTCCCAGCCCACGACCGGCCAATGACACCAGCAAGCCGTGTCGCGATGAAACGGGAAGATGTACCCGCCACCGATCGGCGGGGATTCACGACCGTGGAGACCGCTGGGGGCTTGGCGTGGATAATCCACTGCTGCCGCTGACCTTGCGCCGGGTCCGCCAAATGACGGCGGCAGACATTCAAGCGCGGGTGCCAGATTCTGAAAACGCATTGCTTGGATAGCTTACACGACATGGGTGTACTGACAGGATTGTTAGGTCGAACGGAGGCGAAAATACGTACGATACGACACCCGGTCCAACCAAACTGGTATGGTTATGAAGCCAGCCAAAATCATTATGGAGGGATAGCATGGGTACAGATAGGTTTCGCTGGATTCAACCTGCGGAGTTATTGGAACAATCTCGATTGATGCGGTTTCGTCCTGAAATGCGCCCTATTTTGTTGAACTACTTTGGGCTCGCTCCTGGAATGGACGTGCTGGAGGTTGGCTGTGGACCTGACACGATGGCATCCTATCTGGCGGAGGGCATCGCTCCTGGAACAGTCACCGGTTTAGATTTGGATGAAGAATTCATACACAGAGCCACGGCCAAAGCCAAACAAAGAGGGATCTCAAATGTCTCGTTTGTTGTGGGAAATGCATATCACTTACCTTTCGGCGACTCGCACTTCGATGCTGCAATCAGTTACACGGGGATCGGTGTGTTGACGGATCCTGTAGTGGCAGTCCAAGAAATGCTTCGGGTTTGCCGCCCAGGGGGAGCTATTAGTATCGCCGAGGCCGTAACCGGACCACGTGGAATCCACTTTTTCGGCATCGATTCGGTTTTAGGTGAGGAGCCCTTCCCAGGCGCGCAACGATACCATGAACTGATGCAGGATATCCAAGCCGCAATCAACACCACTCCGATATCCGACGTCGGGAGTCAACGCTGGTCTCCCCCGTCCATGTTTGGTTTGCTGGGCACGCTTGGTGTAACAAGGATACGCCTTAATGCTTGGGGATACGCATCGGCACCCGACGATGAACGAGTGAGCACAGCGGAACGCGAGCAATGGAGGAAAGCAGCATATCGGTTACAAAGGCGTTCGCTAGAGGAGCTGCAAAATTCTTACCAAACCAGGATCAGCAATGAAAAGCTTGCTGAAGCCATTACGCTAACCGATACGCGCTTCCGCTGGCTCAGAAACAATGCGGTCTATGATTGGGAAGCTGGTGTGTCTCTTGTTGCATCTGGTATCAAACAATGGTCTCTTTGAATTACGAAATATCAGAGCGCGAGCCGCCTTGATACGATATATGGAGGAGTGCTGAAAGGCGGGCAAACATAAACACAGATCGCGGGATGACCACCTTTTGGTTCGACTATCGCGACCGTCCGCGCGTCCATCGCCCTCCCACAAGCCAAATCCCGGAATACGTCGGCCCTGCTCAAGATCATCAAAGATCTCGAATCTACTCTACGTGCTCTCCAAAGAGGCGACAATCCGTGGTTTCCGAAGGCGCTCGGGTTAAACTGTCCCACAAGACTCGCGGCGCTACAGAACAGGGTCAATCGTCAACTACCCGGCCTCAAGGCCGGAGCTTGCGCCTCCCGGAAGTCAAACGAATCAGGAGAATCTCCTTCCTTAAGGTGGGGTCGCATCGTAGTCCGGTTGACAACGCCCTCACCACCCCGGACCTGCCGGGGTAACCACTGCGATCCCCGCTGAGCTGCTGGGATTCGCAGCGTGCGTGGATGGCTGGTATCTTTTACGCAGGAAAGCATTCTTCCTGCAACCCCTAAGATACAGTTGTCAAAGGTCAGCGAGGAGTAGTCAACGGTTGTCTCCTGATATGGATTCTGTCATAGATAGTGGGGGATGGAGGCTCTTCCCCGGCCGAAAACGCCGAGTTTCCGCCGGACGATTTATTTGTTGGCCCTAACCGGCAGCCCTCCAGCCTGATGGCCGGAGGGAATCCCCAGACTGATCCGACAGCAGGAGGTATCCCCTCGCTAGGATGACCGATCCCCAATCCCAGATCAGTACAGCCGAACTTTGGTAAGACCTAACCACGCGTACCGGTCGTGGCCGTGTCTTGGCCGAAGGCTTCCTCTTTGGTGATTGCTTCCGGCCTTCGATAAAACAAGGTGTCGCAGTCGGCCGAGTCTCGCATTGCTTGAATAACGGACGGCAAAGGTCGGCGATAAACATAAGGGTAGTCATATTCCCCCCGAGATGTGTCCAGTGTGTACGCCAGCCGCTCCTCATGCAGATGGAATTCCGAATGAACGCCAGGACGATCCCCGCGCGGATCCAAGCGCACCCAGCCCACCCCGTAGAAATAGGCGGCATTGAGCCCGTGTAGCGCGTAGCCCGACTCTGGTGTGCCTTGGCGCATGACCCGCTGATAGCAAAATCCGGCAGGAATTCCAAGCCCACGAAGGAGAGCCGCTAAGAGGTGGGATTTGGCAAAGCAGATCCCCGTGCCCATTGCCACGGCTTCTGACGCCGAAATTGTGACCATCCGATCCTTCGCGTCGAATGAATGGCGAATTGCATCCCGCGCAAAATTGAATGCGAGGGTCGCTTGCTCTTCAACGGCGCTGGCTCGACCCCGGATTTCCGAGACTTTCTCGGCAATTAGCGGATGGTCATAGTCAATCACTGAACTCTTTTCCAAGTAGTCCTCGATATGATCGCTCTCCATGATAAGCTCCATCGCCCTATCCCTCCCATTATTTGAAAGTCCCCCGTATGTCAGCGATTCCGCCTGGCGGTACGTCTCCCGGATGTCGGTTCCAGCATCCGCCGGGTACAAATCGTTAAAAGACCTCTCGCCCGCTAAAACGCACGGCTAAGACGCCCACTACAAAAAGTTTAGCGTTATCAGTCTCTCGGCACGGTGATGCCCATCACATCGGCCCTCGAAAATACCCTCACCTATTGCGGAAGACAGGTTGGAACACTCCTGATGGCGATCCGTGCGGGCCCTAGACTTTGACCCGCTGACCCGATGTAGCCACCAACTCCTTGCGTCGCGGGTCGGGAATATAAGGACAAAATGGATCGCTTTCCAGGTAGTCGCCCGTGACGGTGTAGGCGCGAGCACGCGAACCGGCACAGATTTTATTGAATTCACAGTAGCCGCATTTGCCCTTAAAACTGTCAGGGTTGCGCAGGGCCTTCAGCACGGGACTTTCGCGGTAAATCTGTCCCAAAGGCGTAGCGCGCACATTGCCGACACTGACCGGGAGAAATCCGCTCGGGTAAACGTCACCGGTGTGTGACACGAACAAAAACCCGTTACCGTCCCACACTGGCATCCGTGGGCGCACCTTAGTGTCCGGGAGCGCGGCGGCCTCCCGCTGTTGTGCTCGGATACGGTAATATTGCGGGCCTTCGGTCGTCTTGATCTCAAATGGCACGTCCTGTTGCAAGGATGCCAACCACTGCAGCACCGACTCCTGGTCTTGCGGGCTTAATAAATCCTTGAGTCGTGCCCGGCCTGTGGGAATCAGAAAAAAGACACTCCAGCGAAAGATAGCCAATCGGCGCATCAGATCGGCCAATGCCGGAAGGTCGGCAAGGTTATACTGGCTGACCGTGGTATTAATTTGCAGCGGGATGCCCAACTGGTGGAGGTACCCAATCTTTTCCATGGTGAGATCGAAGGTGCCCGGAATGCCGCGGAACCGATCGTGAATCTCTGCGCGGGAGCCATCGATACTAAACGCCCAGTTTTCCAGCCCTGCCTCCTTAAGTCCGCGCATGACCTCAAACGTCACCTTGGGCGTGGCACTGGGGGTAATCGACGGGCGCAACCCGGCTTGCCGGGCACGGCGCACGATTTCCACGAGGTCGTCGCGTTCCATGGGATCGCCCCCGGTCAACACAAACAGCGGATAATCCATCGTTACCAATTGGTCAATGATGAGCCGGGAGACCTCTTCCAGGTTCAGCTCACCCGGGTTTCGGTGTCGGATGGCCGACGCACGGCAGTGCCGACAGGCCAATTGGCATGCGCGGGTCGTTTCCCAAATGACGATGAACGGATTTTCGGCCCAGTTCCCCAAGGCCATCTTATTCTCACTCCTTCCCTGCCACTCTCGGGACCCGGCCGATCGCCTAATCCTGGCCGCTATCTGTTCTCTTATCCCGGGCTTAAGGCATCATACAACGGCGGCAATCGGCGCGCAGTGATCCAGATCACGCCTGTAACGGGCATGAACCTCGCATGGGGCACGCGCTGAGGCACATAATCCCCTGGTTATAAATTGTGACTGTTATCACCGCACATCATGGGACCAAGCACTATGGTCAACACGTTGGTTTCGTGGACGAGGACCGACAATTGGTTGGGATCGGGGGAAATTTGAGTATGGCTATGCCGGATTTGCGCGATCGTACGGTACACCATGGCTTTCACGAGCAAGCCTACCAGACCTCCACCGCGCTGGTACGCCAATGGGAAGACGACCTGAGCCGCGATCCAGACCGGGCTCAAAAAAGCCTGGCGGCCGTGGTTGACCATTGGCAAAGCACGACTCTGCACCATGGAGCTTTAGAAGAAGAGCTGTTTTACCCGCCCTGGATCACCGAAAAACCGGAACTTCAGGATCTCATTACCGGGCTCATCCACGACCATCACTTGATGCGTCAGTGGGTTGATGAGATTCGGCACTTATTGGATACCCATCAACCTCTTAACCAAGCCCGTCTCCTTGTCGACGCCGTCCTGGTATTAATCCGCACCCACAGCGAGGCAGAAGAAGAGACACTCTGTCGCTAATTAACTCGCAGAGGGACCCATCCGTCGGATTGGTCCCTTCTGACTTCCCTACCCGATAGTTGGCGGTGGTTCGTAGCTGCACGCCCAATGTGCGAGGGCCACACTCGGGTAGCCGCAGTGTTGCCATGAAAGTCTCACAACTTAAGGCGCCCGCGGTTACCTCCAAACCATAACCAGCGCTGATTGATGATGATGCGTCTGCGCGGAACGCAACCGCACGTCGGCGGCGGCCTCTTGAGACGACTGCGTGTTCTCGCGCCATCACCCGGACCCATCACACCACTCCGCAGTCTAGCCGATAGGCGTAGAGCCAGGCGGCCCAACCGCATGATCCAGGCTTGAAAGGCAGCGATCCAGTTCATCCGAAGTCGGGCTCTCGGAAGGACCCTGCCGCTCAACCGCGAGTGAGGCGGCAATGTTCGCTTCAAAGACCGTACGAACCCAGTTGTTCCGCCCCATCCGCGCAATGAGAGCGCCCGTATGCACGTCGCCCGCACCGGTCGTGTCCACAACCTGGGCAGCTCGCGACGGTATGCGCAGAGGTTTTCCAGAATCATCGAGAGCCCACGCCCCTGCCTCACCGACACGGATAACAACACGCCCACCGCCCAACCATCCGGTAAGTATCTGTAGCGCCTGGCCAGGATCATCGCACCCCGACAAGTCGCGTGCTTCCCGCTGGTTCATGGTGAAGATGGTCACAGTTGGCAATAGAGTCTTTAACACCGCAACGGGAATGTCGGCCGCCAGCGGCCCCGGATCGAGGATCACCCACACATTAGGTAGCTCTGTCAGCCACCGGCGAAGCGCCGACGCGGAAGGTTCAGACAAAAGGCTATACCCGGACAGATAGACTGCCTCGTGGGACCGGACAGAGAGCATCCTCAAATGTGGCCAATCCAGCCCCACCTCGCAACCGCTCGCCGTGATAAACGTCCGCTCGCCGTCCGGTTCTACTATCACAACGTCAAACCCGGTATCTTGGCCGGATATCGGGGGAATGGGCCAAGGTACCGGCAGCGCTGCTAGCTCCTGTTGGATGGCCGTGCCAAACGGACCACTGCCCACCAGTCCCCCGTAGATGGTCTCCAGGCCAAGCCGATGAGCAGCGGCGATAACATTAAACGCTCCGCCCGGCACCGCTCGCCCGTGTCGTGCAAGAATATCTCCACCACGCGGGGGCCAGCTGTCCACAGTAACCCCGACATCCATCATGATGCTGGATACCACCCACAATCGGGACGGAGTCTTCATTGACCGCTCACCCCTATTGGTCTTTTCATTTTGCCGTGGGCGCGGGCGGCGTGGCGCCGTTCGATGAGCCAATATCCGATTCCGGCAGACCCAAAGGCGCCAACCAATTCTAAACCGGAACCGGCGAAGACCCCACGCGCGAGCGGCCCCGTAAACCAGGGGGAGGACGTGAAAAGCAGGCCGACAGCCGTGCCCAGGATCCAACACCCGACGGCGGGCCAATAAACGGTACGCGCGCTCGGACTCGGAACGAGCATGAACGTCGGATATCGGGGATGATCGTGCCGGTGAGCCAACTGGTCGGCCCCAAACACACCCGCCCAGGATGCGAGTCCCACGCCCAGCAGGACGATGAAGGACTCAAAAGGTCCGAGAAAAGCTCGCCGCACAAGGACAACGTATACGGTACCGGCCGCCATGATTACCGCGTCGATAATCACCGTTTTATACCGTGCCAAGGGCACAAACATGGTCAGAAGATTCAGCCCGGAGGAATAGAGGCTCAAGTCGCCTTCCACCACGAGTCCGCCTGCTGCCGTGAGAAGATAAGGCACGGCCGCCCAGCGGGGCAATACTGCCCGGATGACTTGAATCGGATTCGCTGCCGAGGCGAGGCTGGGCACTTGGCTGGCCAAAAGTACTCCAACCACCATAAGTCCAATCGTGGGGATGGCCCCACCCAGGGTCGTCGCTGCCACGATGGACCAGCTAGAGACATCTCGCCTCAGATATCGGCTGTAGTCAGCCGCGGCATTGGCCCAGCTGAGACCCGTTCCCGCGACCACAATACTGGTGGCCGGCACAAACCCGCGCAACCAGGAACCGGTCGGTCGCACCCACTCAGCCCGCCAATGGGTATGTGAAATCAATAAGGCCGCCACGACCAGGGTCAAGAAACCAAAAATGAAGCTGGCTCCGGTTTGAATTACCACGAGCGTGGCTTGGCCCAAGAGGCTGGCGGCGATGATGCATCCCATCATGAGTACCATCGCCACTACCATCGTGGTCACCGGCGCCCCGGGCCAAAACAGGGTGAATAGGGCCTGCAGCGCCAAGGTGCCGGTAATCACGGTTATGGTTTCCCATCCGACCAGGGAAAACCAGCCGACCACATTAGGCAAGAGATTGCCATAGATGCCAAAGACTTTCCGAGACAACGTCATCATAGGTGCCCCGCCATCACGGCCAGCGAGTGACAATGCGCCGACAAGCAGAAATGAGGCTGAGCCCACCAGGATCGCCAATAAAGACTGCGCCGCGTTCATGCCAAAGGAGACAATGATGGCACCGTATACGATACCTAACACACCGATATTGGCCGCAAACCAAATACTAAACAACTGGCGGGCATGTCCGGTACGCTCTGACTCGGGCACACGATTAATCCCATTTATTTCTACTCGCCAGGGTCGATTAGTGGAAATTTCCCATCACCTCGCTTCCCATCTTTTGCCACCCGAAAAATCTTAGCTTTGCGGTCGCCGCCGTTTCGCTGGTGGCCCTCGTGCCGAAATCGGCTGGTGATAACCACCCGCGGTTGTTGTTCTCACCCACGTCCCTCTGCTTGGATGGACGTCCTCCACGCAGAGGCGCCCAGGGGGAGAAATCATGGCACGTGGCATCTTGACAACATTGGTACGTTGCTGTCAGCTGCTAAACTTCAGTTGAGGATGGAGCAGTTTCACCAATTCCTTCAATCCCATCACCAGGGCCGGAGAGGGCTCGTTGACATAAGACGAGTTGGGGATGGCGTCAACGTGTCCAGTTTTCACCGCGGTAATGGCGGAAAACCCCGCAAGGTGCTCTTCCTTTGCCACGGTGGTTCCGGATGCGGGGTCGATGAGGATGTCGTCCGGATTGGCCTTCACGACCTGTTCGGCGGTAACCTGAGGATACGACTGCGTTGACAGTTGGGCTCCCACGTTTACCGCACCCGCCATATCGATGAGGGAGTTAAGAAACGTGTGGGGACCGGCGGTGAAAAGTCCGCCTAAATCGTAAAAGACCGTCGGTCGGGTCTTCACCTGGCGTACTGCCTGCTCAATATGCGCAATCTGGTGTTTCATATGAGCAATCACGGTATGAGCTTGAGCAGTTTTCCCGGTGGCTCGACCCACCAACATGATATCGTGGTAGATACCCTGAACCGAGGTAGGCTCCAGCACCAAAACGGGAATGTGGAAGTGAGCCAACGATGTGAGTCCTTTGATGCCCGTGGTGGCAATCACCAGATCAGGCTTTGCCGCCACAATTTTTTCAACGCTAATGCCCGGATATGAGGGGCCGATATTGGCAATCCCGTGGAGATCATGTTTCCAGGGAACTGGTGTATACTGAAATGTCGCTTGGTCGGTCCCCACCATTTCCCGCTTTAGGCCCAAGTCCAACGCAATTTCAGCATTGCTAGGCTCCAAGGTGATAATCCGCGTAGCGGGATGTTTTAGCGTAATGGTGTGATGGAGATCATCGGTAATGCGAATCGGTGTTGGTTGAGTCGATGTCGTACTTGATGTCGTTCCGCATCCGGATAACAGGCCGGTTCCAATGATTAGGCTAATTATCGTCGTGAGCCACTTGCGTGACATGGCCATCCTTCTCTCATTGTCAGTTGAACCTCAGGCGAGAAGGGCCGCATAAAAACGAGGCGGCGCCTGACAACCCGCAGGCTCGCCCGAATGTTTGCAGGTAGGTCTCCTGGCTCTCGGATCATCGCGCCCGACCGGCCTTCCAACGGATGTTGTGGCGGGTCTGCTCCCCGTAAACAGTGGCGGGTGCCGCTCAGGATTTTCACCTGAATTCCCTGTTATACACCTGCAATTCGGATACCCTGAGTGTACCGCGAACGGCATCGCGCGACAAGGAAGAGTTGGAAATCCGACATTTGCTGCAGGTTTCGTACGTAGCCACATACTACGACCCAGTTGGGCGGAGCCCCTGACCAGATCCCTATCGTGGGCAGTACGCGTCTCACGTTGCGCAAGCGGAAATCACTGGGCATTTCGGATGACCTCCGCCATATCATGGAGACGGTCGATCAGTCGGATGCCGCACTCCAGTACCGTGCCGTCCACTTCGTAGACACGCCCCGCCTGAAGCGCAGGCACTTGTTCAACTTGCTGACGTCGCCGCACCTGGTCAATTTGAAAGGGTTTTCCGCACCACGATGCGAAGATGATGTCGGGCTCGGCGGTAACCCACTCCTGCGGTTGCACAACCCGATCCCGTGCCAGCCGCCCCTTGAGCGAACGCTCCCGAAAGATGTCGGTCCCTCCCGCGGTGTGGATCAGATCGCTTACCCAGGCGACACCGGTAATCAACGGATCCATCCATTCCTCGAAATACACTCGCGGGCGGCGTTTAAGGTTTTGTGATGCTTGACGCACCGCTTCCACTTCACCCTCCAGTCGGCGCGCCAGCGCATCGGCCCTGGTGTGCTCGCCAACCACCGCACCCAGCAGCCGCACGTTGCGATATAAATCCTCCAGACGATGCGGGTTAAGATGAAGGAGCGAGGCGCCCCGCTCCGCCAAGCCCGCCGCCAGCTTTTGCTGGACGGTCGACGTAAGGATCACCAGGTCTGGTTGTTGAGCCAGAATCCGATCGATACTGCCGTGCTCAAATCCGCTCACCTTGGCAATCGTCAGTGCTTCTGTCGGATACGTGGTATAGGCGGAAATACCCACGACGCGGTCGAGCGCGTCGAGCTCCGATAAGATTCCTGGAATTTCCGCGGCCAAACAGACAATTCGTTCAGGATAACGAGACATGGCCACCCTCCTCCAAATTCCCCGCAATCGTTTCATCAAGCCCCATAGAGGCATAGAGCAGATCCAACCGCAGATGTCCCCGTATGGCTGTTGCCAAGCGATTGTAGGCATGGTTACGAAGCGCGGTGATGGACAGCACCGCGCTCGCCGGGCCAACTCCGGCCCGTTGGCGCACGTGATTGAGCCAGAGCTCGCGAAACCCCTGGTTATCCAAAATACCATGCAGGTAGGTCCCAATGACCTTCATGTCGTCAGTCACGACGCCGTCCGAGCGCCACTCCTCCTCGCCGGCCGCTCGAACAGACGCAAGTGGAGCGACATTGCCGATGGAATCCGTTCGCCCCATGTGAATTTCATAGCCCTTGACAGGAACCCCGGCCCAGGGTCCGGCGAGATGCCCTTGCACCCAGGCGGTACGTTTAGGCGATGCCAGAGTGGTCTCTATGGGTAGCCAGCCCAAGCCTGCCACTTCGCGACGAGACGACTCGAGAGCGTCCGGATCGCGCACCACCCGCCCCAGCATCTGATATCCTCCACAGATACCGAGGATGGGCCGCCCTTGTTCTCGTACGCGCTCCAGCGCCTCGGTCCAGCCGACCGCGTGAAGCCACGCCAAGTCTTCCATAGTGTTCTTGGTTCCCGGGATGATAACCGCTTCGGCCGCCAGCAGATCTCCAGGAACTCGGCAAAAGAATGGGTCCACATCGGTCTCCCAAAACAACGCATCGACATCCGTAAAATTGGCGAGATGCGGGAGTGGAACAATACCAACCCGAATTCCCCCAGTGTCGCGTCGTCGCTGGTAGCGCGGAGCAGCAAGACCCAGCGAATCTTCTTCGTCTATGCCTAAGTCGGGCAAATAGGGGATCACTCCCAGTACAGGAATCCCGGTGCGTTGTTGGAGAAATTGCACCCCGTCATCAAAAAGCGTAGGGTCTCCATGGAATTTGTTGACAATGACCCCCGCAACCCGTGCCCGCTCTTGGGGCGCCAATAAGGCCAGTGTCCCGATTATAGAGGCAAAAACACCACCTCGTTCGATATCGGCAACCAGCACCACCGTCGCGTTAGCCATTTCAGCCGCACGCATGTTGGCCAAGTCGTGGGCTTTAAGGTTCATCTCCACCGGACTTCCGGCACCTTCCATGACAATTACTGAAAATCGCTCGGCTAGATAATGAAAACTTTCTTTGGCCGCGCGCCACAACGCCTCTTTATCAGACCGCATATAGGACCCCGCCGAATCATGGCTATACACCCGCCCCTGTACCACAATCTGCAACGATTGCCCATCGGTTGGCTTTAGTAAAATGGGATTCATATGCTCATTGGGTTGAACCCCTGCCGCTTCCGCCTGAACGGCCTGCGCCCGGCTTATCTCCAACCCTTTCGGCGTGACGGCCGAGTTGCGCGACATATTCTGAACCTTGAAGGGCGCCACCCGGTATCCGTCCTGGCGAAGGATGCGACATAACGCGGTTGCGAGCACACTTTTGCCGACATGAGACGAGGTGCCCATCACCATCACACTCTTGACCATCTGTCTTCCACCTTTTGCAAAATTTGCTGGACTAAAGAGTATAGCCGATCGTTTTCTGCCCCGCTGCGAATCGCTACCCGCCAGTTGGCCGGCCCCTTAACGTCCTGGCACACTCGGACTAAGATGCCCCGCGACGCAAGAGATGCGCAGTCGGCGGCGAAACAAGTCTTCACGGGCCCAATGCGTCAAAAAAGTTGGCCCACGTCGAGTGACATTGATACAGACTGCCCGGAAGACCGAGAGCCGTGAGCTGCTGCCCCTCGCAGCGCGACCTTCGGGTATTGATCCAAATACCTCATCCTTGAGACCCACCCAGGCCGCTTGTTGCACCAGATGGCTGACACTCTGCCGAACCCGCAACCTCGCGATGCCCGTGACTCAACAGGGGTACCAATCGCGTACCTAAATCGAAGGCTGGGTGTTGCCATAAACTTAGTCACGAACCGTACCAACACAGCCCCCGAACCCGTCTCAAAAGCAGCCGTCAAAGCGGTATTTGGTCGCTCATCGGGAAGAAAGTCGATAAAGGATGCGCCCACCAAAACAGCCATGCCAAGGTTTGACAGCCTAAGTCGAGACGTGCCGAAGTTGCCTTGCAGAACGTGCCGGCAACTGGGATTATACGGATTGTTCCATATCATCGGATCGCCCGTCCAGGCGCGCTCGCGCCCACAATCCCAGCGGGTGTACAGTCCAGGCGTTGCAAGAGTGGCGAGACGACGGCAAGACGGCCGCTCCAGGCCGCCTTATTAAAGGCTGGCTCCATGATCCAAACACGGCTGGGGGCCATTGCGCGCTGGGCCAGATCGATGGCCGCGGTCGCGCCATTGCTCACGAGGACGCTCGCGGCGGGCGCTCCGTACCGATCGGCAAGAGCACGCTCAACGGCGCCAGTGGACGCATCCGGGCAAAACCGGATGTCATCCAGTGCATTATCCAACAGCTGGCGCACCGATTCCGGCGTCCCCAAGAGATGACTCTTTGCACGAAAATCAAGAATATCTGACGGACTAAGGCCCAACTGGCGGGCGACGCGATGCACTTGGCCCCCGTGTTCGACCGGTTTAACGTCCATCGCCCCAGCCTCCCGTTAAGCTGAGAAATCCTACCCACTCAACAACTTCCAACAACGCCCCATAGGTGTCGCCGGTCGCCCCGCCAAATCGCCGCCGAACCACCAGAACCCAGACGAGCGTCATCCCTAAGGAGAGGAGCACGAGCAACAGCGCGTGCGGCCAGGAGAGTAATGTGGCCGCGGCCAAGACGCCCACGACGGTCGCCGCGACAACCGTGGATGGCGTAAGACGCCCCGCGTACAGTGCGCCCAGACCCTCGGGCCGTGCCGCAGGAGCCCACTTCATCGACCAGACCACGGAGGTCCTGGCTAAGACCGGCACAACCATCCAGGGACCCGGCCCGTTGACAGGAATCCGGGTAAAAGCAAGCGCTTTCCCCAGAAGAATCAGGATGACGGCTACGGCACCCATGGTTCCGATTCGACTATCCTTCATCACCTCTAATGCCTTCACGGGGGGCTTACGGCTGCCGAGCGCGTCAAACGTATCGGCCAACCCATCGAGATGAAGGGCTCCCGTCACCAGCACATACAGTGCCAGTGCCAGCAATGCCGCCACGCTACGCGGCACCAGTTGCGCCCCTGTCCAGATCAAGGCCCAGAGAAATAATCCTAAGACCAGTCCAGCCACCGGGAAGAATCCCATACTGCGGCGGAGCGCATCCTGATCGACGCTCGCAAGACGCGGCATGGGCACGATCGTAGCAAACCCCAACGCCAGGATGAAGCCCTTATACCCGCTCCTCATCTTAAGGCCAAAGCTGCCAGGACAACCAGAACACCGCACCATCGGACCACTCCTACAGCACGGACAATGCCTTCCGCGTTTAATGGACGCGTCGACTCTCCCAACTCGGCTCTGAGCAACGACACACCTCCGCAGAAATCCCGACCGCCCAACCGCACCCCAAGAACTCCAGCCATCCTCGCCTCGGGTATTCCCGCGTTTAGGCTGGGATGGCGATGAACTTGTCGACGCAGGGTTGCTCCGCCAAGCAAGGTTAGAACCAGCCAAACAGTATCGCCGTTAACCGGGCCGAAACACAATTCATTGCCTAATCCAACTTGGCGGAGGCCCATCCGTAATACCGGCGTCGCGCATTGCGCTATCCTACCATGGAATCCAGCGTATTCACCGCTCGGTACGCCATCGCCAGTGGAGCGCCGCCAACAATCCTCGTGACGGCGTCCGATATACGTAAGAAGACCGTCTCGACGACGGCCAAATGGATAGGAACAGAATCTCCATGACCTTTCCTCGAAGGCGGATTGCGCCATCCAAGGCAGGTCTCCTGGCTCTCGAACCCCTGAGTCCGATTACAGTGGCGGGACCGCACCGGCTTTGCACCGGTTTCCCTATTCTCTCGTGATCCCCGGCCGGATGGGCCTGAGGCGAACACCTTGGACGGTATGCGATGCTTCTCTAGTTCATGGTATGAGAGACGCTCTAGCTTGTCAACGTTCGGCAACGTTCCGAGACACGCAAGCATACACCTAGGCAGGGCGAGGCGTGCAGTTAAGGAGTGGTTAGCTCTCCGCCATCCGGGAATGCGCGAAACCGAAAAGAGGTAGTTAGGCCGCGAGCGTCGCCTGGTTTGCGTACAGCTGGGCCTGAGGAGAACGCCATATAACGCATGGGCCGCCGACCTCGTCTAGCCGAAGCCGTCTGACGCCACGACGAGCGCCCATTGAACGCCATCTAGGCCGAACCGTTTCCGTTTATGCCGGAGGTCGCCAATACGCGGCGCCCCACATGGGCGATGATCCACCTGGGCCAAGCGTTTTAAGAACTTCCTTGCGGGCACTACGAAATACCCCACTTGTACGCAAAAGGGCCGACACATCCGAAGTGTATTCACCCACGACCACTTCACCATCTCAAAAGCGGATATGCCGACGCGGGGCTGAATGGGATGACGCGAACCATTGCAGTTTGTGGGCAAAGTCGCGGGCGGCACGATTTCCCGGACCGCCGGCCTATCGGTTGTGAACCCATCGTCGAATTCTTGATCTTCGCGTCACCCGCCGCAAAAACCATCCGGTTCGCCAACTACATAGCGCTCATGGCCGACCGTTGAGCCGCCGCCACGCAGACGGGAGCGGGTACGGCCGTCCGCTAAGTGAACCCCTATAGGACCCCAGGGTATTGACGACGTGTCGGAGTTCGCCGAAGAAGATTTTCCCCAGCCTGATCCTTCGCTATCACCGACGGTATAATAATGAACATAGGAAATATTGAACGAATCGGCAGGAGATTTACTGTGGCGACCGCCAATCCCCGCTCTTGGCGGGACGGACAGTCGGAGAATGGTATAGTAGCGAACCGCCGTTCGACACAAAACCAGCTGAAAGGCGAAAGACGGGGCGGCGGGTGATCTTTTTCGCTTTATTGGACGCTTGCTAGGAAAGGGGAGAGAACCATGGATGAGAACCTTTATCGGCTATTGGATGCGCAAGACGGCGTCCTCCCCTCGAGCGCCGTCGATCCGGAAACCTTGTGGCTAATGGTAAAGTACCATTTGGCTCCACTGGCCGACCGTTTGGCCAACGACTTCCGGAGATTCTCCAGCGGTGCTTGGACGCTTGGGGTGTACTTGACGCAGTCTTCCGGGCCGTGGGCCGAGTGGCACGACGAGAGCCAACGATGGCACGCTCTCTGGATAGGCCGGGGAAAGAGCCGGGTTGCGGAGTTTTATCTTCCCTCCAGGCCCGCGGCCCTACTGCTGGCCCTGCCCAACCGGCCGCCGGAGCCCTTTAACTTGAGGGATCCCAACCCGCAGCACATGAGCCGGCTCATTGATAGGGCAACGGAAATTTTAGAGCTGGGCAACCAAGCAGCCATCTCCCCAGCAGAGGCGAAAATCGCGAGCGCTCGCCGAGAAAGGAAAGCATAGCGCCGTGCGAAACCGACTGGTAGCGGCACTGTTAGCCATCTTGTTGGGCAGTTTTGGTGTGCATAAATTCTATTTGGGAAAAATCGGGCAGGGCGTGTTATATGCCATCTTCTTTTGGACGGGAATCCCCGCCATCGTCGGCTTTATCGACGGTATTGTCTATCTTGTCATGTCCCCCGAAATGTTTGATGATCGATACAATCACGGGCTTTCCAGCAGGGGAGACGACGTGATGAATCAGCTGATCAAACTCAAAGAACTGATGGACAGCGGAATTATCTCTCCGTCGGAATATGAGGAACGGCGGCAAAAACTCATTAGCCGAATCTAAGATACAGCGCATTGGTAAATTCCATTAGCGCGCTTACGGCCGTATTGAAGGCGCGGCGCTCACCCAGATCCTCAGTCACCTTTTTAATAGTGCGGGCCTCCTAACTCAACCCGGAGGCGTTCTGCCCGGCAGGCACCCCCACAGGTAGAATACACATCGCGAAAGGAGAGTCATATAGAGAGCCGTTGGGATAGCCCGTTCTGGATTGGAGACCGTTTTTTAGCCTGGGCGACATCGCGGAAATTCAGTCAATGGCAGTTTCGACGAGTGGTGCGGACGCGTTTGGCCGCCATTATCTGTGAGAGGTTGGCGTGGCAGTCGCCGGCAGGAACTTTGCGCGTCGACTCCTGCGTCGATCTCCTGAACGCCATCGAAGAGCATCTGGCTTGATCCGCCTGAAGGCTATGCCCCCGTCGCGTCGCAGCCCCCAAGCCGTTCAAGCCGAAAAGCGAGGCGATCCGATGCCCCCACTACAGATATCGGCATCGCTGTCCGACGTTTAGCCCATTCGGATGGTGCCCTTCGTCGACGAGAGAGAACGTTTGATATGGAACGCCACCATCGCCGCATACTACCCGCTTGGTTACAACGAGCCTTCGGGGCCCGCCAGCACTATCGGATCGTGTCGGACGCAGGTGCGACCCCAGTCCGCCTGGGGGGCCTCCTCTTCGGTTCTTCGGCCAAGGCCCTTGCCGCCCGCGACCAGTGGATTGGGTGGGACAACGTCACCCGCGGCCAGTTCCGCTCGCGAATTGTAAACAACAGCCGCTATCTCATTTTGCCCGGCGTGCACGTTCCCCATCTGGCGAGTCACGTGCTGGGCTTGCTCGCCTGCCAGATTCGGAAAGATTGGCAAGCACGATACGGGTTCGCCCCCGTCCTGTTGGAAACCTTTGTCGAACGCCCCTATCGCGGCACCTGTTATGCGGCCAGCCAACTGGGTGCAAGTCGGTGATACAGTGGGCCACGGCCGGCAAGATCGTTACAATACGGCCCATTTGCCACGAAAGTCAATCTGGATGTATCCGCTGGTCCGCAACTGGCGAGACGCCATGGTAGAGCCATGGCCGACGCGACCGGACCGTCCGCCGAGAGACATTTTCGTACAGGAAGAGTTTTGGTGATCGGAGCGGCGCAACGGGAATGAGCAGGAGTTTTCGCGAAACCGGGGGCTTGGCTAGTCTTCCAATCATGGGCCATTTCCTGCGGAGTCGTCGCACGGTTAGCCTCCGCTTGGATGCCTTTTCAGTCGCGTCAACGCCCCGCAGCCGCTTCAGCTTGATCCTGCGGAATCCAAAGACGAGTGGCCGCGAAAGCTTTCGCCTGGAGGACAGGATTTCCAGTCCGCACGGCGCCAGAAGGACCGACCCGGCTATCCGAGGCCTTGCCGGAGTCCCCATCACGCAAGACGCCTGTGGGCCTTTCACAGCGACTATCCGTCGTTCGCCACGTACACTCAACTGTCCTCCGATGGCGAAACACGCGGACGCCAGCATACCTGGGTGGGGACGTCCGTCACTCCATCGTGCCACGTTTAAGCCCCGGTGGTGGCAAAATAATGCTAGCTTTCTTCCATGGCATCTTGGCACAAGACGTCCATGTGAACCCGGAAACGCTTTAGCCAGAAGAAATAGGCCACAAGGCCAGACTTTGGCTCATTGCTAGCCTTCATACCGTTTAAAGGCCAGGCTGATGTTGGCCCCGCCGAAACCATTGCTGTTGGACAAGGCCACCTCGATCTGGCCCGCACGAGCCCCTTGAGCCACATAATCCAAGTCGCAGTCGGGATCGGAGGCCTGAAGGTTAATCGTCGGCGGCAGTATTTGTTGATAGAGAGCCAAAGCCGTGTACGCCGCCTCGGCTGCACCTGCCGCCCCCAAGAGATGCCCCGTCATGGACTTGGTCGAACTCACGGCGAGGTTATACGCGTGCGGCCCAAATACCGATTTGATGGCGGCCGTCTCGCTGGCATCGCCTGACTTGGTCGAGGTGGCGTGTGCGTTGACATACGATATCGCCTCGGGCGCAACACCGGCTGCTTGAAGCGAGTGCGCCATCGCGCGCGCGGCACCGCTGCCAGCCGGGTCCGGTGCGGTAATATGATAGGCGTCCCCGGCCATTCCCACTCCGATTAGCTCCGCGTAAATTGTCGCCCCCCGCGCACGGGCATGGGCCAATTCCTCCAGAATGACGGTAGCGCCCCCTTCGGCGATTACAAACCCGTCCCGGTTGGCGTCAAATGGGCGTGACGCAAGAGCAGTCCGTTGTCGCGACAAGGCGCCCGCGTTGTCAAACGCCGCTACGGTCACCTCCGCAATGACCGCCTCACTGCCCCCCGTCACCATCACGTCGGCATCGCCACGTTGGATCGCATAAAACCCGTCAGCAATGGCGTGGGCAGACGTGGAGCAGGCGGAGACGGTGGCAAAATTGGGCCCCTTGAGCCCCCACCGAATTGAGATAATACCGGCTGCCATGTTTATGGCAGAGCCCGGGGACAGAAAGGGCGAGACCCGCCGCGCGCCCCGACTTTTTAGGGTCGCTTGCGCCTCCAAAATCGTTGCAAGCCCTCCCATGGCGCTCCCGTAAATGACCCCGGTACGTTCGGCCTCACCGGGGTCGAATACGGTGAGCCCCGCATCCGCCAAGGCTTCGGAAGTTGCGGCCATAGCCAGGTGGATGAACCGGTCATAATGACGCACCTCTTTGGGCTCGAGAATGGCGTAGGGATCAAAATCCCGCACTTCCCCGGCCATCTGCGCGGCCAGTGGTGATGCGTCGAACCGCGTAATCGGTCCAATGCCCGTTCGGCCCGCCATAATCGCTTGCCAGTTGGCAATTCGTGTATTTCCCAACGGAGTGATAAGACCCATCCCCGTGATGACAATCCGACGTGTCACACAATACTCTCCTCTCACGCCAATTCGGGACTAAGATACGCACGCACCATCGACATCACCGTCGTGCGAATCCGCTGAAGTTCGAGACTGGAACTGTTTGCCGACCAATAGAGGGTGACCCCGTCCGCCAGGCAGACCAGTAGCGAGGCCAAGACTTTGGCATCCGCATCGCGACGAAACTTGCCCGACGCAATGCCCCGTTGTATCACGGTGCGTATATAATCCACGAGCCCCGTGAAACGCCGCAATAATCCGTCACGCACGGTGCTATCCTGCAGCGCTTCGCCCCACGCGACTATCAGTAACCGCCCGGTGCTGGGGTGGCGGACGCGCAGCGCCAAAACAAAGATGTCAACACAGCGGCCAATCTGCTCCCAAGGGTCGTGGGCATCGGCTGTTAGGCGTTCGAGTAAATCCGGTGTCCGCCCCAGCCGATCTTCCATGAGAGTCAGCAAGATATCGCTTTTTCCCGAAAAGTATCGATAAAGCGCCCCAACACTGAGTCCACTGCGCACCGCAATATCATCAACCGTAGTCGACTGGTAGCCCTTACCTAGAAAGATCTGTTCGGCAGCATCCAGGATGGCTTGCCTCCGTCGCCGCTTATGCGTCTCCGTGACTTTTGGCAACGATCGGCCTCCTTAAAAAATGAGCGCTCATTCACTATATATCATACATTGGGTCAGTAGTCGATTCGAACGAAATCATCACGGTTGAAACAAGGGAGGACGGCCCACGGGAATATGCCGGAGGTGGCCAAGCCGTCCATAGGACAGAACCCGCAGGTTCCCCCAATAACCGCCAGCTCTCTTTCACAAGGGTTTCCCGGCTAAGGAAAGTTCTGCTAGATCTAGTCTCCCGGCACTGGTGGATAAAGTCGCCATATAGGCTGGCGCACTTGCCAAGTACTGATAGTTGCAGTATACTGATTCAAGCGATCTGATGAAGCTGATTTCGCATGGGCATACTACCCGAGATGTTCGTGAATCGCCGGAATCACACAAGGAGGACAACTATGCAAGAACGACTCGTTCGTCAAAACATTGTGGATGCTGCGCATCTACTGGCCGATTCCGGGATGCTGTTTCGTGGCGAGCATGCCAACCTCTCCGCGCGCCTCGATGACACGCACATTGTAATGACGCGAGGTGGCTCCATTGGTCATCTCAGCACCGATGATTTGGCGGTGCTGGATTTGAATGGGGTGCTGGCTCACGGTGACGCCATGGACCCCACGATGCAGGAAGTTATCCAAATGCATACCCGCGTCTATCAGGCCCGCGGTAGCGTGGGTGCCGTGATTCACACCCATGCTCCCCACATTAGCGTCTTTGCAGTCGCTCATCAGCCGATTCCGCTAGTCTACGAGCCCCTTCTCCGGTTCGGCGTAACCGAACCCATCCCGGTGGTGCCATGGGCACCGCGGGGTTCAGACGCCTCCGTGGGCTCAATTATTGACGTGATTCAAAACCATCCCGGCCTGCCTGCGGTAATGATGGCGAATCATGGAGCGCTAGTATTCTATCAAGACCCAATCAGCGCGGCGCGCTTGCTAGCCACTTTGGATGAAGCTGCCGAGCTCAGCATTCAGGCCATCGCGCTGGGTGGCGCCAAAGAACTTCCGGAGCAAGCGGTTGGTGCGGTGCGGGAACGTATGGCGGCTTTTGGCAGCCATCGCTAATGACCATCCGGGAGGGACCTCCCGGATGGTTTAACGCTATCTTCGACAGCTCACTATAATGCATGAGTCGCAGACCCTCACTCAGGTGTTACCTAGAGAAAGCGGTCCAGCAACCGGGCTTTTGCGCCCTGCAACCTTATCGATTGAAGCCTCAGGAAGGAACAGAGTGATGCCTTATTCAACCGCCGACCGGGTGCCGCACCGCGCTCCTCAGCGTGCCATCGTTCTTGAGGGGCGGGCGCTGTGGCTTAGCTTTGCTGCAGCCACTACGGGGACCTTTATGGTGAATCTGGACTCCAGCGTTGTCAATGTCGCGTTGCCGGTGTTGCAACACCAGTTCGCGCTATCCATCGAAACATTGCAATGGGTAATTACGGCCTACCTGCTCGTCATCACGGGATTACTCCCCGTGACCGGACGCATTGCCGACGCGTTGGGCAGACGGCAGATCTTTATCGCCGGGATCGCCCTCTTTGTGGCCGGTTCGCTGTTTAGCGCGCTCGCCCCCAACTTCATCGTCTTGGTCCTAGCACGGGCCTTTCAAGCCCTGGGCGGTGCCACTATCATGGCCAATGTCATGGCCATCATTGCGTTAGTCTTTCCTCTGGAAAAACGCGGCCAGGCCTTGGGGTTGATTGGCTCGGTGGTCGCCGCGGGAACGCTGGCCGGTCCGCCCTTGGGTGGATTGCTGACCGCCTGGTTGGGATGGCGCAGTATCTTCTGGATAAACCTCCCCATCGGTCTATGGGGGCTCTGGGGTTCTTGGCGGTTTTTGCCGCGCTTCGCGCCGGACGGCAACTCCCCCTTAAATCGTCTGGATTGGACCGGGGCGGTGTGGTTCATCATGTTGACATCGTTACTGGAATTTGGTCTGGCCAACTGGCATCGAGTCTGGGGCATGGGCCTTCTCGCCTTGGATGCGGTGGCGCTCTATGGATTCATTCGTTGGGAAGGCAGCCGCGAGTATCCGCTCATCCCACTGCGCCTGTTCCGCATTCAGGCGTTCTCCAAGAATTTGATATCGGGAATGGCCTATTGGGTGCTCATGATGTTTCCCGCCTTCCTTCTCCCGTTCTACCTGCGCTATGAACTCCATCTGCCAGTTAGCTTGATCGGCGTGAGCCTGGTGCCTCAGGCACTCACGATGATTGTCGTATCCCCGCTGGGAGGTAAATGGCTGGACCGTTCCGGGGTTCTGTTGCCGGGACGCATCGGCATCGGATTGCTGATGCTGGCTGATGCGTTGTTTGCACTTCTCCCCCGTCACGCACCCCTCTGGAGCGTCTGGGCGATTCTGGTTGCCGTGGGAGCCGGCGCGGGTCTCTATTCATCACCCAACAATGCCGCCGCGCTTGATTCGGCGGAGACCGGGGACACCGGACTTGCGTCCAGCCTGCTGGCTACGCAGCGCAACCTGGGTCGCGCGGTAGGCGTGGCCTTTGCTTCGATTCTGCTGTCGGTGGTCTGGATGGTTCATGGCTTGGGGCCGACGCCAAGTCACACCGCCCCGCAGTATTCACTGTGGTTTTACTGGGCGTTCCGTGGCGCATTTGGCGCATCCTTGGCCATTGGCGCCGTTGGATTAGCAACGCTGACAACACCGGATCGAAAACGCGAGCGCCGCGTCGCATCCGAACACAAGTAAAGGGATAGGGAAGAGAAGGGGCGGTATCGTGCCCACACCGCGTGGATATCAAACGGGGAAACATTTGGAGGCCTTTATCCTCTTAATCATTGCGCGCGAGCCCATGCACGGGGGCGCCGTGCTTGGTCGGCTCAAAAATATTTTGCCGCCGGCCTGGACAATCGACGACGGACAAGTTTACCGCCTCTTGCGGAGCCTAGAGGCCGACGGGGCACTGCAATCAGCCTGGGTGACCGCGGCCGCAGGGCCTCCGGTTCGCGTCTATCGCGTCACCGAGGCGGGACAAGAACGATTGGCCGACTGGAAAGCAGACATTGAGATGCGGGTCCAGTCTCTCAGAACATTTTTAGATTTGTGGTCCCAAAACGGCGGACCGTAGTCTCGTACATCGCGAGGCTAGCCCGCTGATCCTCTCCGCTGGCCTTGATGCATAGAATGTGCCAAAACAGGCTAGCAGAGCCTGCAAACCGTGTAAAACCGGGAATTTCCAGCCGTTTTGCCGAATTTCTTCACCCACCCCCGCGACAGAAGCACATTCCCAGCTTTTGAGCGACAGTGGGGAGCACATTGACTCCATCTATCCATCCGATTCGCCGATACCGCCGACGCGCCACCAGTCGTCAAAGGGGGTAACCGGCAGATGGCGCTTATGCGCCGTCATTCGATACCGAGCTTCGATGCGCCGTGCCGCCGCGGCATGCACCGCTTCCCCTTCCAAGTAGCGATCAATGTCGTGGTAACTGATCCCCAGTTCTTCCTCATCGAGTCGGCCGGGCAGCTCGTCCAGAAGATCAGCCGTGGGCGGTTTTTGGTAAATTTCTTCTGGGGCACCGAGCCATTGCAAAATAGCTCGGCCCTGTCGCTTGGTTAATCCGGCAAGCGGCGCAACATCCACTCCGCCATCGCCATATTTCGTGAAAAATCCCATTACGGCTTCGGCGGCATGGTCGGTTCCGACAACCAAGCCCTTGTACTGATGGGCGATGCGGTATTGAGCACTCATGCGCTCTTGCGCCTTTTGGTTGCCCCTGTTGTAGTCGCTCATCGGCATTCCGGTGCAAGCCTCCAACTGAGCCACCGCGGCATCGACCGCCGGCTTAATGTCGACCGTGTAAACCTGGTCGGGCCGGATGAATTGCAAGGCCCGTTGTGCGTCACCCTCGTCCCGCTGAACGCCGTACGGCAGCCGAAGGGCAATAAAGGTATAGTTCTTGCCGGTCGCGCGGCGTAAGTCTTCTACCGCCAACTGGCAGAGCCGTCCGGTCAAGCTGGAGTCTTGTCCGCCGGAAATCCCAAGAACCAATGCGTGTAGGCCCGCATGACTCAGATAGTCTTGTAAAAAACGCACACGGATTTGAATCTCGGCCGCAGGTACAATCGTGGATTTCACATGCAGCTCCTCCACGATTTGTCGTTGCATAACGTGGTGCATAGCTTTCGGCTCCCCCTCCTGCATGTTGGCAGGTCCCAACGGTACAACCCCCCTCAATCACCCGTTTCAGTTTATATTAACTCGCGGTCGCCCGCTCGTTCCATCACGCTTTCCAAGGAACGCTCGGGTGCTCACGCGCCCGGTATCAAACCGACGCATCCTTCAGCCCTCCGATTTTTCCCTGCCCGAGTCCTCAGCGCTCGCTTTGCCTCTGATTTCATAACCTTTCCGCCCAAAAACGGACTAAGTCCCGCAACTCTTTTCCAGACGGGGTAGCGCGTTGAATACCGGCGAGCGTGAAGCCGCAAGTTCCGGGTTCAGCTTCCATTTATTCGTCGATGCGGAGGCGATTCCCGTTGCGTCATCGTACCTGCAGGCTGCCAACCCAAATGCTTAATGACGGGCAAAAGCCCAATGAAGAGCGGCAAACGCATTGCGGACGGTCACCCAAGAAATCTCACCGAAGGTGTCTGAAAACGTGTCGCGTAACATTTGAAGCGGGCTGCCCTCAGGCAAGACAATAATTTGTCGACCCCGGTTCAAGGCTGCCATGGTCAGCGCCACGATGTCCGGCGGCGCAACAACATCGCCCGACAATGTCAGTCCCCCAATGATCGCCGCGGCTGGTGGCAACGGCTTTTTCAGCCAGGCTGATACCACGGCCATGACCAAGGACAGTTCAGCATGTCCGCGAAGATTCCCCGGGCCACCCGTCCATTGAACGCCGAGGCCTTCCCAATGCATAGAGGTATTCAATCCCAAGGCACGGCTTTGGGACCCCAGAAAAAACTGGGCGACCTGCCACACCGCATCTGCACCCTCTAACCCGGAATCCGCAAGGAGTGACGGCTGGCGTTTCTGAGAACCTGCCAACACCACTTGCACGATCGCCACTTCAGTACTAATCGATCCGGTTACCGGGTCGGGCAAGGCGACAACCGACGTCGCCTCGCCTGGCCGTGGCGCAGTATTAATCTGTCGGTCTAGCGGCGTTTCGACGCGCATGCGCCCGTCACCCTTTACCGGCACGCCCTCATAGCCTACCGTGTAAGGCGGGAATTCACCAGGCTCCATCTTCATTAATTGTTCGTGAATCCGCTGGCGACACTCAGCCGCCAGTCCCAATAACTCCTCGGCCACTTCCGGGTCGAAATGGCCATCGGGGAAGACGAGCTTAAATAGGCCACGGCCGATGCGATCCAAGGCCGTGACGTCGCGCCGATTAAGATGCGGCAAGAGCGGCCAACGCTTCTGAATCGTGAGCCACACGTCGTCATAAGGCCAGTCACGAAGAGCCAGCAAAACTTCGCCAAAGTAGTCCGATGCGAGGGCCATGGGCGGATTCAATGCCAGCGGTGTCAGCTTAGGAAATTCCCAGCCTGGCACAAAGCCGTGCAGTCGATCCAAGACTGCCGTTTCCTTAAGCTCCCGCGGCAGGACCTCGAATAGATGACGATAGCGAGCGGCCGGCTGATGGCCTTCCACCTCTAAATTGCCCATAAACACTAAAGAGGTGTCTGCTCCATAAGAGGCTCGCCCGCGCGAGAATTGGCCGCTCTCCATGTAATCCTTGAGAAGACTTAGGGTGCCCTTGTTCTGACTAAATTGCAATCGAGCCACTTCGTCAAACACGATGACCCTCCGGCTTTGAACAAGTCCCGGGCGACCCGTCGCCAAGTTGACAAAGAGATTGGCGGGAGTGGCTCCGCCCCCCGAGACTGTGAAAGCATAGGGCGACAGGTTACGCAACAAGTGTGTCTTGCCGGTGTTTTTGGGTCCCAGTTCCAAGAGGTTGAGGTTACGCTCGACCAACGGCAAAAGCCGCATGAGGTACAGCCGCGTCAATCGTCGCCCGGCCGGTTGACCACGTATCCAGGCCGGATTGTAGCCAGCCGAGGCCAAAATTAGGTCAATCCACTCTTCGGTCGAAAAAACCCGCCGGGCATGCACAAAACTACGCACATCAACAGAAGCCTGATACGGATAAAACTCGGTCACACGGGGAAGCGTGTCGATATCCCAAGCCGACTCCTGGGCTGGCAAGATTGGTTCGGGTTCGGCCCAGCGATCGGGCCAAGCCACCGGCACCTCCTCCCGCTCCTTCGGCTCCGCCCGGGTACGAATCGTGACACGGCCCCAAAGCCCGCCGCTGAGCACATCGCGATGCTCGTCCAAAATCTCCGGCTCAATCGGAAATGTATGCTGAAATGCTGTCAAGTGCGCCGAGGCCTTTCCCGATTCCACGTCAACCGTGACCTCCAGGTAATCCAACAGCTCCACTTCACCTTCCTGCAACAATTGGTATTTCAAGAGTTGCCGATTACGGGTAGTCGGGAAATGCTCCTCGACCAATTGGCTCGCCGCTGGCACTCCATATAAACCAATCAGATACTCGGCCAGAAAATCCGGTAGTTGCCCCCCAAGCCGAGCACGGGGCGCACGCTCCCTGTCCCGCCAGGTCGAACCGAACACGCGCCGAGTTCTCTGATCCAAAGATCCATCCAGCTGGTCACTCCAATTCTCCATCGCCTCTCCCCTACTCAAATAAGCGTCGACGTTCAATTAAGTCCTGTGGCTCGTCATTCTGGTCAAACCTCTCTTGGTCCTCCGACAAGTCAACCTCAAGAAGCTCTCCTGCCCGGAGTTCGATGGCCTCGCGGCCATATTGGAACCAGAGATCCATGATGCTGATGGCCAATCTCACCCATGTACGCAAGCGCGCGTCCATCGTCCCTACACGCTCCCGCACCACGTCGTAAAAGTGGTCCCGAGGAACCGGCGCTACCCACCCATAGGCATCCTGATGGATGTCGTAGATACGTTCCATAACCTCGCGAATCTGCGAGGCCGTCGGGCGAGACAGCGGCCGGGCCGCCGATAGTTCGTCTACGGCCAACCGCGCCAGGTCTGCGTCCGGCGCTTCCTTGGGGCGCAGCGACAACCACTCCGGAGCACCGTCCAGGTCCTGTCGAGCCATAATCACATCGTTTTGAAAGTTTCCTGCGACCGCCCACACCGATAGCGTCCGCTCACCCACGCCACGCATCAGGCGACCTATATTGGCATAGCTGCGCGCGCGTCCGCCGCGCCCAAACTTACCAATCAACTCGACCTCATCCAGAAGGATAAGCCATCCTTGGTATCCCGCCCGGCCGACAAGCCAATCGATCAAGGCAAGATAGGGCATAATCTCATCGCGGGTGCGGGTCGAAGCGATTTTTAACGGCCGAGAAAAGTTCTCGCGATGAATTTTCTTGAGGGCTGCAAGCGGCATAAACCGCCCGTGCAAGTCGTCCAGCAGTTCGTCCATACCAACGTTTTGGCGCACCAAATTATCCAGAATGGCTCGCGTCCGTTCGGACAGGTCGATGCCCCGCGATTCAGCCAACAAGTGAGGTTCAGCGAGCGCTTCGAGTACAATGGGTTCCAGGCCTGGCTGGTTGCTGCCGGGACGAAGCGCGTTCATGGTCAGCTTAGGATAAAGATAGTCGAGGCGGTCCAAGGGCGATTCCTTGCTGATGGACACCATACTCACAACCCAATTGTGCTCCCATGCCAATGATGCCAAGGCATGCATGAGATGTGTCTTGCCTTCGCCATACTGGGCTCGGATAATTTGTCCGAAGAGCTTAGGACGACGCCCCGCGGCCACAGCCTCCATGAGAGACAAAAGTGCCTTTAAATTGTCCTCGCGCCCAATGGTCATGGATTCGGCCGTCTGGCGATAGGGAACGCCCGACCTCAGTCCTTCAATGATCACACGCGCTGGATTCATGCGTCGCTTCCTTTCTCGGCCGCCCTATTCCAGAGTTCAACCAATAGGCGCCGCGGCCAACCCCATTCCAACCCTAGACCGCCTAACCCGAGTTCATCGGCGGGTGCACTGTCCGTCCACCAATTGGCCGAGATTTTCTGCCACGTCATCCCTAAGTGATCCGCGGCGCTGCCGTCCGCATCCCAAAGTCGATCTAAGCTGACGAAGTCGGCAAATAGATTAGGCTTGGTACTCTGCACTTCCGTCTCAAGACGCGCCCACAGTGCCGGATATGACGGAAACCCGGTTCTGGCGTTGGTAAGCGGATCTTCATCGCCAGCCACAATGGTCATGAGATATGGTGTAAAGGGGCTCTCGTCAATGAGCTGTCGAAGCATTTCATAGGCCTGATCGCGTGCGCTCCGGGTATAATACGGCTGATTGTCGGTTCGGGTCGCGGATGCCATAACCTCTGTATTGTCGATAAGGAGAACAAGCCCTTGTCCGAATGCGAGGTGCGCCAGTGAGGCCAGCGATGTTAAACAGGGCCGCGCATTGCGGCGATTGATGTTCGCGGCCGCCCCCACTGCCTTCCTCTGACTCGCGCCCAGCTTTTCACCACGAAGCCAGGCGATTGCCGCCGAATCGCCGGTCGGCACTTCGCTTACCTGTTCCAGCATCCACGACCGCACGCCCATGGCAAAATCCGGATGCCAATCGACGCTGCGGAGGTGGTGATCGATCGCCTCCCGCAGATCACGGCGCAAAAGATTCGGGAGCAGCTGTCGTGCCGCCTCCCCCCATCTGATAAAGGCTCGGGGAGCGTCGTCGAACTCCAAATAACCCAGGTCCTCTTGGATCACACGCTTGAGTGTCCGACCCAATAGGCCGTCCCAATCCATCTGCTGGGCCACGACGCGATACAAGTCCTCAATTGCCGCGATCTTGATGAGCCCTGCATCGATATGGGCTACTTGAAAGCCCTTGCTAGAGGCAACAAGCCCTAGGTGGCGCAAAAAGTGCGTTTTCCCCGACCCGGGCCGCCCCACCACACACTTCAATTTGCCATGTCCCGCACTCACAAACCCATCCAAGTACCATTGGTACCAAAACTGCTCAAGATTAAGCGGATCGACGTACGTCTCTTGAACGACCGTGTCGGTCCAGGAGGTTGCGTCCGGCCACCGGTTGACGATTTCCACACCGTCTCGAACGCCGTCGCTCATGACCACCCACCCTCATCGACTAGTTCCAACGATCCCAACTTCTCTTGGTGACCGTCTGGATGGGTGATCACAATGCCGCGGTCTCGCGTCGATCCGAACTCCAACCGACGCCCCTCGATGATAAGATGGGGTGATCTGCGCAGCCGATAGACATCAAAGGCGAACTGGTTTAAGGGATAACCACTGGACCCCAAGCGGAGTGCCAGGGTTTGATGCAACAAGCGGAGCGGAACCGAAGCGCCAGCCTTGCGGCCCCGTGCATTGTTCGCGACCTCCAACATAAGGAGGTTGTATGCCCGAACCAAGGCCTTAGCAAAAGAGGCGGCATTAAAGCGTTCCTTGTTAAGCCGGTCCCATTCCTTTTCTACCAAGGTTGCGACGGCTCCCGGATGCAGAACCCGCACCGTACGATTGTTGATCATCACTAATTCATTGGCCAAATCGACCCGAATCTCGACCGGAAACACTTGAAACGTCGGGTATTCCCCTTCAACCGGGGGATAGCCGGCGTGAAAAGATTGCCGGAAGCGTTCCCACCACTCCGTTTGTTCACGGTCGGTCGGGGCCACCGCAATGTCGGCCGCTTGGCGCACCAGCCCCTCTGCCACCTCCCCAATCTCTGCGCCCAAACGGCGGATCTCTTCCAATTGTTTTCGCAGGTCGAGCAAGTTCAGCAGGTCCGCCTGCTGACCCACCTTTTTGAGACGGCCCAGCCTATCGAGCGTCTTGGCCAGTTCTCTGATGCTGGGCGCCATGACGCGTTCGAATTCCGCCACGCCGCGAACGGCATCCTGACTCGTCGAATCTACCACATTGTGCTCCATAGTTCGCCTCCCAATCACTGTCTCTCCACACACAATTCGAGTCGTGTCGAGAAAATCCTGCAGATTCCAAGAACTTCATCGCCTCGGCAAGGCGCCCATAAGCTCTCTGCGAACGCCCGCACGTTGCACCACCCGGGGATGTGGTGAATCCGCATAGTACAACTAGTCTAGGATAACAGAAATGCCTATTGGAGCCTGAACATGCGTGCAAAGAAAGGCACATCGGGCGACCCGGCTGCCATCTTGGCTGCTACCACAACCGTCCATGCTGGACGCGACTCGGGAGGTGCGTCGTGATAGAACAACCGAGGCTGAGCCTTCCTGAATCTCGGTATCATGGTGCGCCATATTTTTCGCTTCGAGGCCTGTCGATCCAAACATTGGCTATAGCGCCATCTTAATGATGGATACGCATACATCGCAAGAATTCGGAGTAGCAACGCTTCTCTGCCAGTATTCCCCCTCTTGTAGAATCCACTTCCGCACTGGTTGCGATACTCGCTTGTTACAAGGCACCCCGAATCGTTCACCAATCCTCGGCAATAGGTTGGTTTGCGGGCCAATCCCTTCCCAAGGTTCGGGCTTATCGCTCTTGCTCTGATAATGGAAGACGCGGAGGGCGCTCGGTCCACTGAATCACGCCAGCAAGTGAAAGGACGAGGATGAGATCCACGATGGCAGATAATCCAATCAGCCCCTCCTTAAGCAACGCGAAGTGCCATGACTGCTCGACAATCCATGCCGTGTTTGACGCTGCAAAGACGGCTGCCAGTCTGACCTTGGGTAGCGATGCCCATCTCTGCCACAGTTCTACGCGATTTTTGCGCCACCGTCCCGGATGTGCCAGAACCGGATGCATCATCATCCTAACAACTCCCTCGATCACCATGAACACTCACATTATATCGGACGGTACAATCCGCTAGAAATCCGCGTGTGCGGGTTCCGCCTCTCGACAGTTTGTAACACCAGACGCCGCCATTAATGGGATGATCTGGGTTTCCCGGGTCATCGCTGAACGTGGGGTGTCGTCAGATCAACCCAAACGTGTCACGCAGTGACTGTCGTCGACGCATAGGTCGCTGGTTTAAATCTGCTGAAACATGAAAAGATAGCGCACAGCGATCCACCCACTAACCCATAGCCAGATGACACTAAGTGTCATTTGGGGCGAGATTTTATCCCCAAACTTTGGCCAGTTCCCAGGAACGATTGCCGCTCCATGACAGGCCATGCCCCGGCCCCGCGATGATGCCCGGCCTTACAACACCCGTATAAGGACACGGCGTGCTGACCACACACGCGACGAGGAGCCGCTCCGCAATGCGGGCCCCAGAAATCGACGGTGAGATCGATACGTAAACAAGGCAGAGAGGGGGCCGGGCGCGTCCGCGCCCGTGGTATGCATTTGAGCATCAGCCTTCCCCCCCAAAAAGCGCATACATGGGCACATCGTCAGTCGGATAACATCGGAGGAGAAACATATACACGCCGGATCTGAAGGATTTGTTGTAGAGCAATTCGCCCCGTTTTCCGGCGTAATTTTGTCGATTGTATGACACGGGTATACAACCGAACGAAACATTATGAAAAAGCATGACCTTTCTTGGCCCCCTCGGCACGAAACCGAGCCGACCTCCCACGCTTGATGGCCCGATTCGTTGGGCCTACCGGGCTCCGTTCCGTAGGGGTGGGGATGGGCCCCTAAACACGGCGCCGATTATATCGATAGCCATATCCCACAAAGTACAGGGGTTGGCGGGCGCGTCCGCGCCCGTGGTACGTGCCGTCCAAAAAGGCCTCGGCATTGGCATTGCGAATCACGACATGAATCCCATGAAAAGGCCGCCGAGGCCTCCGGATCAGAGCCAGACTCACCCCGACCACCGCTGGATTGGTCGGTCCCCCGGCCGCGCGGGCTGATTGACCCCGTTTCCCGCAGAACAGGATACCCCCCTCGATCCGATGTCCTCGGTCGCGCGGCCGATTGGACTTTTTCGCGGCGATTCGGTATGGTCGCCTGGAAAGGCCTGCTGTGGTGCCCCCAAAGTACCGCAGCGCCGTCCGACCTCAAAGGAGCCGGGAATCCCGCTATGCCGATAGCGGCGTGCCCTATGGCACGCCCGCCTGGCAAGCCTTGTATGCCGAACGGACCGGGATGGAACGCGGGTTTAGTTTATGGACGCAGGATGGGGTGAAACGGGCGGGCCACCGCCGACCGTATCTGTGGGTGGCCCGCTTGGCCATCGGCGCCATTGTGGCTCACCATCAAGCCTGGAACCGCAGCGCAGCGAGTGCCGCCTGACGATGACGCCGACAGCGCAGTGATTTAGTTCTTTCTCTAGTATCCGCCCCTCCGCCACTCGGGATTCGGCGCCCGCCGAATCCCGGGCATTGTCTGCCCTTCAGCGTCGGTAACGGCACCCGGTTCCCACTATAGTTGAACAAGTACCTTGCGTTGAGACTTTATGAAAAGTCTCCTAGCCCGAAATTCGACCACTAACCCCGCCCACAGCTGGCGCAGTTCTTCACGTTCTTTCTGGCTCATGATGGAAAACCCCTTTCACAGAATCTAGGGGTATTATGGGAGACTAAAAGCGCTCCGAGTAGGTGGGGGGGAGTTTGACGCTCACGGATGTAGCGTGGATCAGTGGGATTCATTTTCAACCTCCCGTGAGAGCGTCGGCAAGTCATCCCGGAAGCACGAAGATCCCCACACCAACGGACGTTGTGTAGCTAGGAGAACTACTTCGACATAGTAATTGAGCGCTCCTGCACTAGATCACCGGCAGCCACGGGTTCACACAACTGGGCCACGATGCGGCGGAATCACCAACCAGTACTTCCGGAAGGTCGATCTTGGTTGAACGGGGGAAGTCCGTGCCGCACTACGCCCAAAGTCTCATAGGGACTCAGACTCATGTAGCATTCCCGCCCGGCGCGGAGGACGCTACGATGCAAGCGACGTACAGAGACAGGAGGAATTCGTCATGCATCGTGAATATCTATGGCCCGATTCCATTGACCGTGAGCTCAAGCAAATTGAACAATTAGAGGTGACCGACGTCGGTAAGTGGCTGCACGGGCAGTACGCGGGGGGACGCGATGATTCCGCCATTCACCTCGTCATGGCATTGGCGTCTGCGCGCTACGTGGACCATCATGGTCCGTTCATTGGTCATGGGACGTTCAACGGAGGCCCCATGCTGCGTGCCGCATCCATCCTAACTCGTCCCTTTCGCAATCTGGCCTTATTGCAAACTGCCGCCTACGTCGTCGACCTTTTGCACCAGCCCAATTACGGCCCCTATCTACTCATGGACATGAGCCCAATCACCGAGTCCACCGTTGAGGCCAGTCTTACCCAACTGCGCACCAGTATCGAGTCAGGCGAACAGGCCCTTCTGTCCGAGCATAGGCTCGTGGGACTATTGAAAACCGATAGTCGAATGGAAGTGCGCCGATTGCTGACGGAAGTGGCGTTGCGGCAAGTCCACGAGAACGAGCACCGACTGCTCATCGTGCACCGTGCAGCCCAACTGATGGACGACACCGACGGCTGGGACTGGTCCGAACCGTTGTTGCGGGCGGCTGTGCAATATCTGGCGAGCCGACCCGACGTCCGGAAGACCGAGAATTCACCCGTCCTGTTCGGTGCAGCCGGGCGGCCCGGCCAGGCGTCCGACATCGAGTCTGCGGTCGAAGCGCTCGTGCACGCAGACTATGGCGACGAACCCCGCCTGTTGCACGCAATGGCCGGACTACCGCGGGTGGAGGTCATTGCCCTGACGGGAGCAGAGATGCTTCGCCGGTCCAGGTTTGACGCTCATGCAGTCACAGGCATCCATTGCGTGCTCGACCTGCTCCATGATCCAACGATAGACTCCCAGGTGCAGGCACTCGCCATGGAGGCCGCTCTGGTGGGCCAGCGGACCCGCCGTCAAAAGGAACGTCGATCGACGTGGCGATCGGTCCCTCAACCCCGGCCGAGAGGTCGCACCCCTGATGAGCTGCGGGACATCGTCACCAATGATGGCAGCGGTCTCGCCGCGATGGAGGCGACGGCCGGCATGCTCCTAGCAGGGGTTGATGCGATAGACATCGCTCGCACGTTGATGGAGGTAGCGCTCACCCATGCTGGGCCGTTTGAAGCCATTCACAATGTCAAGATGCTATGGGGGCAACTGCTCGAAACCCAACGAAGCGGCTATCCCGAATTGGCATGGCGCCACTTGGCCGCGGGTGCTCGGGTGGTCGCGGAAGTCGCAGCGGACGATAGCGCCAGCGCAGAACCTATTTTAGCGATGTGGCACAGCGCCGGACTGGCTCTTGCTCAAGACCGCTGACCAGCTATCGTGAACAGCATCTCCATCTGTGCAACCGAACCCCCAATAGGTCACGCTCATCCGGCGAGCCCACCCCGGTCTCGCCGAGCCCGAGCCGTTAGTGACACGATAATCCTTGATTCATCATACGCACTATTGCGCAGATCAAGTCGGACCACTCTTCATCTCGTAGACAGGCACTCGGCACAGCATCTGTGGCCTGCCATGACCGGGGCAGGAATCTATGCCCGTGTCTTACCGAATGGTCCGTGAGATGGGCAACGTGTCGCCTGATGGCGATTGGCCATGGATTGCGCACCGGGGGGGCAGAAGGTGGGGTAAGTCACGATGATCACGATTCAACATGCGCCTCGGGGCGCCGACTCCTTAATGAGTTGCGTCCCCATTAGGGCCGCTGCGCACCCGAGCCGTTGGACAACGCGAGCGCCAACACGGTCGATTATCCGTCATCTCGGCGATTCGCCGCGCGACTCAAGTGCTCGTGAACGATTTCGACCTGTGCAATATTCACTACACTAAAGCACGTCCCAGCGTCGGTTGGGTGAGCCTCCGGGATCCGATCGCCGGACGGCCCGCGGTTTGCGGCTTAGCCGAGATTATTCGCAGGATTCGTCGCCCGCCACGTGAGACTGGCCATACTGAAGTCACCTGACCTTCGGCACCGATACCAGTCAATGAGCAAGAGCCTCTAAATTGATTCACAAGGGCTGGACATGGCACTTCCCGACCGCTATGGTCAAAGGGGAGGTGGGTCGCAATGAACCTGCGCATTCAAATCACGATTCAGGATAATACCGGACACACAAAAGTTCACCCCGTCAATGTGAACGTCGAGATGCCCGAGGATGGGCCGATGATTATCGATAATGTCGAGCAGGAGATCCTACGGGTCAACCGCGATGTCATACTGGCGACGATTAGCACCTATTTAGAGGAACTCTCAAAAAAAAAGCCCGCACTGCGGGAGGAACTGATGGCGGAGTGGTCACGCCAAATGAGCACGCTTATGCCGTCGACGGAGAAGTCGGCCGGTTCACCTTCCGGACCCACACCGTCATCGACAAGACCGGCGAGAAGTGGGGCACGGCCACGCAAGTCTTCGCGGCCCTAGGGCCGCGTGAGTGGTACCGAACGCTCGGCGTGCGTGAGCTCTTATTACAGATGGCCAGTCACATGGCCTATCGCCCGGCGGTCACGCTGCTGAATCGTATTCGGCATGAAGCAGCGGACACCGGAACCCCGGTGCGAACGGCGGCGGAGGTAGTCGAGCGGGAGGGAAGCACCATGCAGACCACGTTCGATCAGTGGGCTACCCATGTATTCGCAGGCGCGGGATTTACACCGGAAGGGCAGCCGGCTACCGCGGCTCCGCCGAAGGAGGTGGACGTAGCGATTCGCCTGCCGCAGACCATGGTCGCCCAAGCGATGACGCGCTACAATCGCGATCAGAGGGAGAATTTTCGCATTGAGGCCGAAGCCGCCACAGCTTTCTATGAAGACCCGGACCACGCGATCAATGTCTCCATTGACGACGTGGGGGTGAAAAAGCAGAAGCCCTCAGGGCGCGCCCCAGGCACTCCGGCGAAAGAGGGGCGCGAATATGTGCATCATACGATTGCGCATGTGGAATCCCCCCAGCACGGGCGGTACCTGATCAACGGCCTCGGCACCGAGGCCGTCTTGCGCCTCCTGATTGCCTTTCTTCTACACCATGAGATGCTCTCGGATTATTACGTGCAATTCTTCGTCGATGGGGCACGGACGTTACATGCGGCGATTCTCCATCGACTGGCAGGGTGGCTCCCGCTTCGGATTCTCTTGGATTGGTATCATCTGAACGAAAAGTGCAAGGTGGAATTAAGCTTAGCGCTGCGTGGATCCAAAATTCGCAATGCGGTATTGGCCGAGCTCCTCCCGCTCCTCTGGCTCGGTCGCGTCGACGCGGCCATTGCCTACCTGCGCGCCATCCCGGAGAAGAAGCTCAAACCCGGGCAATCGGTCGACAAACTGATCGGGTATTTTGAACGCAATCGCGCCTACATCCCCTGCTACGCGTTACGAAACGCTCTGCATCTGCGCAACTCGAGTAATCGGGGCGAAAAGGCCAATGATCTCTGTGTTGCCAGCCGCCAAAAACACCAAGGCATGAGTTGGTCACCGTCCGGCTCCGTGGCTTTAGCCACGGTCACCACGCTGAATCACAACCAAGGTCTCACCGCCTGGTGTACCGATCAAAGGATCGCGCTCGAATGGGTAGCCTAATTTCGACGGGCTTCACCTCTTTAATTTATTAAATTGCACAGGTCGAACGATTTTTCATCGGCCGTCGATTAGAGCGAAGACATTCGTGCCCCGACCGACTGCCAAAAACGGGCGCCCCCGCACGACACCCTCGGAGCGAAACTGGTAGATGCACACGGCCGCTTGGTCTCCGACGACGACCCATTGGACGTCTTCGATGGCGTATCGTTCTTGCTCAATGGTATTCCACGTCATCTCGAAGGCTCCGCGAATCGCATCGAGGCCCTCAAACTCCCCATCACTGAACCAATAGACCGCATGGTCGGCGACCATGGGTGCCACGTGATCGAAATCTCTGCTGTTGGCCGCTTGCTCATATTGGCGCAGGGTCTGCTGAACATCCATTCGCGATTCCTCCCGAGACTCACGATGTGCTACCACCGTTAGGGTGAATTGGTTGCGGAAGAGATTCGCGATTGCTGTAGAAAATCCTGTTCGGCATGCGCCCCGAATGTGCCGGAAGGTCCCATGTGTGTGCGCCCACCGGTTGAAATAAGTTCTGTTTCCAATACTTTCGCGGAACTCCGTATAATGAGACAAGCAGTCAGATAAGGAGGAACATAATGCCTATCCCCCCTAAAGCTCCCAAGAAACCGCACCCGCATACGCTGCACGGAGACACTCGCCCGGATGACTATTACTGGCTTCGAGACCGCAGCAATCCAGAAGTCATAGCCTATCTTGAAGCAGAAAACTACTACTTTGACCAAGTGATGACCCCGTTGGCCGCGCGCCGAGACACACTGTACCGTGACATGGTCGACCGGATTCCCGAAACGGAGGCGGGGCCGCCGGCGCAACACGGCGCGTATTACTACTACTGGCGCGTCAATCCGGGGCAGGAATACCGTACCTATTACCGCAAGCAAGCCAAAAGTCGCGCTGACCTGGGCAGGGCTCCGGAGGAGGTGGTGTTGGATACGAACGCCCTGGCAAACGCCGGTCAGTACATGGATGTTAGCGACGTCCAAGTCAGCCCCGACGACCTCCGTGTTCTCTACTTGGAGAATCATGACGGCACCGACCGTTATACGCTTCACGTGAAGGAGATCGCAACCGGCCGCTTTGTTGGGGAGCCGGTGCAGGACGTCTTTATCTGTGGCAGCGCCACTTGGGACAAGTCCGGGAACGATATCTACTACCTGGGAGTGGATGCCGCGCAAAGACCCTGTCGGCTTCACCGACGGCGCTTGGCGGACAGCACAGACATTCTCCTGTATGAAGAAAGCGACATCACTTTCGAGTTGGATTTGGCGCCCTCGCGAAGCCACGAGTACCTGTTCTTGACGTCGCGCAGCAAGTCGTCCTCCGAAGTCCGATACCTGGCCCTGGGTGAGCCGGACGCTCCGCTTCGGCTATTTACCCCGCGCAGCCCCAACGTCTTGTACTCGTTGGAGCATTGGAATGATCAGTTGCTCATCTTGACCAATGAAGGCGCCGAAAACTTTCAACTGCTAGCGGTCCCTCTGGACAACCCCGACCCTGCCCTAGCACGCCCGGTGATTCCCTATGCGCCAGAACGATATTGGCAGCTCGTGCTGCCCTTTGGCGACGGCCTGGTGATTGCCGGAAGGGAAGGTGGCTTGAGCCAAATCTGGCTCTATCAAGCGGAAAAGCTTCAGCGGTTGCCCTGGGACGAGCCCATTTATTCCGTGGCGCCAAGCGACAATCTAGCGTATGATGCGCCGGACGTGCTGCTCGAGTATCAATCGATGGTGACGCCTCGAACGCAAATCGCTGTGGAGATCCGTTCGGGCCGCTCCATCGTATTGGCACAGGATGCTGTCCGGCTCTACGACCCATCCCAATACCAGCAAAAGCAACGATGGGTCACAGCCAAGGATGGGGCCAAAATACCGGTATCGTTGGTGGCCAAGAGAGAAGTGTGGAGCGAGACACCAGCGCCCACCATACTCTATGGCTATGGCTCGTATGGAGCCAATTCTGACCCCGAATTCATCCCTGAGTTGCTTCCTCTCCTGGATCGCGGCGTCATCTATGCGATAGCCCACATTCGGGGCGGTTCCGAGATGGGCTTTGGCTGGTACCAAGACGGAAAGGTGCTGACCAAGCGCAATACCTTCACCGACTTTCTCAGCGTTGCCGAGCATTTGATTGACGAGGGCTTCACGACACCGGACCTGTTCGCCATCGAGGGCCTCAGTGCAGGTGGTTTGCTCATGGGTGCCGTCCTCAACATGCGCCCAGACCTGTTTCGCGTCGCAGCCCCCGGCGTTCCCTTTGTCGACGTGATTAACTCCATGATGGATGCATCCATCCCGTTGACCTCATTGGAGTGGGATGAATGGGGCAATCCGGCCAACCCAGAGCAGTACAGCTACATGAAGTCGTACAGTCCCTATGACAACGTGACAGCGAAGGAGCACCCGCACATGTTTGTCACCGCCGGACTGAACGACCCTCGGGTTGGATATTTTGAACCCGCCAAATGGGTGGCTCGTTTACGGGCTACCAAAACGGACAACAATCAACTGGTGCTGAAGACTCACATGGGCTCTGGCCACTTCGGCTCGTCCGGCCGCCTGGCACACCTGGTTGACGAAGCCGAAAAATATGCCTTCATACTCGACAAGTTGGGCGTGAAGGCATAGGATGCCACCTGTGACCAAGACCCGCCGCCGACTCTTTGAGGGCCGACCGCGGGTCTCAGTATGAACAGGGATTACAAAGCCCAATATTGGCTGGGAATCACCCAGACGGTCGACGTACCTCGCCTACGTCAACCGGCCACCAAGGTTCCCGCGTTCATCTGCCCATTCTTCCGGCGTAGAAAGCACCGCATGGCCTCCTCCTAAAAAGCAGGAATCTTTCAAAGAAGGCAAAGTAGTCTAGGAACATTCAATGTATACCAAAGAGAAGGGGAATATGCATGCGCTTGTTCCGGTCTTCACCATCGGGTTCCGGTTTCGTGGGAATTTTTTTGCCGTGGTGGTGGCACTGCTGATATACGGGGTCTTTCCCCATGTCCGCATTGTATACGACGTATTGCTAGGATTGCCTTTTGGCGCGGCCCTGAGCGTCTTGCTCGGCAAATTAATGCTCTATCTCCTCGACCGCTCTTCCCCGTGCACGATGAGTGACCGAGGCGGGCCTGCTTCCAGCTGCCTTCCGTCCCCATCATATGTAGTATGGGGTGCAAATCCAAAAACGGGCTCGAGTGGGACACGGGTTCTTCTTACACAACGCCAACGCAACGCAGGGCGCAGGCAAGGGATTCCCGCACAACGTGTGGTGCGACGCGCTGCAAGGCTCCCTGGGGCGTCAACCATACAAATCGGTCATGTTCCGGATCGACGAGGCGAATCTGGTCGTGAGAATCCACTTCTGCCATAAAAACGGCTCACTCGCCCGATCCACACGGTACAGGGGTGACCGAAATGGCGAGCCCCGCTTCCTCTTGGAGTTCCCGCTTCGCGGCGGCCTCAATAGCCTCTGCGGGTTTCCGGCCCCCCCGAAAGCGAGACCCAATTGAGAATATTATCTCTTGTCAGAGGACCCACGCGATCAATGTTGGTGCGGTGGGAGAGTCTCGGTGTCCGTCGCGCGGAGCACCTGCTTGGCCCACGCAATGCGCACGTCCTGGGGACGTACTCCCTGGCGCTCACAGGCCTGCACGACCTCCCCCCAGAGGTGGCGATCCGAAAACGTGAGATTCAGCTGCGGATGCCAATAACGATAGGCCGCTTGGCGGTCGCGATGCGGGGTGGGCATCGTATCACCTCCTGTCGTCGCTAGTGACTGATTGTCGGTAATTTTTGCGTCTCATCGGTCACTCGTGATCAGATGGGTTTGGTGCCGGGTCGGGTCGACAGTACCAGGAGGCCGGCGTGGCGTACCCGAGAGATTGATGGGGACGCACCGTGTTATAGAAGGTAAAATAGCGCTGGAGCCCCTGGTGGGCGTCGCGCGGCGACGCGTAATCATGGAGATAGACCTCCTCCTCATATTTCACGGTGCGCCAAAGCCGTTCGGTAAAGATGTTGTCGAGCGCCCGGCCCTTACTATCCATGCTGATTTGCACCTCCTCGGCTAAGAGAATCTCGGTGTATTGCGGACTCGTAAAATGGCTGCCTTGGTCGTGGTTCCAAATCGTCGGAACCGCGACGGTCAGCGCTCGCTTCGCGGCCGTCAGCACAAACGGCAGTTCCAGCGTTTCCGCGAGCTCCCAGGTCACGACATAGCGCGAATACCAATCGATAATGGCCACGAGATAGCGCCATCCGTGGGCGAGCCGGATATACGTAATATCGATACCCCACACGTGATTCGGATACGCCGGGGTCACCCCCTTCAGCAAGTACGGGTAAATGGGATGGGCCGAATGCCGCGTACTGGTGTGGGGACCTGGCGCAAGGCCCCAAATGCCCATTTCCCGCATATACCGTTGCACGCGTTTCCGATTGATGGCATGGCCTTCCTGTTGGAGTTGGACCGTCATGCGCCGCGACCCATAAAACGGTCGGTCGGTGTAGATTTCATCGATCCGGTGCTTGAGCGCCACCTCGACGGGGTCCGGCCCGACGGGCCGGTAATACAGGCTCGCCCGGGAGAGGCTGAGTAAGGCGGCCTGGGTGCTCAGCGGCACGGGGGCATCCCTCCAGTCCAGTAATGCCCGGCGTTCAGCGCGAGACAGGGTCGAGGCCAGATTTTTTTGAGCCACTCGACCTGGGTCGTCAGCTTGCCGATTTGGGCATAGAGCTCGGTGAGTTTCTCGTCGTGGGCTTGGGCTTGGTGCTTGCGGGCGTCGGATTCGGTAAACAGGTGAACGAAGTTGTCGACGGCTTGCCGTTTCCAGCGATGCAGTTGACCGGGATGAATCTGATGTTCGGCCGCGATTTGGGCGACCGTTTTCTCCTCTTTGAGCATCTCGATCACCACTTGGGCTTTGAACGTGGCGGTATGATGTTTTTGTTTCGGCATGACGTATCCAGCGTAACATTTGGGGCCCTCCAAACTTGTCTAGTTTTCGGGGACCACTATAATTGACGCGGCGCCCTAACGAACAGCACAGCCGATCATCGGAGCGGCAATCGCCCGTGCATTGAGTGAGGCGGGTAGCGTTGCTATGGCCCAGCACACCTGGCGGAACGCCCAGTCACTGCCGACAGCCTCATGACCGCGCAATCGGCCATGAGGTGACTCATCCTGCAGCGGGATCGGCTGAGCTAATCATCCGATTGTCTTCCGTGCAGAGTATAGCCTCAAGACTCCGCCACAGGTCCGCAACCCGTGGCGTTTTCTCGGCCGCTGCCATTTTGGGTATCGTGCGGCTGCATAATAGAAGAAATGGAGAAGGTAATCGGGGCTCCCGGTCTTAGAGTCCGTTAGCCTGCCAAAGTGTGTGCAGGTAGCACGGCTTCGCGTGGCCCCTATACTGAAGATAACCTACCGACCAGACACTTGAACGCCGATACTGCCAGTGCCCACGGGAGGCGGATTCCGCCTTCATTAAACATACTGAGAAAGAGCCGAACGAGGCAGATTCTCGCTGGCCATTCTTAACTCCCATCCAAAATGCGGCCGACGCCGTGAGCTCGAAGATGGGCCCTGACGTAATCGGGCGTCAACGGAAGCCGATCGAACCAGACCCCGGTCGCCTCGTACAGTGCCGCTATTACCGCCGGCGCATAGGGAATCAATGGTACCTCAGCCATACCGCGAACCCCCCAAGGGCCTCGTGGGTCGGCCTCCTCCACGACAACCGGACGGACTTTTCTGGGCACGTCAAGAATTCCCGGAATGAGATACGTGGAAAATCGGGGATTAACAATGCGCGCCCGGTCTACCTGGAGATTCTCAGTTATCGCGTATCCATGCCCTTGCACGACCCCGCCTTCTATCTGGCCGACAATCATCGCGGGGTTGATCGCGCGTCCTGCATCAACGGCGCTGACAACATGATGAACCACGATATGACCCGTTTCGATATCCACGCTCAGATCGACCGCATCCGCTCCGAAGCCATAAGCGAAATAAGGAATGCCATGACTGTCAATGGCATCCAGTGCATCGGTCGGGGGAGGAACATAGCGAAACCAGCCAACCGCCGGACGATCACCTTCCAACCAGCGCGCGTTTGCGGCTCGGCAGGCTCCAAGAATAGCATTCCCTCCCATAAAGGTCATGCGCGACGCAGACGTAGACCCAGCATCTCCACTCGTAGCGGTGTCCGCAAAATGGGCCTCCACATGGTCCATTGGTACGCCCACGGCAGCCGCCGTCATCTGACGAAGAACGGTATCGGACCCTTGCCCAACGTCAGCCGCACCACTGAATAGCTCGACCCGGTCTATATTGTTGGAGCCGTGGAGCACAACTTTGGCTTCACACCGCTCCGGAAACCCCAGGGAGAACCCGACATTTTTGAAAGCGCAAGCAAAACCTCGCCCTCGCCGCAGTGATCGCGAGTCAGGAGGAAGCGAGGCAAACGGTGAAAAGTCAGGAGGTTCTGCAAGCTGCTCTCTCCAATGCGCCTCCTCGGCACATCGGTCAATGACTGTGGCAAGGCTAACTCCTGGAGGCATAACGGTCCCCGTTGGGCCGATAGAACCTTCCCCAAGGCAATTAATGCGGCGGATTTCGACCGGATCGATCCCCAGCAGGGCTGCGAGTTTATTCATCTGCGTTTCGGCCACAAAAGAGCCTTGAGGTGCGCCAAATCCACGAAATGCACCGCCGGGAACCGCATTGGTGAATACAGCATCACTGTTGACGCGTAGATTAGGTATCTCATAAGCGCCGCACACGGTGAGGTGCAGATGCCCCAATACTGTCTTGGTCGTATAATAATACGCCCCAGCATCCAGCATGCAATCTGCTTCGGCCACAACCACACGCCCCTCGCGGGTAGCACCCCATCGCGCATGAATGCGACCGCGGTGACGTTTGTGGTGACCAATAATGGACTCCTCCCGGGACCACTGCATGCGAACGGGTCGCCGGATTCCCTGCTCACTTAACCGCCACACGGCAAGAGCCAGCACAATCTGTAATGACATATCCTCCCGACCGCCAAATGCTCCACCAATCGCAGGATAGATGACACGGACTCGGTCAAGCGGCAAATCCAAAGCGTGGGCGATTTGTTCTTGGTCTGAACGTGTCCACTGGCCGGCAATTTCAACCGTGATTCGGTTATTGTCATCCATATATCCAAACGCAGCCTCGGGCTGCAAGTACGCATGCTCCTGGTGGGGCAGCTGGTATTCGGCCGAGACCTCTACGTCAGCGGCATCCCAGCCTGCCGACACGTCCCCTTTTCTGAGGCGATAGCTACAGCATATATTGTTTGACCGGTTAATGTCCGGACGAACTAACACATTGCCAGCGAGAGCCTCATCAATGTCACCGACAGTCGGGAGATCCTCCCAGTCAATTCGGATAAGCTTACTAGCAACTTCGGCTGCTTCCATAGATTCGGCTACGACTATGGCCACATGATCAGCTTCCCAGTGACTAACATCAGACGGAACAGCTGAGCGCCCAGTGCTGTTTACGCCGACCAGTACGGGCTGGTCAAATACCTCAAGTCCGTACTCATTCACAGGAACATCGGGTGCCGTGAGCACCAGCACGACGCCACCCACTGATCGGGCAGCTGACGTATCCATCGATAACATTCGAGCGTGCGGACGGTCTGAAAACACCACCTTGGCATAGAGCGTGCCCTCAAGCCATTTGTCCCCCGGATACTGCGCAACTCCCGTAACCTTGGCCGGTGCATCACCCCGTTTTTGTGATACCCCTAGCGGCTCGTCACTCATTCATGAGTCACCTCCCGAATCGCCTCGTAAAATCGATAGTATCCGGTGCAGCGGCACAAATTTCCGGACAAGGCTTGGGCTATCTGTTCATTGCTGGGTTGCGGGCGTTCACACAAGAGTCGCTCGCTCGCCATCACAAACCCCGGTGTACAAAACCCACATTGAACCGCAAAGCTATCCACGAAAGACTGCTGCAGCGGATGAAGGCTCTGACCCCCACCCAAGCCTTCAATCGTCGTAATTTCAGAGCCATGAGCTCTTACCGCGGGAACGAGGCACGACAAAACTGCCACACCGTCCAGATGCACCGTACATGCACCGCATTCGCCCTCCGCACATCCTTCTTTTGTGCCGGTCAGCCCGATTTCATTGCGAAGCCATTCAAGCAGGGTATATCCGGTAGCACCAGACTTCTCAACTTTCACTCCATTGATCGAGCATTTCACCGGTGTAGTACTAGCATGAGACGCTCGAAATTTGATGCCAGTGTTCTTAGATGATTCGTCAATATGCGGGTTAAGGAATACCGGCTCCAATGGCCACCGGTTCCGCTCTTTTTTATCGCGCAACGCAGTCAACCCGCGCCGCACCATCACCTCGACTTCGTCTTGACGGTATGTTGCGCTCGCCCGCACATCATCAATCGGCGTCACTTGTGCGGCTGCCAAACGCGCTGCAGTTGAAATTGTGGTATCGTCCAACACCCGTTCAGAGAGGTAAGCTTCCGCTTCGCTTGCCGCCACCACGGTTGGAGCAACGCTTCCTAGTGCCAGAGATGCTGACTTAACAACCGCACCGTCGAAATTAATAACGGCTGCCAATGAGACAATCGAAATGGCTTGGGCTCTGCGTTGCCCCAATTTGACAAAGACGCCTCTCGCCCTGTCGAAAATTGGGACTTCGATGGCGGTCACCAACTCGTCCTCGCGAAGTACCGTACGGCGAATACCGTCATACAAATCGCGGATTTTAATCCGGCGTTCTCCCTGAATCGATCGTGCCACGATGCCCGCATCTAACGCCCACAGCGCCGGAATTGTATCATTGGCCGGGCTTGCGGTCACGACGTTTCCAACCACCGTCGCACGATTCCGTAAGGCTGGCGCTCCCACTTCCAGGCAAGCCTGAGCAAGCGGGAGAGCGTAACGCACGCACATCTCGTTCGCAAGGACTTGGTTGTGGGTGACTAGCGGACCGAGACGCAAAATCCCTTCATCCACTGTGATGGCATCGAGTCCGACAATGCGCGTAATATCAATAAGCGCCCCCAGATTGGGACGCAACCGCCGACTGAGTTCGAGCAAAATATCGGTGCCGCCAGCCACCACGCGTGCCTTCGGACCGTATCCCGTATCCGAAAGCAGTTCGAGCACCTCCTCAACCGTACCAGGCGTTTCATATTGACTCACCCGAATCCCAGGTTGCTGTACAGCATGCACCTAATCACCCCCTCGCGATTGGAAAACTCGGGAAGTATGTGAGATAAGCACCTTGGATCTCATAGCACTCCCACGTCACGGCCGTTCGGGATAAATGGGGCCATGGCTATTGACAGAGTTTCACGGAAATACCGACTGTCCCTCAGTCGATAAAGCAAGGGACCCATGGCTTGATCCGTCACCGAATGCCCGCGAGAAGCCCCGGGCTTTGGCCGTGCGGCCCATGACTTAAGATCTATTGGTTTAATGTCCATTCGCCCCGCGCATAACTCACGGCAAGATCCCGATAAAATTTTATGGCGGCGAAATACGCAGAAAGGGCTACAGACTCGTCAGGTTGATGCGCCAGCCGATCATCTCCAGGCCCATAAATCAGCGTGGGTAGGTTCGTCGGCGCGGAAAGCACCGAACCGTCCGTATAATAGCTCACTGTCCGCCAGCTCTCTGGATCTAGACCGAGAAGTTGTTGGGCGACTCGTATTAGTGGATGGGAGGGCGGCGTCAGCAGAGGACTGCGATTTAATAAGGAGTGGTACTCATAACGAAATTCTTCGTAGCTTTGCTGATACCGTTGTAATGAATCTTCCCATTCCTTCAATACCTCCTGCTGCTGCTTTTGTGTGGCAAATCGCATGTCTGCTTGAAGGAACGCCTGGTCAGGTATCATGTTCGTTTGTATCCCGCCGCCAATTCGAGTCACGGCTACCGTCAATTCTCCTAAGACAGGATCGGCCACCGGCCGTGCGTGTGCATTGGCCTCATAGAGCAGATGAGCCGCTTTTAGGACTTGGTCGATGGCGTTCACACCTAATTGCGGCATGGACCCATGAGCCGTCCGCCCCCAACATTGCATTTCCACCCAGTAAGCACCCTTGTGACCGATGGCAACCCGCCCGTCGGTCGGCTCCCCAATGACAACTCCCCCGACACCGGCCATGCCGCCATGCCTACGAAAAAATTCTGCACCGATACTGTCAACTTCCTCGCCCGCGGTGAGTAACAGCTGAATGGGCCATGATTCAGATCCGCGAAGTTCCCGAAGTTGGGCCATCATGACGGCCATCGCCGCCACCCCACTCTTCATGTCCGAAGCGCCTCGACCAAATAAGCGCCCGTCAACAATCTCGGCTGCAAACGGATTATGGGACCATTCACGATCCCCAATCGGCACAGTATCGAGGTGGCCACAGAAGAGCAATGTGGGACGCTTAACCGATGTTTCCCGCGAATCAAGTGACACAATCAAATTTGTCCTACCCGGCGCCACCCTCTGCCATTCCACCTCCACGTCGTGACGGTGTAAGTACTCAGCAACTTCCTGCGCCGCATGTTCCTCCTCCCCGGGAGGATTAGTGGATTCACAACGGACCAAATTTGCCAGCAACTCTAAGGCTTCATCGTTCACGGGCTCTACGCCTCCTACACAGTACACAGCTAGGCATGAGATTCGAATACCTCTAGACGCAATGGTGTCACCTTGCCTCCATTGACCGGGGCCATATCTTGCGAGCAAGTTGAGACAGCTACAACCAAATCTTCCAGTGCCTCAAGCTCGACGTAGTCCCCCGGCTTTGACACAGGCTCCCTAATGACATAATCGCCATTCCCATTCAAACTGTTATTCATAAACCAGTTAATCGGATCCGGCAAAATGTCCAGAGTCGGAACGGCTTCCTTCAAAGCGCTCACGAGATTGTCGTGACAGTTTGGATGGTTTTCGAGTCCAAAGTCAATCTTGTACCGCCAATAGTCACAGGCCGGAAAGAAGAAATCGTGCACGCCTACGGTATCGCGCACCAGCCGCATCAAAGCTCGGCGCCGGTTGCTGTAAAGGGCGTCTCCCACACGTAAGTGGAGGCTTGACAAACTCGCACGCATATGCACCGGAGACACCCACTCGCCAAAATCATTGGCATTAAATGCCACAAAGTCGCCCACTTGCTTCCCATCGACATCCACAATAATGAGGTGCTCGCCACGTTTAATCTGCACTGACCGGCCCTCGTAAGGAGGAATAACCACTTCTTGAATCTTGTGCCCCCAGTCCATCCAAATCACCCTCTTTATAACCGGTGTTAGAAGTATCGAGTTGCTGTGGTTCCTCTGCGCGGAGAATTACCCGAAAAACGTGACGCAACCGACTCAATTTGTCGCCCGGCTCACATTTGATTGCTTATGGATGTGCAAGCCTGCAGCCGAGCAATCAACCCTAAAATCCACATCCGTACAATTCGCCAAATACAAGAGCCACAGTCGAGTGCTACGATGCCGACTGATGGCTGGCCAGCCACCGTTGCTGGTACTCCGCCGCGGTCATGATCTGGCCAAAAAGGGCGATATCGCGCAACCCCGCCCGATGCATCTCGTCGTCTTGACTGGTCGTCCCATCACTCAGGCAAATGACGTTGTAGCCGTGATAGAGCGCATCGGACGCCGTCGACCGCACGCACACGTTCGTCCAGACCCCCGTCAGCACCACCGTGTCAATCTGCTCCTCCCGTAAAAAGAGGTCAAAGTCGGTATACGAAAACCCGCTGTGCCGCCGCTTTTGAATCACGTAATCCCCCGCCGCTTCCTCCGGTTGCAGCTCCGGAATGAATTGGGACCCCCAGGTCCCCCGCACCGCGTGCACCGGCCGCACCCGGAAATCCGCATCATGCAAGCGATGCGCCTCCTGAATGTACACCACTTGAATCCCGTGGCGGCGCCCAAACGCCAAGACCTCTTGAATCTTGGGCACAATACTCCGCGCGTTGGCGCACGTCAGCGCCCCCGTCGCCTCCACAAAATCATTCAGCATATCAATCACCACCAGTGCGTGCTTCTTGCCCGCCATCGCCTGCTCTCCCGCCATCGCTCTGCCTCCTCCTTGCTGGGTCGCTCGGTTTAATATTTCAGCCAGCGCTCTAACCGCTGCACACGTTGCCGGGGGACATACTGTCCCGTCCCCGGCGGTCCTTGCAAATCCCCCGCGTCGTCATAGATCACCTGCCCGCGCAGAATGGTTTGCTTCACCTTACCCGTCAGCCGCAGGCCTTGAAACGGCGTATACTGGGCCTTGCTATGCAGGCGTTGCGGGTCCACCACCCACGCCTCGTGCTCGTCAATCACCGTGAAGTCCGCATCCGCCCCCACTTCGGCAGACCCCTTTTTCGGGTACAGACCATAGTGAATCGCCGAGTGCCGACTGGTCACCCGCACGAGTTGTTCCAGCGACAAGCGCCCTTGATTCAACCCTTCACTCACCATAAACGGCACCAAGGTCTCCACCCCCGGAATCCCCGGCAAACTGGTCCAAATGTCCATCCCCGGCGCCTGCTTTTCCGTCGCAATCACATACGGCGCGTGGTCGGTCCCCATGAAGTCCACCGTCCCATCCCGCAGCCCCTCCCACAGCGCGGCAATGTCCTCCTCGGCCCGCAACGGCGGCGCAATCTTGGCAAAACTCCCAAACTCCCGCATCGCCTCGGCGGCCGTCAGGCGCAGATAATGCGGACAGGTCTCGGCCGTAATCGACACCCCCCGCTGCTTGGCCGCCCGCACCAATTCCACCCCGTCGCGCGTACTCATGTGCACGATGTGCGCCCGCGCCCCCGTCGCTTCGGCCAAACTGATGACCAATTGAATCGCCACCCGCTCTGCCAATCGCGTGCGCGCTTGGGCCCAGGCCGGTCCATCTTGCCGCCCTTCCCGCTGCAATTTCTGCACATAATAGTCCGCAATCGCGTAATTCTCGGCGTGAATCCCAATCGGTATCCCGGTGGGTGCGATCTTCGTGAACAACTCGAGCATTTCCGCCTCATCCACCCGGGGATAGGTGGGCACCGACGGGGTCATGTATAACTTAAACGCGCACACGCCGCGCTCAATTTGCTCGTCGATCCGGTCCATCCATCCTTCCCGCACATCTTCCCCCGTCATGCCGCCCCAAAAGCCATAGTCCACATACGCCTTGCCTTGCACCGCGGCATACTTCCGGTCAAATTGCGCCGCGCTGCGCACGGCGGGCAAATCCGGCATGTCCACCACCGTCGTCACCCCCCCCGCCGCGGCCGCCGCTGACCCCGTCACAAACCCCTCGCGCGCCGCAAATTCCAGTTCATTAAAGTGCGTGTGCCCATCAATCGCCCCCGGCAACACCAGCCGGCCTTGACAATCCACCACCTGCGGGGCGCTCATACCGGCACTCGACTGCACATACCCCGCGATCTGCCCATTCTGCACCAGAATATCCACCCGCACCCGCCGATTCCCTTGCGGCAGATCCGCATTCCGTAAAATCACATCCACACTCATACCCCGCTCCATCCTTTCCCTGGCCCGACGCCCGCCCATAACAAAACCGCTGCTGGGCTGGGCTCTTCACACCCCCACCCGACAGCGGTCCCTGCTGCATCGTCTCATGGACCTCGATCACCGCACATCGTTGTGCGTATATTCTGCCTCTCAGTCTACTAACTGCCTTTCCCATTGTCAATGTTTCGATTTGACTCAATTTTACTCAGCAACTGTGGATCACTTTCATCCCCGACTTCCATGGGATCTATGTGCCCTATGTTTGGCGAACGGCGCGTAGGCGCCGTCCGCGACTACCCATAGCCCTGATCGGCAAATTGCTGGCGGAGGGCTTGCACGAGTTGGTCGCCGAGAGCTAAATGGGTTGCCCCCCCCCTTTCCGATACACGCCGATACCCAACGGCATCGCGATGGCTGATGACCCCAGGCGGATCCAACACGAGGTTGAGGCTATAGCGCTCCTTTTCCAGCGATAGTAAAACTCTCCAATGAGGCGTGGGGTGGGCCGGTTTAGACTCACCGGGAGATGAGAAACATGGATTTCGACGGGCATGGAACCTCCCGGGTTATGGAAAGAAGGCTCCCCCAGCCGCCCAAGAGTCGTCCACCGGTCCTTCCCTCGCCGGCGGTTATCGTGTCCGCTGGGTCATCAGTACTACCACTCGATCGGCCAGACTCGGCTCCACGGCGGGATTGCACGTCTCCACGCTGATACCCGCCGCCCTGCTCGTCGCGAGTGCTCGCGGGTGCTCGCGGGTGCTCGGAAGCCGGAACCGAGCCCTTCCCCGCTTTGCATGATGTCCTCTATGACCGTGTCGCTGCTATATGCCGCAGGCTCTCCCGGTGCTCTTGCCCGTCACTGCTGCTTCGTCTCTGAAAAACCTCTGAACAGTTAATATGGGGATGCGCGAGCCGTCTTGATACGACATATGGACCGGACCACAGGGAGGACAAACGCAGACAGAGGTCGTGCACTGGCCATCTCTTGGACCGGCTATCGCAGCAATCCGCGCGGATTCATACCGGTAATTCGGACCGCTCCAGCCCTGCTCCTCTTAAGACATGCGTTTCTTTGTATGCCGTGCGGGCATGTGTTCAAAGCAAATCGGTTGAGATACAATGGCTACAAATTCAAGCAATTACGGAGGAGCGGCGATGAACAATCCAGCCCTATTGGTTATAGACATGCTCAACGATCTTTTGAAGAATCCCAATAATGCGCTATATTGTCCCGACAACGAACAAACTATAAAGAACGTCCTGACTTTGATTAACTTCGCGCATGAAAACCACTGGAAAGTCGTATTTGTTCAGGACTCCCATCGGCCCGGTGACAAGGACTTCACGGTTCGGCCAGTACACGCAATTCGGGGAACGTGGGGTGCCCAGTTAATTGACGAATTGGCAGCTCTCAAGCTGGGAACTGACTACGAGGTGCTCAAACGTCGGCACAGTGGATTTTCATACACCGATCTGGACCTCTACCTTAGAGAGGAACTCGTTGAGGAAGTGGTCGTGGCTGGTGTATGGACCAACGTGGCCGTCCGTAATACCGCGTCAGATGCTTTTTATCAATTTTACCGGGTCACCGTCGTGGTCGATTGTTGCCAATCGCAAACTGAAAAGATGCACGAATCTGGGTTGCATGATCTTTCTATGATTGCCCACCTTACATCCTTGGAAGCCATCACCCGCACCGACGCCTCGGCTTCGCTTCAATAAACACAAGGGGCTAGCCAGATCTGGAGAATGGCTAAGACGCCCCACGTCACCGTAAGCCAAAACCCGTAATCGAGCCGACGGACCTAGACGGAAACACGGCGCCAGCGATACCACATACCGCCCGTGCAGGGTTCGCAAGCTGCGCAGCGACTTGGGAAGGACAGCATTCGATGGCTGCAGCAGGCGGCTTCACCCCCACAGCCTGGCGGAAATAGTCTCTTAGACGTTGTTGCGGTCCAACGTGGTTTTGCTACGATCATCGTTCTGCTGATCGGAGAGATAGCTTCATGCCTCTAGGCTACCGCGAATTTTTCTCAAAGTTCAGTCGTGGAGCGGCAAACCGCATATACCAGCAACCATTTCCTATGCGAATTTTCAAATATCGCGAGTGACATATTGACAGTCTGATCATAATACCGTAAACTAAGTGAGAATTGTTTGGATAGTTTGCGTGTCCCAACGGAATGCGATTCGCAGCCAGGTGCGCTGTGCGAGTGTTATCTCGCTTGCGTATCTGGCTTTTGGTATGAGTCGCCGATCGGACAATTTAGCCGATCGGCAACTGCTTCTATGATCTCCATGGCAAGGAGGGGATGGGACATTATGGCGATAGACAATAGTAGCGTACGCTACGGCGAAGAAATCGCCCACATTGAGCCGCTTGGAATTGAACACGTTCCAGAGTCCGAAAGGCACGGCAAAGTCTGGTCCGTCTTTGCACTTTGGTGGGGAGCCAACGTTGAATTGGCCACCATAACGACGGGAGTCGCGGCGGTTTCGCTATTCGGGTTAAGCTTCTGGGAAGCCGCCATAGGACTGATCATCGGGAATGTGATTGGTGCTTTGGTCATCGGACTGGTTTCTACGTACGGGCCTCGGCTGGGTGTCCCCCAAATGGTACATTCGCGCGGACCTTTCGGTTTTTTTGGTAACTTCCTACCCGGTATTCTGAATCTTATTGCTGGTGCCTTATGGTTTGCGGTCAATACGGTGCTTGGTTCGTTTGCGTTTACGGCGCTATTTCACGTCAGCTTTCTTTTGGCACTCATCATTATGGCGATCATACAGGTCATTATAGCCGTGTTTGGGTACAACATGATCCACGCGGTGGAGCGTTGGATGGTAGGCCTCCTGACAGTAGTGTTTATTGGCGTGTCAATCTTCGCTTTTGCGCACGCGCATTACAGTTTGCCATTTAACACTCATAGTCTAGGCAAATACACTGGCATAACCGGCGGAATTATTGAAGCCGTGGGGCTGGCGTGGTCGTACTTACTAGGATGGACGGCGTTCGGATCGGACTACACACGATATTTATCGCGAACCACGCGCTCCACCCACGTTTTTGGTAACGTGGCTGCGTCTAGCTTCATCTCATGTCTATGGCTGGAATTAGTGGGCGTTGCGCTAGCGACTATCTTCCCAGTTGCCGCATCCGGTAGCAACCCGATGGCCTTGTTGGCCGGCATTCATCCACAGTGGCTCGTCGATCTGACCCTTTTCGCAGTCATGTTGGGAACGATTACCGCCAATGTACTCAATATTTACTCGGCGTCGCTCTCAACCCTGGTTATCAACGTTCCGGTCAAGCGTTGGCTCGCGGCATTAGCGGTTGGCACGGTCGGAGCCATCATCGCCTATATTGGTCACAAGACCTATTACGTGGACTTTGAAAACTTCCTGTTTCTTCTGGCATATTGGTTGGCGCCGTGGGCTGCAGTTGTGTTGGTCGATTACTTCCTGATTAATAACGGAGACTATCCCGAATCCATTTTCTACAATGCGCGTCGCATCATTGGTCGCGGATTCTGGGCCTGGGTCATCGCGATTATCGTCTCCATTCCATTTTTCAACCAATCCCTCTATGTGGGACCGATACCCAGCCGCTGGGGCCATATTGGGGACATCTCCTACTTCGTAAGTTTCGTCGTCGCAGGGTTCCTGTACTGGATAATTGGCAGGCGTCAGACAGTTGTGAGCTCAGAGAGCGGACCTTCTACGGCTGAATCAGGCTCACTATAATATGTTGTTTGCAGCACTCGTAGCCGAAGCGGTCAAGGCTCATGTCTTAAAGATAGTTCGGACACAAACGCGTGCCGGATGTCTACCAACTAAATAGAGGGCGAATGAACAAAGTCGGAGAATAATCTCTTTAGCGAGGAGCAACTGGACAAAGTAGAGCCGGCCAGGAATCTCTCAGGAACTATCGACGGCTGTGGAACGTAACTCTGGAGAAAACCGGACAGCCGATGGTCGACGGGGCGTGGTGGCAGTACTAAACTCTCAGGCAAAAAGACAGAGGCAGTAGTCAGAGGACCAGTGTCTCTGTCTCGTTTTGCTGGCAACCTAATTTAAAGGTCGAGTAGCTCCAGACGCCGTATTGTCGGTGGCCAAGGTCTCTCGAACTGGCTCGAGACACCGGACTGCATGTGAAATCTGCGATGGCATCTGGATCATTTTTTCATCGCAATCCTGTAAGGATGGTCAATCACTCTCAAGGAAACGACATGGAGGTGGCGGGAAGCTCGTTGGGCGGAGCGTAGAAATGGTTGAAATCCACTTGTCGCCAGTTCGACTGTCGAGTCTCCCTACGCGTTGGTGGCGAGCTTCACCGCCTTTCACGGTTACTGCCAACATGACGTGTTGTCGACGCACGGGTCTATTGGTGCATCGCTCAGCACCGAAGATGATAGCCTCCCAAACTGGCAGCAAAGTTTGAGGAATCGTCCGCCGAATTCTTGGTGGAACACCGTGCAGCGCACTGGGACGAGTGGGCGACGGCATGGCACAGAGTGCGACGTAGAGAGTGCGTTCCTTGGGCTATACTAGAGGCAGTAGAAGAGTCGACTGGGGGGATTTTTCGGTGTTTGAGCCGAGAAAAGTGGTCGGGCATCGGCATCCATTTCATCGCCCGGGATGGGATGGTGTGTTTTGGGATTGGACTCAGGAACGGACAGCGAGGTTTCCTTACCGTATATCTTACCCGGCAGGAATCTATTTCTTTGCTGATGTGAAGGAGGCCCGGCAATGGGAGATAACCCATCAAATAATTTCGCGCGCCCAGACACGACTCCTCCGGGGAGACCCGCACTCCACCGTCGGGCGGCTCATCGATCGATTGAGTCGCCAAGCGCCGCCGGGTTTCCGTTTTTGTGGTCACGTGCATGAACGGGATCTGAGTGTCCACAATCCCATCCCGATTTTCGTGCCGTGGTGGTGTGTGAGCAGCGATGACTCCACGGACCCGTGTCCGTTGTGTGCGATGGGCTTGCCTGCCTGGTCCTCTCAGACCATCGATTCTGATAGCCTGCCCGAGGATGCCGACGCACCGGACAACGGGGATCTCTGGCAGGCGGTGCATGCCGTGCACGAAAACCGGGTTCACCTCGTCGATCCCGACGACATTGACTGCCCGGACTGCCAGCAGGTCGCGGAGTGGCGCCACGATCACGGGCCTCAAGAACCGTTAGCGCAAGACATTCCCGCATTTTGAACAACCGGAGAACACCGCCGAAGAAGGGCCGAACGATGTGCATGGTGAGCCTGCTGCGACTGCACGGTTCTTCCCAATCAAGGTACACTCTGATGATCAAGCCCCGAAACCCACACCATGACTGCGCTTGGCGATAAATGGTGCCAAACGTGGGCTATCAGTCATCCTGCTGGCGAAAAGCTTGCCATGTATTCCGCATGAGTTCGGCAATGGTCATTGGTCCCACGCCACCGGGTACCGGCGTCAACGCGCCGGCCCATCCTTCTGCTTGGCCCACGTCCACGTCTCCAACTAGACCCGAGGCCGTTCGATGGATGCCCACATCGATCACCGCCGCTCCAGGCTTAATCCAATCACGAGTCACCAGAGCAGGCTGACCTGCTGCCACTACCAGAATGTCGGCCTGGCAGGCCACAGCGGCGGGGTCGGGCGTCTTCGAATGCACGACCGTAAGTGTCGCATCTTGTTGGAGAAGCAGCAGAGCCACAGGCATCCCCACAAGGGCGCTTCGCCCGATAACGACCGCTCGGCGGCCGGCGACGGGAACCTGGTAATAATCGAGCAAATCCATGATTCCCAGAGGTGTGCAAGGCCTTAATCCCGGACGGTTCTGAACCAGTGCCCCCTGGTTAGCCTGAGTCAGCCCATCCACATCTTTGGCAGGTGCGATGCCTAGAAGAACCCGAAAGCGATCAATATGTTCCGGCAATGGTAACTGAACGAGAATGCCGTGAACTGCCGAGTCTCGATTCAATTCATCCAACACCGCAAGTACCGCATCGGTGCTGCTTTCTTTCGGCAAGTGGCGCTCAAATGATTGAATGCCCATCGACTGGGCTGCCTTGTGTTTCTGCCGGACATAAATTTGCGAAGCGGGATCGTCACCCACCAGGACTACAGCAAGGCCTGGTGCACGACCCGACTTTGCCTGAGCCTCGGCGACTCGCTTGCTGACAGTCTCGAGAATTGTCGCCGCTACGGGTTTTCCCTGTAACTGAATCATCACCCATCCTCCTGACGGTTTAGCGTCTCGCCGCCTTCGACCGGAGTCTCCGCGCTCCAGGCAATCTACACACGCGGCCATCGCATCAACCGGTCGATAAAAGACGCGTTATCTGACGCCGTGAACAACATCCGCGCGGTCTGCCTTGACCCGGTACGCGGCCGGTTCCTTCGGCAAACCTGGCATGCGAATTATCGCACCCGCCAAGGGCACCACATACCCCGCTCCACGCGCAACCTCGATATCGCGAATATGAAGCACGAAATTTTCCGGGCGCCCCAAAAGAGCGGGATTGTCACTCAGGGAGTACTGGGTTTTGGCGATGCACACCCGCAATTCCTCGAGATTCCATTGATGCAACCGCCGCAGTGCACTCTGGGCCGCAGGCGCGTAATCAACAGCCTGGGCTCCATAAATTTGTTCGGCGATGGTAGCGATCTTTTCTTCGATGGGCATTTCGGGAGAATACAGCGGCGCAAAATGGGACTTGAGCGATTCCAGCGAATCCCGCACTATCTCGGCTAGAACCCGTCCCCCCGCTCCCCCATGAGCGAACACATCAGCTGCCGCCGCCGGCACATTACGGTGAGAGAGCTGCTCCACCACCCATTGAATGTCATCGTCAGTATCTTGGGCAAAGCGATTGATGCCTACTACGCTCGGCACTCCAAAACGCTTCAGGTTCTCCAGATGCTTATATAAGTTTTCCATTCCACGTACAAGAGCATCACGGTCCGCGACATGCACATCGTCAGGTGACTGTCCCCCATGGTAGCGCAGGGCACGCAAGGTGACCACAACCACCGCTAAGTCCGGTGTGAGGCCAGCGATCGGGGCCTTGATATCGAGAAATTTCTCTGCGCCCAAATCGGCTCCGAATCCCGCCTCAGTGACCACCACATCCGATAGTCTTAGGCCGGCCTCCGTGGCAACCACGCTGTTACAGCCATGAGCAATGTTCGCAAATGGACCGCCATGGACTATCGCGGGGGTGTGCTCCGTCGTTTGGACCAGGTTGGGCATCATGGCATCGGTTAAGAGCGCCGTGAGGGCTTCTTGAACTTGAAGATCATTGACCGTCACATAGTCATGGCCCGACCGTGCAATAATCATGCGGCCCAATCGGTCAGTGAGCTCGGTTAAATCCCGGGACAAGGTTAGCACTGCCATTACCTCTGAAGCGGCAGTGATGTCAAATCCGCTTTCCCGCACAACTCCATTGCCGACGCCCCCTAACCCTATTACCACGTGACGCAGGGCCCGATCATTGACATCCATCACACGCTTCCATAGAACGTTGGCGGGGTTTAGTTTCAGTCGCGTACCGTGGTACAGTTCATTATCGACCAATGCTGCCAACAGATTATGTGCCGCAGTAATGGCATGAAAGTCGCCGGTAAAATGCAGATTGATTTCGGAAGCCGGATGAATCTGAGACTCCCCCCCGCCGGTAGCCCCACCCTTGATGCCAAAGGTCGGGCCCAAGGACGGTTCTCGTAAGACCGCTGTCGTGTGAACCCCCAGACGGGTCAGTGCTTGGGAAAGGCCAATCGACATAGTCGTTTTCCCTTCACCCGGTGGAGTCGGATTAATCGCCGTCACCAGGATCGTACGTGCCTTGCGTGGAAATTGATACAACACGTCCAGAGGTATTTTCGCTTTATATGGGCCGAGCTGAACAATATCCGAGGAATGTAGGCCAAGCTGACTCGCAATTTCAGAAATCGGCTTCAAAGTCACCGCATGCATCTAAACTCGCCTCCGTTGCGTATGATTCTACAAGTAACTGTCGTATTTTGGTGTTCGCACTCTTTCACAGTTCTGCCACAGTGATCCACCCGCTACAATCATAATCGGTCGCCCGCTGAACACCACCCATGGGAACATCAGACCGGTTCTTTTTTCGAAGTGGATAGCTTGGGGTGGGGAGGGGGAGCCTGGCGCGCTCGACGATATGCCAGTTCTCCCGCAATGTAGGTAGCGGCCACGGCACGGTCATCCCCCAAAATCTCAAGCACGAATAATTGTTCCTGCAAAGATTCCACCTGCTGGCTGCGAAAGGCCAATAACGGTGTAGCCTTGGTGTCCAAGACGACGAAATCGGCTTCCTTTCCCACGGCTATGGACCCAACCTTGTCGGCGATGCCTAAACTTTCCGCAGCCCCGAGCGTCGCCAGATAGAGAAGTTTAACCCCGTCCAATGAAAAGCCGGTCATCTCAGCGACCTTGTACGCTTCTCCCATGGTTTCGAGCATGGAAAATCGCGTTCCCGCGCCTATGTCAGTTCCCAAGCCCACGCGAATGGGCTTCTCCGTGTTTTTGGCAAGCTCCACGCGAAACAGGCCACTACCCAGAAATGAATTCGAGGTAGGGCAATGCGCGATGGCCGTCCCCGTCTCGGAGCACCGCGCGTTTTCCCTAGCCGTGAGGTGAACACCGTGTGCCAAAACCGTTCGGTTGCCGAGAAGCCCAAAATGATCGTACACGTCAAGATATCCTTGGCGGTTCGGGTAAAGCGATTGAACCCAGTCAACCTCTGCAATGTTTTCAGATACATGGGTCTGCAAAATGGTGTCAGGATGCTCCCGATGAAGCGCCGCCGCCGCTTCGAGTTGCGCCTCTGAACTTGTCGGTGCAAAGCGGGGGGTAATGGCATACGTGTTGCGACCGTATCCATGCCACTGGGCAATAAGCCGCTTCGAGGCGTCATATCCAGACTGCGCGGTGTCCAAAATCGCTGGAGGAGCATTGCGGTCCATCAACACTTTACCCCCAAGCATGCGCATGTTTCGGCGAGACGCCTCCTCGAAGAATACGTCTACCGATTGAGGGCTCACGGAACAGAACACGAGTGCGGTTGTCGTTCCATTGCGTAGAAGTTCGTCAAAGAAGATGCGCGCAATGGTCGTTGCGTATTCGCGATTGGAAAATCGGGCTTCCTCCGGAAAAGTGTAGTGGTTCAGCCAGTCGATTAAATGCTTCCCGAACGAAGCAATAATTGACGCCTGAACGTAATGCGTATGCATATCGATAAATCCTGCAGTGATGAGGCCGTCGGAATAGGTGGTGACAACCACGTTCTTGTCCAATTGGGCTATAAGAGAGTCATATGGGCCCACGGCTTGAGTAATTCCGTCTTGAACAAGAATCAGCCCGTCTGGAATATCCCGCAAACTTTCATTTGCTGGGTGAAAGAAGGGATCCCCGGTAAACGTAACGATGTGCCCCCGAATGGCAGTCTCTCGCGTATGTGAGCTTTTCTTGTGCGACACCGTCATTCCTCCCTGACTCGCTTCACTCGGATTGCCGCCCTTAGCTTCCTCGGCCCTCACCTTCGCTGTACTGTTGGTGTCGCTAAAACGCAGTCCCCTCAATGTTGGCCAAGTGCCGTTTCTTGTCTGATTCGGGGAGAAATGACGCGTAAAACGAATTGGCAGCTAAAGCCATAACTTGCTTTCGAGTCAGCTTAAACGTTGTCGTGACAGCCCAAAGGTTGTCTGCCAGGTAGCCTCCAAAATACGCCGGATCATCGGAGTTGATCGTGACGCGAAGCCCGCGCTCCAGCAGGGATGGCAAATTGGACTCCGCGAGCGACGGAAAGACACGCAACTTCACGTTGGACAAAGGGCATACCGTAAGCGCTATGCCGTCAGCCACCAGACGTTTCACCAACTCCTCGTCCTCCAAGCAACGCACGCCATGATCAATGCGTTGAACCCGAAGAACGTCTAGAGCTTGCCAAATATAGGATGGTGGTCCTTCCTCGCCTGCGTGGGCAACGGCAACATAGCCCTGCCGGCGCGCCTCTTCATAGACTCGCGCAAACTTCGCCGGAGGGTTCCCTCTTTCCGCAGAATCAAGTCCAATAGCACAGATCCACTCACGAAAGGGCTCTGCCTGCCTGAGCGTCTCAATGGCCTCCTCTTCGCTGAGATGCCGCAAGAACGCCAAAATGAGACACGAGGTTATTCCATGGGCCGAGTGATAATCCACCAAAGCCTGGTGAATTCCCGCAATCACTGTTTCGAACCGAATTCCTCTTTGAGTGTGTGTCTGAGGATCGAAAAACACCTCGGCGTGACGGACGCCTTGGGATTCTGCTCGTTGTAGATAAGCGGCGGTCAGGTCATAGAAATCCCGTTCAGTTATCAGAACCGAACACCCCGCATAATAGAGGTCCAAAAACGATTGCAGATTGGTAAAGACGTAAGCCTGTCGGATGCTGTCGACGTCCGGATACCCGATATCCACGCGGTTTCGCTCGGCCAATGTCATCATCATCTCCGGCTCCAGCGTTCCTTCGAGATGAAGGTGAAGCTCGGCCTTCGGCAACGACCAAACAAAGTCCTTTGTGGCTGCTTCCACTTAAAGCCACCCTTTCCCTTAACTGGTCGAAATGCGAAATAAAAAAACCAAGCGCGTATGCGGAACCTTCCCGCACAGCTCACCTGGCTGCCGAATTTTGAACGAGATTCAAGAATAGTTTACGAACTCGCCAGGCCAATGTCAATGAAAATTAACCGTTGTTAATTGCATCGACTCCATCATGTCCGGTCGGACAACATCAAGGTTTAGCCGCAATCCCGGCATGGCCTCGGGTATCCACAACGGTGCGCCACCGGCCTCGCGCAGCAGCGAGCCCCACTATTCTCCAGGGCGCTCAGAGTGGATCGAGCAGTAGCGCGACCGCGCGCACAGGCGATCCGGTCCCTCCTCGAATACGCAGCGGAAGTCCTATATAGAAAAACTCCTGGCCGGCAATTTGATCTAAATGACAAAGATTTTCGGTATTGGTAATCCCGTGACGCCTGCAGACTAAATGCCCAGAAAATTTCTGGTCCTTGGGATTATCAATCGAAGGGGCGTCGATCCCGATATTGACAACCCCTTGGGATGCCAGCCACTCTGCCCCCTCTTCGTTGATGCCCGCATACCGGGTCAGCCAAGCATCGGTTCCGTACGCCCGCTGGAAGTGACCAGTGTATAGCAATGCCACTGATTTCCCTTCCATCGACAGTCCGGCACCGCGCACGGCGCGCTCTAATTGCCGCGGTCCAATGTAAGCGTCCGGAGACACGGAGGACACATCGAGGCACACCCCCGGCCCATAAAAATAGTTCAAAGGCATCTCATCGATAAAACGACCATGGGGATCGTACTCGTAAGTCGCATCGCTGTGAGTCGGTCCATGTTCGTTTATCAAGAGGTTGTTGGTGGCAAACTCAAAGCCAATTTTCTCCTTGCTTGCTGCATGGTCGATATTGGGGAAAATCAGCGTCGGCTGGTGTAACGGGAACACCGGCATCCCTTGATAAATTTCTTGTGTCAAATCCACAACCTTTACCGCCACGCTATCCCTCCATTCGCGCTATGACACCACAACGGGCAAGACTTCAAATCGATCCACATCGATCAGCCCGGCATCGGTAATTTTCCACTTCGGGCTTGTGGCCAGCGAAAGAAACGATAGATGCATCAACGGAGCCGGAATCGTCATCCCCAAATCCTGGCGCGCAACCGTATAAAGATCCTGAATGCGTTGGGCCACTTCTGGGCCAGTCAGCTCGTCGGTAATCAGCCCCCCCACCGGAAGCGGTAAATCCCCCAGAATCTTTCCATCCTGCACGACGGCAACGCCGCCCTCCATCGCAATGACATGGTTGATGGCCACCGCCATATCGTCATAATCGGCGCCGCAGGCAATAATATTGTGGGTGTCATGTGACACACTTTCCGCAATCGCCCCGCGCTGCAAGCCCATACCACGAACGAACGCCTTGCCAATGCGTCCGTTCTTGCCATGACGCTCGACCACGACAATCGGGACCGCATCCGATTGAGGATGGGGTTGAACCGCCAGGTCGCGAACAGGCAGATCCACCTCCGCCGTTTCCGTAAGATTCTCGTTTGGAATGAGCACTAACGCGCGCACCCGTGCGGTCCTCGATGTCGCACTTGGCGTACGGATCACCAAATCTTCCTTGGTGACAGGAGCGCGCTTCACCGAATGGCGGACCGTCTCCGGATAACGGTACGATGGCAAATCGATCACGAGTTGACCGTTCTCCGCGACTTTTTTTCCGGCGCTGTAGACCTGGTAGATTGTCATGTCCGTCAAACTGTTCACCACGGCAATGTCGGCACGCTTGCCCGGCGTTAACATGCCTCGGTCAGGAAACCCGAAATGTGCGGCCGGATTGATGGTCGCCATTTGAATAGCTTCGACCGGATCCACACCTTCATCAACCGTGCGACGAACGAGATCATTCATGTGGCCGTGGCTCATGAGATCTTCCGCCACCATGTCGTCTGACACCAACACCGCATACCGTGAATCGACACCTTCTTGGGTAATCGCCCGAATGCACTGAGGCATGTCACGTTGGGACGAACCTTCTCGCATATACACGTAGACCCCATTACGCAACTTTTCGAGGGTTTCATCCGTCGTGGTCGTCTCATGGCACGAAATATTGCTGCCCCCAGCTATAATATGAGCGGCCAGATCTTTGCCGAATAACCCCGGCGCATTCCCCTCGACCGTTTTACCCAGCGATAACGCAAAGGCCACGGCCGTTAGCAAATCATCAACAGTCTCTGGCCTGTGAGAGTAGACGGGACCCACATTGCTAAAACCCTGTATTTCACCGATACCCTGCACTCCCGGGTCTCGTAGCAAATCGGCAATTTCCTTGGCTCCAATCACGTCACCCGATGTCTCTAATCCCGGCACGTCAGGTACCCAGCAAGGCACGGCAAAACGTACCGTATGCGGTAGCCTTCGGGCTTCGTCGATCATCGCCTGCATGCCCATCACCCCTAAGACGTTCCCAATCTCATGGGGGTCGGCAATAATGGTGGTCGTTCCCGTCGGCAAGGATAAGCGGGTAAACTCCGTCGCCGTCAACATAGAACTTTCAAAGTGCATGTGTGCGTCAATGAACCCGGGGCACACGTACTTTCCCCTGACGTCCTCGACCACAGTTTTAGGGCCAATAAGGCTTTTTACGTCTCCTACCAGCAGCACCCGGCCTCGAGCCACCGCGACGTCGGCCTGGTATAGCTCACGGGTAATCACGTTCACGAACGTTCCACCCTGTAATACCAAATCGGCAGCCATGCCCTGACCCATCAATGTCTCAATCAGCATCCGCCATTCAATGGCCGTTTTCACTCCCTGAATGTGCGCTGGTTCCATATCTTTCACTGTCTATCCACCCCCTCTTCTATGGCATCGACAATGCCGACAATCACGGCGTCAATGGGCGCATGGCGATCGGAATAAGCTCGCGAAGCAACACTGCCCAACGTATAGATGACCTGTTCACCGATTCCCGCCCCTACCATGTCCACCGCTACCATTGCCGGCCCGCACGGCTTTCCCTTGGTGTCCACCGGTACGGTGACTAAAAGCTTGGTGCCCACCAGCCGTTCATCCTTGCGGGTTGCCACAACCGTTCCAATTACTTGCCCAATCCTCATGATTTCTCCCCACTTAGCCGTAATGTCATGCCGTATTGACGCATCCGATCATGGGCACCGGGCGTCACAACGGTACGAGGGCCCACCGGAACATCTTGCATGCCAAGCTGACGCCGAGATTCAACCATTTCCACATCCAGCACGCGAGGCCCATCCAAATCCGTCTTGGCCCAGTTCGAGACCTGGCCAGGCCGTCGTAAGACAGTAACCCCCAATCGCCGCACGTACTGAGATCGTGCCCTCCAAGCATCCGGCCAGATCGACGACGCGCGTCCCAGCCCGGCCCGAGTCCACGCGTCACTTTCGGGATCCCACCCGCATCCCAACAGGGCTATCGGAAGGCCCAAGAGAGCGGCAATCAAAAGTGTGCGAATCACCGGCTCTCGGTCATCGCCTTCACTAAGAGCGTAAGCGGTGCCGGTCGTCACGATGGGAACGTAAACGCCTTGGTATTGCATCAGGGCCTCGGCACGACTAGGCAGCGCTCCCACAAAACAACATCCGCCAATCGCTTGTGCGAACCTCTCGCGCAAGTCCGCTGGCAAAGTTGCCTCGGTGCTCCACACCACCAAAGTCGTTGCCGGGACTGCACTCAGCAATTGCAGACTCTCTAGTCCTTCTTCAATCCCCACGTAAGAATCCATCAGTGGGACGAGTATGACCCGCGAAGAGGGACGGTTCCCAGTCCGGTCGGTCATCATGGCGCCACTCTTCCGCCTGTCTTACCCGTTCTGCCGCGCGGTTGCGGCTCCCGGCAGACCGGTTAAGATCGCTCGCTCGACTTCCTGATGAGGGCGTGGAATAACATGTACAGAAACCAACTCCCCCACTCGCGATGCGGCAGCAGATCCAGCTTCAGTAGCAGCCTTAACAGCTCCCACATCGCCGCGAACCATCACGGTCACGAGCCCATAGCCGATTTTTTCGTAACCACAGATGACCACGTTCGCTGCCTTCACCATCGCGTCGGCAGCCTCAATCGCTCCGACCAGTCCTTTGGTTTCAACTAACCCCAATGCTTCACTCATGTTTTGTCCTCCTTTTAGTCGATGAACCGCTAGTTGTTGCTCCGCCTTCATCCGCAGTACCGCCTAGGCCGGAATTGACCGACTGCTCGGCGGGTTCTACGCCTGGGCTTGTCGAATCACCTGTGGTATTCTCAACGGCTGCCTTGACGGGTGGTTCCGGATCATCACCCGCATGCAAGTCGAACAAGGGCAAAATCCGATGACTCACTTCCTCATGCACCCGTGCAATCACCAGCGTCGAAACGACGCGTCCCACACTCTCACCTGCTTCTTTGGCAGCACTAACTGCTGACTGCACTGCGGCAACTTCACCTTCAAATTCGACCGATACACCCAGGCTCCCCGCGACACCGATAACCCGCTCGATACCTTTCAACTTGACGTTAGCCGCCTTCAATCCGGCATCAGCAGCGTAGACCGCGGTGCTATACCCGACTGCCTCGACCATCCCCAGCGCCTTCATTGACTACCCCCCCTACCCTCGCAAGCGCTCTCGATACCACTTGGCACCGTCTAGAACCTTATGGACATCTTCACCGCTTCCAGTGATGAGGATCCAGCCAGCCCGAACTTCGATAGAGACCCGACTGCTCGATCCATGGCGATAAACCCAGTCCGCAATCAAAACGCCATCCATCTCCGGTACCTGCGTCAAGACACCCATGGCGGGTGCCGGGCTCACCGCCAACACTTGCTGAATAAAGGTGCAGGGATTCTCCAAAATGTAGGCGTCTTTGTGCGCCAAGTGCGTTCGACCCAGGCGCTGCGCCAGTATCTTCAACTGGCTTTTAATTAGCTTCTCATTGGGATGGCCAAGGCCAACAACCAGGCCACCTCCCGCCCCCCTATCGCCCATCCGCATCCTCAATCCGTCGCCGAGTGAATGGAGTGCCTCATCTATCACCAGTGCATCTTGCGGCGTTGCCGTGTCGAGAACCAGTACGGCCAGGGGTCCCCCATCCCACACCTGGCGAACGCGATCCGTCAGCGCACGCTCATCAGGCTCAGCCAACCACCAGATTCCAGATGTTCCGTTAATGCGACCAATCACTTCGGACCTGGGAGCCGACCCTGTCTCTAGGGAATGCATGATGCGTGGAGTTTGATCGCAAGTGTGCGTCAAACAGGTACGACGAAGTTCCGAGCTAAGCTCGGACTCATCAGGCTTCGCGCCCGCCGACGCGGAATGCTGGGCCTGTGGGTGCTGGGCAGCCTCGCCAAATTGCTTCAACCGTTCCTGGGACTTAAGGCGTTGGTAATTCGGCCGCACCAGGTCCGCCATGGGAGACTGCCCCGGCGATTTCTCCTTTGATGTCTTTCGCTGAAGAATGTCTTCAACGACCTCCCGAATCAAATCCGACAATGTCACACCTTCTCTCTGTCCTTACAGATGGTCCAGGGCTCCTGTTCTAGTCTTTCAGTGCAGGCCATAAATCGGGATGAGGTCTCGGAATAACACAAGCGGAAATCAGTTCTTCTCCCGTCCGGTCGGCCGCAGCCTCTCCCGCAGCAACCGCGGATTGGACCGCCGCAACATCTCCGGCCACGATTACTGTCACCAATCCTGAACCTGCACGTCGGAAACTCAACATCCGCACTTGGGCTGCCTTTGCCATGGTATCCAACGACTCGAGCGCCGCAATCAAGCCGCGAGTCTCGACCATACCCACCGCTTCTGACCGAGTCTGTGTCGACGTCGTCTGGGCCATCGTATTCACCTCCCTTCAGGTGCAGCCATAGCAGCATTTCGATTAAAGATAGTCGGCGAGATTAAGATTTTTTTCGCCCGGAACCGCTGTCCTTGCAAACAGACCGGCTTGGTCCAAGGGATAAGTCGCATCTATTCCCACTTTGGCGGTCGTACTGCGCAAATGGTGCGACGCCTCGAGTGGGGATCCCTTCGCACCCGAAACGATGAAAACGTCCTGATCCGCTTGAACCCTGGTAGCAATGGCCCACTCCACGTCCTCGGGGTCAAAAATGTCGATATCGTCATTCACCACCACCACGTGCTTGAGGTCTTTATCAGATGCAAATGCCGCCAACGCAGCCTCTTTGCCATCCGCATTGCTTTCCTGGGCAATGGAAATCACCGCATGAAAGCGTCCGACCCCGCCCATGGTGACGTGTACACTGGCAACGTTGGGCACAACCTGGCGCACCGTTTGCAACAAGACCATTTCCCGATTGATAACCATCGGCAACCGTTCTTCATAACTAGCGGGCATCACCGTGTGGATGATGAAATCAGGTCGGTGGGTAATCGCGCGAATCTCGGCTACAGGGTGCAGTCCGCGTTGGCTGTAATACCCACCGAGCTCGCCAAACGGTCCTTCAAGCTCCCGTACCCCCGGCAGCATTACGCCTTCCAAAACGCATTCGGCGTCGGCTAGCACGTCTAAATCAACGGTTTTGCAGCGCACGATGCGTAATGGTTCCCCTAAAAGCCCTCCCGCAACCGACAGTTTATCGACATGGAATAAATGCGTCGCAATTTGCGAACTCAAAATGACCGCTGGTATCACACCGAACATTACCGCAATTTCCATCGGATGACCGGCCTGTTCATACCGTTGAAATTGTCGATAGAGCTCCGGGGAAGTAATGACCACATTGATTCGGTTGCCGGGGAGAATTTGCATACGCCGCACGGACGTATATTGTTTGGTGCCGTCCGGGCTTTTCACAACCATGACTCCTGCCACATAGTAAGGCCCGGAATCTCGCTCGTGGTACGTCAATCCCGGAACAGCGCGACCAACATCAAAGGGAGGATATATAATTTTTTCTTGTACAGCGGCTGATTGAACCCTGTGCGGTGCAATCGGTCGAACAATCGCCTGCATGAGCTGCGGAATTAAATCCTCGGCCGTCACTCCCAGGCTGCGGGCCATGAGGCCTCTGTCGCCACCCATACCAATCACGACGGACTGCTCGATGCCCTGAACGTGATCAAACAGCAATGGCTGGCGCCCCTTGAGCTTGTTAGCAATAGCGGCCACTTCATAGCGGGGGCTGACCTCCCGCGTGACACGCTTTAACCAATGTTGATTCTCCCAGTCCTCCACGAGGTCACGGAACGCCGTTATCATGTGTGTCTCCTTACCCGTATCCGCATCGTCAGTCCTCAAGCGGCGGCGCATCATTGCCCCACTGCGGCCCCAGATCATGTTCGATGGCAAGCGCATCAAGGACACGGGCGACCATGAAATCGGTCAACTCCCAAATCTCCGTGGGCCGATGGTAGAATCCGGGGGACGCCGGCATAATTTGAGCTCCCGCGAGTGTTAATCGTTCCATGTTCTGTAAGTGGATCAAATGCAACGGAGTCTCCCGTGGCACCAGTATCAACCGGCGACGCTCCTTCAGCTGGACGCTGGCTGCCCGCGACAGCAGAGTATCTCCAACCCCATTTGCAATGGCTCCCAAGGAGTTCATCGAGCAGGGTATAATCACCATTCCACGGGTCACGAAAGATCCACTGGCTATGGGAGCGAACATATTATCATTGTTCCACACTTTTCCGAATTCCTTGAGCTGCTTCTTAGAGACCCCACACTCAAACTTAAGAACTTGCTCAGCCATCCGGGTCAGAACAATATGCAACTCTACGTCGCGTTCTGCCAATGTGCGCAACAAGGCATAGCCATAGATCGCTCCGCTCGCTCCGGTCATGCCCAATACGATCCGCATCTTCCCCCTCCTAAGCTGATCATTCATGTTTCAACAGGAACTCCTCTGCCACTTCGCCTAAAGTACGTCGAGTGTTCATGGCTTCACGGCGGATCATCTGGTAGGCGCGGTCTTCGTCTATGAAGTACCTTTTCTGTAGCGTCGCTTTGGCCATCTCAACCGTCTTGCGTTCCCGAAGCTTACGAAGCAGGCGGCTATTTGCGGCTTCCAACGCGCATTGATTGTTGGCAACCATTAATGCAATATCGAAGGTCGCTTTTAATTCGAGGAGCCCCTGGGTGGGAACCACTATCCCTAGACAGTTCGTGCGGACACCCAATTCAATAATCACCGGCGTCAACGACGATGCGAACAGTACCCGCGGACTATGCCATGGAATATGCGAAAGGGATTTTGTGTCGACGACATAGACATAGTTCGCGCCGCTATCGACCGCCCCCTGATACACGCGGTAATCGAGTGTGACTAAAATATCGCGGACACGTTCTGCTACTTCAATATTGGAAAGCAAAACCGAGATTCCTTGTACACATTTCTCATGTTTAGGGTTGACTTCCTCAACTCTCATATGAGCTCACCGTCATATTCCTTCCCGCGACTGGCACGAAGCTAGTCACTCCCAGCAGCCGGTGATCAACACTTCTTCTTGGTTATAGCGTCTTCTCAGTGCACTTATGACCACACTTAATCAGAGCTTTCACAGAGTGCTACGATGCCGACTGATGGCTGGCCAGCCACCGTTGCTGGTACTCCGCCGCGGTCATGATCTGGCCAAAAAGGGCGATATCGCGCAACCCCGCCCGATGCATCTCGTCGTCTTGACTGGTCGTCCCATCACTCAGGCAAATGACGTTGTAGCCGTGATAGAGCGCATCGGACGCCGTCGACCGCACGCACACGTTCGTCCAGACCCCCGTCAGCACCACCGTGTCAATCTGCTCCTCCCGTAAAAAGAGGTCAAAGTCGGTATACGAAAACCCGCTGTGCCGCCGCTTTTGAATCACGTAATCCCCCGCCGCTTCCTCCGGTTGCAGCTCCGGAATGAATTGGGACCCCCAGGTCCCCCGCACCGCGTGCACCGGCCGCACCCGGAAATCCGCATCATGCAAGCGATGCGCCTCCTGAATGTACACCACTTGAATCCCGTGGCGGCGCCCAAACGCCAAGACCTCTTGAATCTTGGGCACAATACTCCGCGCGTTGGCGCACGTCAGCGCCCCCGTCGCCTCCACAAAATCATTCAGCATATCAATCACCACCAGTGCGTGCTTCTTGCCCGCCATCGCCTGCTCTCCCGCCATCGCTCTGCCTCCTCCTTGCTGGGTCGCTCGGTTTAATATTTCAGCCAGCGCTCTAACCGCTGCACACGTTGCCGGGGGACATACTGTCCCGTCCCCGGCGGTCCTTGCAAATCCCCCGCGTCGTCATAGATCACCTGCCCGCGCAGAATGGTTTGCTTCACCTTACCCGTCAGCCGCAGGCCTTGAAACGGCGTATACTGGGCCTTGCTATGCAGGCGTTGCGGGTCCACCACCCACGCCTCGTGCTCGTCAATCACCGTGAAGTCCGCATCCGCCCCCACTTCGGCAGACCCCTTTTTCGGGTACAGACCATAGTGAATCGCCGAGTGCCGACTGGTCACCCGCACGAGTTGTTCCAGCGACAAGCGCCCTTGATTCAACCCTTCACTCACCATAAACGGCACCAAGGTCTCCACCCCCGGAATCCCCGGCAAACTGGTCCAAATGTCCATCCCCGGCGCCTGCTTTTCCGTCGCAATCACATACGGCGCGTGGTCGGTCCCCATGAAGTCCACCGTCCCATCCCGCAGCCCCTCCCACAGCGCGGCAATGTCCTCCTCGGCCCGCAACGGCGGCGCAATCTTGGCAAAACTCCCAAACTCCCGCATCGCCTCGGCGGCCGTCAGGCGCAGATAATGCGGACAGGTCTCGGCCGTAATCGACACCCCCCGCTGCTTGGCCGCCCGCACCAATTCCACCCCGTCGCGCGTACTCATGTGCACGATGTGCGCCCGCGCCCCCGTCGCTTCGGCCAAACTGATGACCAATTGAATCGCCACCCGCTCTGCCAATCGCGTGCGCGCTTGGGCCCAGGCCGGTCCATCTTGCCGCCCTTCCCGCTGCAATTTCTGCACATAATAGTCCGCAATCGCGTAATTCTCGGCGTGAATCCCAATCGGTATCCCGGTGGGTGCGATCTTCGTGAACAACTCGAGCATTTCCGCCTCATCCACCCGGGGATAGGTGGGCACCGACGGGGTCATGTATAACTTAAACGCGCACACGCCGCGCTCAATTTGCTCGTCGATCCGGTCCATCCATCCTTCCCGCACATCTTCCCCCGTCATGCCGCCCCAAAAGCCATAGTCCACATACGCCTTGCCTTGCACCGCGGCATACTTCCGGTCAAATTGCGCCGCGCTGCGCACGGCGGGCAAATCCGGCATGTCCACCACCGTCGTCACCCCCCCCGCCGCGGCCGCCGCTGACCCCGTCACAAACCCCTCGCGCGCCGCAAATTCCAGTTCATTAAAGTGCGTGTGCCCATCAATCGCCCCCGGCAACACCAGCCGGCCTTGACAATCCACCACCTGCGGGGCGCTCATACCGGCACTCGACTGCACATACCCCGCGATCTGCCCATTCTGCACCAGAATATCCACCCGCACCCGCCGATTCCCTTGCGGCAGATCCGCATTCCGTAAAATCACATCCACACTCATACCCCGCTCCATCCTTTCCCTGGCCCGACGCCCGCCCATAACAAAACCGCTGCTGGGCTGGGCTCTTCACACCCCCACCCGACAGCGGTCCCTGCTGCATCGTCTCATGGACCTCGATCACCGCACATCGTTGTGCGTATATTCTGCCTCTCAGTCTACTAACTGCCTTTCCCATTGTCAATGTTAAACCAATTCGAGCTTTTTGGGCTGCAATCAGATATTTAGATTTAATGTAGACACATGATTCACCAGAGATGTTCATGCCATTGAGCTGGATTCGCTCCCCGTGGCCAAAAGACGGGCTTCCGCCATTTTGACGCGGACGACTCGAACCGGCCCCTCGGCGAAAGCTTAGCCTCGCTTCCCGACGTCTCTCAATCCCAATCCCGATCATGGTGGTGGTGGTGGTGGTGCGACTCAAAATCTGCACGGTCCCAACTATTGGCAACTTCCCGTATCGTGTCCAAAAACACCAGGGGCGTGCCCTGGGTTTCCTGGCCACGCTCGCGCCCGCGATGTGGGTGTTCCCGAGACTCAAGCACGGTATCGATGTCGAGATCGTGGAAAATGCCGGGAACGCATCCTTCCTGTACCGCCCCGATGACATAGCCCAGCGCAGTCCATAAATAGTCGTCAAGTGCAACCCGGTTCTGCAGTGTCATCGTTTGGTTTCCTTGGACCAAATAGCGAGCCGAGTCGGCGTTGGTGGTGGCTTCCGCCCAGTATAGACGAGCCATTTTCGGGTTGCCCACACCCGACAGGAACACCTCGACATGGTCCATGACGGCCTTTACCGCGGCCACATACGCCTCCAGAATTTCGGGGCCCTCATGCTCCACACCAAACACGCGCCCGCCCAAAATCCACGGCAGAGCCACATCCCGCGACCCGTGGGGGTCGATCGCCTCCTGCTTGGCCGCGGTGACCAGAACGGGGATCGGACGGTACACGTTAAGCGCCTGCCGCTCCACCCAACTCGGCGTGGCCGAGATGGCTCCCCCTGCCGTCACATACGGTTCTACCAACTGGTCACCAAAGAGTTCCAGGCACCGCGCGACCTGAATATAGCCGTGGGCGGTGGGCACGGCGGCCGTTTGTAGTTGTTCCAGGACCTCCAACACCTGACCGCCTACGCGTCGAAAGCCCGCCAATTGTTCATCCTGCCGGGGCGGCCGGACGTGATGGCCGAACACCTCCCAAAACTTCATCGCGAATCCTCCCTTGTTCTACTCCAACCGCACCTACACCAGAACAACGAATGAGCGAAGACATTCGTTGCGATCACGTCCGATCTGCCTGCATCTCATCCGGCTCCGGCCGCGTAACGCCAATACCAGCGTAGCGTCATGTGCGTGTGATGCATTCGGGCTGCTATATATAGCCCTCCCGTAGGCGACCCTGCTGGTCCCCGCCCTTCAGACAGCCGATCACCGGTGGAATACCCAGCGGGCCTAAGCTACGCCCAGCCCATGCCAAACTTTAGTTCCTAGGGATTCGTAGCCACCAATCGAGTGCAACTTCGGCCTTACCAGGAGAGTTTCGCATTGGACTTTCGCTGGGGCAGCCGCCCCAATGAGGGAATTCACCGGCAATTCCGTGATGGCGCCGCACCGGCCGCTTCTGAAATTGATGGCTCGCGGCATCGATACGCCGATCAGCGCAACCCCGCTGTCGAGATTCATTCAGGCGCATCGACCCAGGGAAAGCGGGTTGTTTCTGCATTGCTTATAACAATGAGATTGCAGAACACTTGCCGCCGATCCCTTTTGTCCTTCGGACTACCGAAGCATCTCAGCCATCCCATCTCGGTCGTGATGCCTGAAGCCCCCTACGATACCGGACGGTGAGATTTTCCGGGTATTCGGATTCTGTGATTGATCAAAGACTTTTTACTTATCGTCAGTGTGGCGGGTTTCAGGTTGATCGGGTCCATTCTCGTGGTCACTAAGGGCTGTAGCCCGGCCCGCCTCTTAGGGTACTAACGCCCCCGAAAGCCGATTATCAAACGCATGAAGTATGTCACTCAAAGTCTGATTTCTGACGGGCTCGACGTGCTATCATCAAGGCAGATGCATTCGTGGTCCGCAGATTCGGATCGGAGGTCACCATGAGTCTTGGATTGCTGTACGAGCACTGGATGACGCGCCGATGGAGTTGGATTCGGCTCGTGGGATTTTTGGTGCTGGCAGGACTGAGTGCGTGGCTCGTGCCAGCGCTCGGTGGACATGTCACGACGACCACCATCAAACCGTAATAAGCGCCGTTCCTGCACCCGGACCGGACGCACCAACGAGGTTGTGTCTCATACCTGTGAGGGCGAGTAGCTTGTGACGCCCAACCGTCTAGCGTTCGTCAGGCGTTGGTTGGACACGCTCGACCCAGACCCGAAAGCCAGGCCGGTCCCCTTCAACTTCGCGCTGCACGAAGATCTGAAACGTGGGGTCCCCGCGCGTGTTGAGCTGCGTCAGCAAGTACACCAAGGCTGCCGCCATTTTTTCATCCGCGGTTCGGTAGCCATCGTACCGATTGCCCCCAATGGCATTATAGATATCGGAGGACACCCACTCGTAGGACTCCCACCAGGTGTCGAACACGGTCGCCTCGTGATACCACCGGATATTTGGATAGGGTCGCCTGTCCCTCATCTTCGCGCTCCTCTTTCATTCCGGAAAGTTGATCAACTACTCTGCTATGTATTTTAGTCTTGGGCCGGGAGCACGCCCCTCCGCTAGGTCGCTCTCGCCCCCTTATAGCGCACTACGAAAGTAAAGAAGTACGGTTGACTGAGCGGTGTCTATCAACTCCAACGAGACTTTTCTTCGGGCGAAAGCCGATTGACGAGATCCGAATCGACGGTGAGTCCTTGGTCCAGGTCCACCGGCACGGCCTCCGGCTCCGCACAACTTAGAATTGCCTCGATGCAACGCTGGGTGCCGCCCACGTAGGTCCAGCAAAGGTCTACATCGCTGGCCACGCACCAGGCCTGATCCTGCGGAAACCAATAGTCGGCGGGGTGCCGCCGCGGCCACTCGTAAAAGTGCTTGAGATCGCCAAGATCACCCCGGTACACAACATATCTCCGCTGCGGCCTTTCGGCCAGCAGCCGAGCGCGTTCCCCATACCCTTCCCATACCAAATACCACATCTGATCGGGGTGCTGCGTGTAGGGCTTCAGACGGTTGACCAACGTCGTCACGTGGTCGATGGGCAGGTTCCACGGCATCTGACCGTCCCACGGCGCTGGAGAGGCTCCAAAGTTTGGGCGTGGTGTCGCGATCGCCTCAAATTGCATCGCCGGGTGATAAACCCGCCCAGCCCATGCGGCAATGGTGTCCCACGTGACCAACGTCCCGTGGTCGCCCTCGGCCGGATGCAAGATCCGGCAATAAGACTCATATCCCGGCGGTACCACAGAGCCGGCGCAGTACGTCTCAAAGGGACGGAGGCGCGCCAACAGTCCGTTCGCCAAGTCGACGTCATTCGAAGGGACAATCATGCGATGCGCCTCCCTATCCGGGCCATGTCTTCACTACCTGCACCGACCGACCCACCTGTTCCGATGGGATGAGCGCCTCGCCTTATGGCGACCACGCCGTCTCGCATTCGGCGCTTTGGAGCAGAATCCTTGTGGGACACCCGCCCCAAGAGTTCGTTCAGTGGATGCGGGATCCGCTCGACCCAAACCCGAAAATAAGGCCGGTCCCCTTGGGATTCGCGCCGCGCGAAGATCTGAAACGTGGGGTTCCCCTCGCGTGTTGAGCTGCGTCAGCTCGTACACCAAGGCGGCCGCCATCTTTTCATCGGCAGTGCGGTAGCCGTCGTACTGATTTCCCCCCTTGGCATTATAGATATCTGAGGAAACCCACTCGTAGGACTCCCTCCAGGTGTCGAACACGGTCTCCTCTTCATACCACCGGATATTGTTTGGATAGGGCCGCGGTAGGTACCGCTCCCATCCCTGGGCGCTGTGCAGAATCTGCGTGCGATCCTCGGGTGAAATGTCATGAGCCGGTGACCCGTCGATGATTTCGACCACATGGGTCTGAAGGTCTACACGAGCTACCAAGCTCCCGAAGTCAGGATGGGTCACGGTCGTCTGCACAATGCGCTGGGTCGCATTCAACCAGCGATGCCGCATGAGCATCTGGTGATACATTGCAGAGCCCACCTCGTATTTTTTCTCGATCATACCTTTTCGCTAGAGTGCGATACAACCGACTGCGACCGACCCGGCAACTTCGGCTCCGTCGCATGATGCACTATCATGCCGAGAGTAGCGATTGCTTGCGGAAGATACGCCCCCTTACGCGCATCACGAGTTCCGGATCAAGGGTGTCGTAGAAGATAGCCAACACAATGAAGTGCAGATCAATCGCTCCGGCGCCACTCGCTTATGGCGTGGCTGCGGGTCCCGCAAAGATGGCGTCCGGCACGTGCGACACATCATTGAGGATGAGGGAAGCGACCAGAATATCCCATTGGCGTCCATTGGCTCCCTCGGCGGTCATGCGGCGGCAAAATCCCGTTCGCATGTCGACCCACAGTTGAAAGAAGTTGGCAAAGTCCCCCAGTTCTTCGTCGCGGTCCCACTGTTGAATCCACCAGCGCTCGGTCAGTTCCTGTTCGGCTCCGGTCCAACGATTAGGTTCTAGCCCCTCACTCGCCAATACGTGCACAATGTGGGCATCCTGGTAGACGTCATCCCGCAGTGGAGCGGACCAGTTGTTGAGCGCCAAGCTAAACGAGGCCACCCAAATCGCTGGATTGAGCCAGAGCCACAACTGCGCATTCTCCGCGGGGCTCAGATAGGGACGCCCATACGAGAGATTATCCGATTGCGTGAGGCCCTGCTGGCGGGCGTCGACCGTGGTTCCGGTCCACTGCACGATACCGGCCTGCCACAACCACCAATCGTCGCCGATGCCCACGTAACTAAGACGCGCTCCATCCCGCCCGTCCACGTCATGGCGCCATCGATCCGGGGCCCGCCACCATGCCTCCAGGCACCGTGTCGGCCGCCCCACATCCGCCGGTTCGAGAAATCGTGGCGCGCGCGGGGCTTCCCGTAGGGGAGCCAAATGCTTCATGGTCGCCCTCGCCGCCAAACAGTGAACCCCGTCCCAAGCATGGACCATCCGGTCGCGAACCTGATCCAAGGTATACCGCTCCACACAACCACCTCCTCGTCTGCCCCGCACACCCTACGTCGCGCCCGTCCGGTTAGCGTCACATAGATGCGTCGATTCCTTGCGGGGGAACACTCGCCCCCGAACTACCTCATTTGCATGTTGAGTATTCAGAACGCAAGTTCAAGCTGTGTCCGTAGACACCTGCACGGACGTATTTTGCACCCGAATCGGATGGCCCGCCGGACGTCGCGCCATGTCAGGGATCGACTAACTGTCTCCTCGACGATACGTTTCCCCGAACGGGATGTCTCGAAGGTCATCTTTCCTGCGTTTCTCCAAACGGATAATCTCGGAATTCTCGCTTATGCCCCCGGTGACACGGTTAACCTCATTATTTTGCGGGCTTTGTGCGACATTGTGCTCCCGAGACCGCCCAGATTTGGCGCTGAGTCTAAACACTAAACCTATTGTACGGCAATATGGCCTCGACGGCCGAACGATGTAGGCCGTCGGACTGACAGACATGGGTTAAACGGTTGCCCACCGCGCCGCAGACCATTAGCCCAGCTGCACCAGCGCCATGATCCGATTCATTCAAGGACCTCCTATAACCTCGAGATTCTCACATTATACTCAGGTAGTCCGCAGAGCAGACGCCCACCACCAATGTTATCAGAAAATTGAGCGGCGTAGCGATGCGGCCTCCTGTGCTCTTCTCCTGGCCTGCCACAACATCTGTGTCGAGGGACATAGTTAGCGCCACCGGGGCTTGGTCGTCCAGAGTAAACTGATGGTGAGCCATTACGTTGTCCCCCTTGGGATTTATTGGTTTCATCGCTTTCAAATCTACCAAGGGAACAATACCGGAATCTACTCCTTTGCACACGACCCTACTCCAGCCTGTCGAATGTTAGCCGTCTGTGTCGAACTGAAGCCAGTAGAGTTTTCTGGGACCGGTGACGGTCGGTCGTCCCGTTGCAGGATTCTGGAAGCATGTCGTCCGGCACGAACCGTGTCCGCAGCACCCAGAGATAGGGAAGATTCACGGCGGGAGCTTTGAACACCACAATGTCGCCGCGTCGGATAACGCGCCATCGGGTTTGCACGAGCAGCGTACTGCCACCGGGAACCGTCGGTTCGAGGTTGGGGCCGCGCATGGTTCATAGTTTCAGATCGTGCTCCCAGGGCACCAATTGCTCCTCTGGGCTAAAGCACCAAACGAGCCCATGCCCCACACCTTTCATGCTCTCAAAAATTACACTGTTAACACTTTATCAGAACATTATGCTAGGTCGCTAACCGGCCCGTTAGTCCCTTAAGGATCGCTATCCTCGAATTCGTGACGTCGGCCAAATCAATCAGATAATCCGATTTCGCCTCTGCATGACGAAGGCACGTCACAATGAGCGATCGATCACAAAATCCCAATGCCCGATTTTCCAAGCCAGGTCCGGCCTTGGGTATCCGTTCGAAACGCGACCTTCCCCCACGCACCGCTGATGGCGGGAACCAAACAACCGTCTACGACTATTGTGGGCGCCGGGTACCCTAACTGGCCGGAAACCAACATCTCAAGACTAATAATCCGCTCAATTCGTGCCATTCGTGTTATAATGATAAGTGAAAGTAGTTATACGGCTCCATGATGGAGCGAGAGGCGTCTTGTTTGTCGCAGCCAGGCGTGCTGCCGGGGAAAGCCCCCGGTGAGTACGGCTGGCTTTTTCGGTGAGATGGGGACTTCTGCAGTGCACCCTTGCCACAATCTGCACGTTTTTTACGAGGGAGGCCAGGATTCATGGATAATGTTGGAGTGGGTCGTCTAATCCCCTTGGGAATTCAGCATGTTTTAGCGTTTTATGCTGGTGCGGTGTTAGTGCCTTTGATTGTTGGCCCGGCTATTGGACTACATTCTGCCCAAGTCGGCTATTTAATCTCGTTAGACCTGTTCACCTGTGGAATTGCGACGTTAATACAAGTCGTAGGAACCAATTTCATCGGGATCAAGCTCCCGGTCATGCTCGGCTGTACGTTTACCGCCGTCGCTCCTATGATGCTAATCGGTAAAATTGACGGAATTACGGCAATTTACGGCTCAATCATCGTCTCCGGCCTAGTGGTCATGGTTCTTGCACAGTTTATGGGCACGTTGGTCCGCTTATTCCCGGCAGTGGTTCGCGGGTCCGTGGTCACCATTATTGGATTGTCCTTACTTCCAGTGGCCCTCAATAATGCCGGTGGAGGATTGGGTGCACCGGGATATGGCAATCCACAAAACCTGGGCCTGGCGTTATTAACCCTGGTATTGGTGATACTGATTAATCGTTTTTTCAAGGGTACTCTCCAAGCTCTCGCTGTGCTGATCTCCATTATTGCGGGGACAATCATTGGCTGGCTAATGGGATTGACGAATTTTTCTGCGGTAACGGGGGCTAGCTGGTTTCGTCTGGTCACCCCCTTCCACTTTGGCCCGCCCAAGTTTGACCTCTCGGCCATCCTGACGATGACTCTCGTGGGCATCGTTAGCATGATCGAGTCGACCGGTGTCTATTTCGCGTTAGGAGAAATCGTAAACCGGCAAATTACCTCCGCCGACATTCGCCGAGGCTTGCGTGCCGAAGGGTTGGCGGCAATCTTGGGCGCCGTCATGAATAGTTTTCCATACACCACATTTTCTCAAAATGTTGGATTGGTTGCACTGACGAAGGTGAAAACGCGCAACGTTATTGTGACAGCTGGTGTCGTTTTGGTTATCCTCGGGTTTTTTCCTAAAGTGGCTGGGTTCACTCTGTCTATCCCGACTTCGGTGCTAGGCGGAGCTATGGTTGCCATGTTTGGGATGGTCGTAGCTTCCGGAATACGTATGTTAAAGCAGGTCGATTTTAGCGAAAACAAAAATCTTCTTTTAGTGGCTATTGCCCTAGGCACTGGCGTGGGGGTGTCAGTGGTTCCACAACTGTTCGCCCACCTGTCATCCGACGCCAGTATGTTTTTGGAGGACGGCATCGTCGTAGGAAGTATCGTAGCCGTGGTAACCAATCTGTTATTTAATGGGTTAGATGTCAAAAGGGACGACGAACAGCAGATGGCAGAATTGGCGGTTGGACCAGGCGGCATATGACGGGTAGGCAAGAGGGATCGCGCCAAATCAGGTGTCAACGGGACTGCGTCCTGTTTCGGATAGGACGCGGTCTGCTGTCGGCGCGGAGCAGAATACATGGTGGGCTTATCTTGTCCGCGTTCTATCGCCCCGATGAATCTACCCAAAATGGAGGGGAGCCCGAGTCTCCCCTCCATCCTCGATCAGTTCTCTCTAATGATTGACTTTTTGTTGGATCAACTGCCCCGATGCACTGAAGAGATCTTTGACCTTGACGGTTCCGCCTTGGGCGCGGCGGATTTTAATGTTGGCCTGCGTCTCCCCGTTGTGCTTGTGAATGAATTTGACCCATTTTAGGCGGCCGTTTTCCTGTTGCAAAGCCTGAGTCACATACTGTTGATAGGCTGAGGGGACAGCGGAAAGTTTGCGCCCATAGGCGATAGAGCCGCTCGACGATGCGGACCCGGACGAGCTCTTATGATCGGGCTGATCCTGGGAATCGGGGGCTTGATCCTTGGACGCCCGCGCATGTTGCTCGGACGACAGTTTCTGTTGTACCACCGATCCAGTCCCTTGGCTAATCTTGACGTCCCAGACTTGGCCTTGATAGCTCACGTGGACATCCCATACCGGGCGCGCCTGGTAGTGGTCGGCCGAGATATGAGCCACGTACCCCCCGCCTACCGCGTTAACAGCCAATTGCCCAGCTTGGCTCGCACTCACGGACGGGCCCGGCGAGGCAGACGTGCCGGAGGAGCTGGACGGGGACGACACGCGACTTGGTTGTTCCGAAGCGAGCTTCTTTTGGGCCACGTCGCCCGAGCTCTGCGAGACTTTGACGTCGTATAGGACCCCCTGGCGCAAGACGTGAACGTCATAGACAGCCTTCCCTTGATAGGTATCACTGGAGATGTGAGTGACCTGTCCACCGCCAACGGCGTTCACCGCGATGGCTTCGGCTTGGGCTCGTGATACGGGGTGAGATGCCGAAACTGCCGACGCCGTACCAGTCGATCCACCAGCGGCAAAGCCGTATGGCGAAGCCGCCAAGGGGGCGGCCAGTAGGACCACCGCCGGCAACAAGCCTAAAACCAGCTTCTTCTTCATTAGAATGCCCTCCTTTTACGGTTGAGTTGGTTAATCTTATCGATGTGAGATGACAACAAAATGACAAAATGTCCCTGAACCGACCTGTTCTGTTCTCTCATCACAGGAGATTCCTGCCCAATCATCTGCTGACGTGGCCCCTTGGTGGTTTTGTCGTTCCGGTGTCGGCCCATTGACGTAGCATTGGGGGGACATCACCCGGGGCTTCGTCCTACGGAATCGCGCCGCCTAACAGCTAAATCCCGCCAACAAAATCTCAATGAACACCAAAAACCACTTCACCCACCTTGTTTGCCCGTTGTTGGCGCTAATGCTAATTGTCATCACTTCGACTAACATGCCTGTCACAGGATCTGCCGGGTATTGGCGGTTCAGAGGAGGTCTGGGAATGTAGAAGAATCAGCCCGATGGGCTGGGATTCGCGTTTGGCTGACGGCTGAAGCCCACGGTCTACGCCAAACGCGAATGCTATTGGGGAGGCGCATGCGTTCGACAGTCACCCCCAGAATCTCAACATAGCGAGTGGTCACAACGGAGACCATGATGATAACCTAATTAGTCAAACCCATGACAAAAGAAGTTAGCCTCAACACCCGTATCTTGAAGTATCAACTTAAGGGTATCCGGTTTGTTTGGTTGATCGCTCCGTTTGCCCGGCGGCTGTCACACGAAGGTCAATTCGGATTGGGTGTGGCTCTTCTGGGGGGAAAATTAATCGAACAGAGGTTTGCAAAATGAAGAGTTGCCCCCGTAAAACGGTTGAGGATTCTAGGCCTCTGAACACATCGTCTCAGGGGTATCCACGGTTTCCGATCATTGCCGTCACGAGAAAAGATGCCCGGGGAGAAGCCATGGAATGTCCGTGGTCGGTACCGTGGAGAGAGGAGCAGGTCGATAGCAGGTCGATGAACCCATCGAAGCAGCGTCCGGGAGCCGTCCAGGTCGCGGACGCCTGGCCAGTCACGAAGACCGAAACGCTCCGCATGGCCCGGCAGGATGCCCGGAGCGCGAGCGACGGAACGAGTGCGGGGGGCGAAGCCCACCTACTGACCATTCACCGATGCCTCATGGAGGCGGGCGGTCCTTGCTGATTCAGCCGTACTCCGGTCGGAGAAGTCAGACGTCGTAGTCGCCAGTGCCCGCGATCGCCGGGAGACTAGGCGGCGCGGGAATGGGGTGAGGTGGCATAGCGGCTACAGTGCACGCGCTGCTGTTCTTGGGCCAGATGATACGCCCAGTACGTCGTCCAGTTCCCGTTGCTCCAGACGGCTCCCAGTTTCACAATCGCCTCGGCTCCGGCGAGGCCCCACCGCGCGCCCGTGATATCGAACCGATCGTTCACCAGATGGCGACAGGCGCCTTCAATGATGCCGGTCGCAATGGGCCATCCCCGCGCCAAGGGTCGGGTATCTAACCAGGCGCGTTTATGGAGGAGGTAGTCGGCACACCGATCCGCCGCCTTGCGTTGATCGTTCGTCAGGTGGTGCGCCGTGGCCTTGAACGAGAACCGCGTTTATCGCCACCCCAAACCTACGTGTTTATCCAGATGCGCCGTAAAACTCCGCCGTTTAGGGCGGAGATATCCCCTGCTTTGGGGCAGGTCTGGGGATTTCCTCCGACTGTCGGTCCTCCCCTGCTTTGGGGCAGGTCTGGGGATTTCCTCCGACTGTCGGTCATAAGGCGTTGCCGTCAAGCAAATCTTTTGCTAAAATACGCATGTTCGCTCTTTGACAACTGGATACGTTCGTGCGGTTGTCTCCCGCAATTCGTGGGGAATGTAAAATGTATCGCGTCGTCATGATAAGACGTTAAAACATGCGAACCCTTGTGGCCACTCAAAAAGGTGGCATAAGAATCTGACGTGTAGAAATAACACGTATCGCCGTCGCGTTCCTCTCCAGGGGACGTTAAGGCGTAGTTGCGGCTGAACCCCGCCGATGTTGCTGGTGGGATAAGCGGTGGCGAGTCCGGAGGAGCACTCCCAGGGTTTCACAACCCATCGACGCAGCCACGGTGGTTCCCCCAGAATCTCCGGCCTTCAGGCCGGAGAGGTTCAACGACTAGTCCCTGAGGGATATCAGCTGGTTGGCACATTTCGATTCGGGGATAACGTTACCAGTCCGCTCTTTCCGGATCTACCTTTGTCCGTCGCGGAAATCTTTCGTGCTTGAAACCTACGACGAACCACATAGTTGTCGCATTCATATTTCGTCAAATTAAATGGGTGTGGGTCTTTCAGAGGGACGTTCTGATAACAGTGGACACCCGTGTGAGAGCTTGCGATTCCGTGTGATCGACCGCGCGGCCGTGATCATAGGCCGTCAAGCGCCGTCAGGGTCCACTCTACGGTCATCTCCCCTTGACCTTGCATTTCGCACCCCTGCTTAGCCCAGCCTGAATGATGAGACGCCCCTGCGGCTCACCCGGAAGGAACCCGGATAAACCGTCGGGAATCCATCCCGACCAACAAGAGGGCTTGGCGTTGGACGAGCGTGAGGGCACTCCGGCTCCGCCGCCGGGTTCCGTCAGCGGCCCGCCAATGAATGATTTGAATGGGGGTGACGATTTCCTTGAGGCGTTTGGTCGTGGGTGCCGGCTGCAATGCCCCATTGGGGTAGGGCAACGTGATGCCAAGCCGCTCGTGATTCTGCCGCATCACCGCTTGCATACAGCGCCATAACAGGAGTGCCATGAAGACCACATAAACATAGGCGGTGATTTTCTTGGTGTCCTTGAGGAACAGGGGGGCGACAGCTAACGGACCTTTCAATAGCGCGTTGTCTTGCTCCACCACAAATTGTGTCTTATAGCCTTCCAAGAGGGCCCGCGCCGACCGGCGCGGATCATTCGAGACGAG